>JBNJDI010000184.1:0-2524 GCA_051744725.1 Pseudomonadota bacterium | reverse complement strand
CGCCGAGGAAATCGAGAAGATGCGGGTGGCGTGCCGACTGGCCGCCAGTGTTCTGGAGATGATCGGCGAGCACGTAAAGCCCGGCGTCACCACGGAGGAACTCGACCGGATCTGCCATGAGTACATCATTGAGCATGGGGCGACCCCGGCACCGCTGAACTACAAGGGGTTCCCCAAGTCCGTGTGCATCTCCGTCAACCAGGTGATCTGTCATGGCATTCCCAATGAGAATAAGGCCCTGAAGAACGGCGACATACTCAACATCGACGTCACCGTCATCAAGGACGGCTACCACGGCGATACCAGCAAGATGTTCGTCGCCGGCAAGGCCAACCCCGCGGCCGAAAGGCTCAACCGGGTCACCCGTGAATGCCTGTTCCGCGGTATCGAGGTGGTCCGTCCCGGTGCCAGGCTCGGCGACATCGGTGCCGCCATCCAGAAGCACGCCGAGTCCAATCACTACAGCATCGTGCGCGAGTACTGCGGCCACGGCATTGGCAAGGGTTTTCACGAGGAACCCCAGGTGATGCACTTCGGCAAGCCGGGTACCGGGCTGGAACTGCAGGAGGGCATGACCTTCACCATTGAGCCCATGGTCAATCAGGGCAAACGCCACAGCAAGGTACTGCCGGACGGCTGGACAGTGGTTACCCGGGATCGCAAACTGTCGGCACAATGGGAACATACGGTGCTCGTCACCGCGGATGGTTACGAGATCCTGACCCTGCGTAACGGTGAGGAGCCAGCCTGAAGCATTGTTGCTGTAGGAGCTTGCCCCGCAAGCGATCCGACACAGACTGCGGGTACATGGAAGATCGCGAGCAAGGCTCGCTCCTACAGTATCCACCAGCGGGGATGAGCCTGTGATGACAACGACCGGCCCCATCTTTGACCCGGACCAGCATCTGGACCCCGGCGCCCTGGCCGAGGAGATCCGCCATTCAGCCTCCCCGGGCGTGCCCGTGCGCCGGCATCTTGAGCACCTGCAGCAGGTCATGGCGGATGCCTTCCGCGCCGGCACCGATGTCCGCTCACTGGTGCACGGTCGCGCCCGCATCATGGATACCGTGCTGTCGCTGCTCTGGGAGCACTCCCCCCTGGGCGAAGCGCAGGACCTTTCCCTCGTGGCCGTTGGCGGTTACGGCCGCGGCGAACTTCACCCCTGGTCGGACATCGACCTCCTGATCCTGACCGGCGAGGCCGGCGCCCAGGCGCACGAAGAAGCCCTTTCGGGCTTCCTGACCCTGCTCTGGGATCTGGGGCTGGACATCGGCCACAGCGTGCGCAGCATCGAGGAGTGCGTCTCCACCGCGCGCGAGGATGCGACCATCCTCACCAACATGCTCGAGACCCGGCTGATCGCCGGCAACACGGAACTCCCCAGGCAGCTGCGCAAGCGCGTTTACTCCAGCGATACCCTCTCCGACCGGGCGTATTTCGCCGCCAAGCGTCGCGAGCAGCAGCAGCGCCACGGCAAGTACGGGGCCACCGAATACAACCTGGAACCCAACCTCAAGGCCTCTCCCGGCGCCCTGCGCGACATCCAGACCATCATCTGGGTGGCCCGCCGCCACTTCGGGCTGGACGACCCACCCGACCTGAGGTACTTCTCCATCCTCTCGGATGAGGAATTCGAGATCCTGCGCGAGGGCGAGACCTTCCTGTGGCAGCTGCGCTTCGGGCTTCAGATCCTCGCCGGACGCAACGAGAACCGCCTGCTGTTCGACTACCAGCCGGATCTGGCCCGCATGCTCGGTTTCGATGAACAGGACGGGCGCCTGGGCGTGGAACTGATGATGCAGGCCTACTACCGCAGTGTTCTGGCGCTGGCCGAGCTCACGGACGTCATCCTGCAGCATCTGGATGAAGAGATCCTGCGCGCGGACGAGACGGAACAGATCCAGCCGGTCAACCGCCGTTTCCAGATCCGCAATGGCTATATTGAGGCAATCAACACCCAAGTCTTCGCCTATGCGCCCTATGCGCTGATGGAGATCTTCCTGGTTCTGGCCCAGCACCCGGAAGTGAAAGGCATCCGGGCGCCGACCATCCGCGCCATCCGGGCCCACCGGCACCTGATTGACGACGCCTTCCGCCAGAACCTGGCCTGCACCACCCTGTTCATGGAACTGCTGCGCACGCCCCACGAACTGGACACCACCCTGTCCTACATGAAGCGCTACAACGTGCTCGGGCGTTACCTGCCGGAGTTCGGCAGCATCATCGGGCAGATGCAGTACGACCTGTTCCACGTCTACACCGTGGATGCCCATACCCTGAGGGTGATCGGCAACATGGTGCACATGCAGACCGCCGACGGCCGTGAGCAGTTCCCGCTGGCCTCAAGGCTGAGCCACCAGCTGCCGAAGCCGGAGCTGCTGTACGTGGCCGGCCTTTTCCACGATGTGGCCAAGGGCCGCGGCGGCGACCATTCGGAACTCGGCGCTATCGACGCCGCCCGCTTCTGCGAGCAGCACCACCTGAGCGACCGCGACACCAAGCTGGTGGCCTGGCTGATCGAGAA
>JBNJDI010000183.1:0-2616 GCA_051744725.1 Pseudomonadota bacterium | reverse complement strand
CACACCTCCTCCATCGAGCGGCCATCACAGGTGATGGCAATGTCCGCGAAGCGCCGGTACAGATCCAGGCGCTCATCAAACAGATCCTCGATGGTCTGCTCCGGGCGCTTGGAAATACCCCGCAGGCTGTAGTCCCCAATACGCTTCCGCACGGTCTCCAGGGAGACATCCAGAAAAACCACCACACTGCTGGTTTTCAGGTGCGCCATACCGGCTTCGCTGTAGACCACGCTGCCACCGGTGGCGATCACGTGGTTGGAGAGCTCCAGCGACAGCAGCACCTGCTCCTCCACCTCGCGCAGCGCCTCGTAGCCGTTCTCATCCACAATCGTCTGCAGGGTGGCCCCCGCGCGGCTCTGGATCAGCAGGTCCGTATCCACAAAGTCCCGGCCGCTGGCCTTGGCCAGAAGCACGCCCACCGTGCTCTTGCCCGAGCCCGGCATGCCGATCAACGCGATATTGGTCTTCGATTCATTCATTAAGCGGTTACCCGGTACTTGTGGCGTTTCCCCCTATGATACGCAATGAAGCCCCGGTATGGACCCACCGCGCGAGCAGTCCAGCACCGGCAAGCGGGCGTATGCTGGAACATGGGTCACAAACCACTCCCCGAAAAAACCTGCCCGGTCTGCGGGCGCCCCTTCAAGTGGCGTCGCAAGTGGGCCCGTTGCTGGGACCAGGTCATCTACTGCAGTGAACGCTGCCGGCGTCATAAACAGCATCCGCAGGAGGTGCTGCGATGACGACGGTTGTCTGGTTCAAGCGCGACCTGCGGGTGGACGATCATGGGCCACTGCATGACGCCGCGGCCGACGATAATGTGATTCCGCTTTACGTGGTGGAGCCGGACTACTGGCAGCTGCCGGACACCAGTGAACGCCAGTGGGCCTTCATGCACGACTCATTGCTCGACCTGGATGCGGCACTGCGTGAGCTGGGCGCACCGCTGATTGTGCGTCACGGCGAGGTAACCGCCGTCCTGCACAGACTCAGGGAAGAAACCGGGTTCACCCGGCTTGTGAGCCACGAGGAGACCGGCAACGACTGGACCTTCCAGCGCGACCGCGCCGTAGCCCGCTGGTGCCGGCAACAGGGCATCCAGTGGCGGGAATACCGCCAGTTCGGTGTGGTTCGGGGCCCGCATAACCGCGACCACTGGGATCACGCCTGGCGCCGGGTCATGGAGGCGCCCGCTTACCCAGCGCCTTCACGCCTCACCCCGGCATTAACAGCCGATCCTCGCGCCCTTGAGTCGCTGACGGAACCGGCCTGCCGTGATCAGCGCCCCTGCCCCGGTCGCCAGCGCGGCGGCATGAGCCAGGGCCAGGCCCTGCTGGCGGATTTCCTCGAGCAGCGAAGCCGGGGGTACGAGAAGCGCATCTCCAGCCCCGTTACCGCCTGGGAAGCAAGCTCGCGCCTGAGTCCGCACATCGCCCACGGCACGGCCTCCCTTCGGCGGGTCGTCCAGCAGTGCCGGGCGGCTACCGCTGCCCCGGACATCACCGGCGCCCATCGCCGCAGCCTCAAGGCTTTCCGCTCGCGCCTGCACTGGCACTGCCACTTCATCCAGAAACTGGAAGACGAACCGGCCATCGAGTTCCAGAGCATCCATCCGGACCTGGAAGGACTGCGGAACCCCGGCGACTGGCCGGAAGCGCTCGAGCGCTGGCGTGAGGGTACAACCGGCTGGCCACTGGTGGACGCCTGCATGCGGGCCCTGCACCACAGCGGCTGGATCAACTTCCGGATGCGGGCCATGCTCATGGCGGTGGCCAGTTATCATCTGCACCAGCACTGGCGGGAACCGGCGCTGCACCTGGCGCGCCTGTTCACGGATTACGAGCCCGGCATTCACTACCCCCAGGCACAGATGCAGTCGGGGCTGACCGGCATCAATGCCCTGCGCATCTACAACCCGGTCCTGCAGTCCCACAAGCTGGACCCGGAGGGCCGCTTCATCCGTGCCTGGGTACCGGAACTGGCCGACGTCCCGAACGAATGGATCCACACGCCCTGGGGCCTGTCCTCCACCCAGCGCAGCCGTCTCGGCGCCTGCGCCTATCCCTTGCCCCTGATCGATCACGAGGAAGCGGCCCGCCGCGCCCGTGCCCGCATCAAGGCCTGGCGGCAACAGCACGTCCGCCGTGAAGTGACGGACCTGGTTCTGGAACGCCACGGCAGCCGCGCCACACGGGGTCGGAACCGGCAATCCCCGGGCCGCTCAAAGCACCAGTCCGGCTCGAGCCATAACGGGCAAATGGATCTGTTCCAGTAAAGGCGGATGACTACCTGTTACAGGTTTTCGATATTGATCAGGACCTCTTCCGCCTTCGCCAGCACTGCGCCGCGCTTCTCCTCGCCCTGACCGTCCCAGTTGCGGTAGATCATGCCCATGCGGGGGTTGCCCCGGAACTCGCCGCGGTGCCGGTGAATGAAATGCCAGTAGAGGCTGTTGAACGGGCAGGCATCCGGTCCGGTCGTGTCGTTCACGTTATAGGCGCAATGGCGGCAGTGGTCGGACATGCGGTGGATGTACTTGCCACTGGCCGCGTAGGGCTTGGAGCCCAGGATGCCGCCGTCCGCGTGCATCACCATGCCCTGGGTGTTGGGCCGCTC
>JBNJDI010000182.1:0-2656 GCA_051744725.1 Pseudomonadota bacterium | reverse complement strand
CACGGCCTTCACGCCCATCGTGAACGCCCCCGAAGTGGCGATCCTCGGTGCCTCGAAGGCCGCCATGGAGCCGGTCTGGGATGGCGCGCAGTTCCAGCCGCGGCTGATGCTGCCGCTGTCGCTGTCCTACGATCATCGCGCCATCAACGGCGCGGACGCTGCCCGTTTTACCACCCTGTTGTCCCGGGTTCTTGGGGACCTGCGTGAGTTGCTGATGTAGGGGCGCGTCAGCGGCCGCTGGAGCGTCATGGCGGCAATCCAGCCGAAGACAGTCAGTGTCACGATAACGTAATGGCGTGGTACGACAATGAATGGGGCTTTTCGACGCGGAGGCTCGACAAGGCCGTTGCCCTGATGAAGGCAAGCCAGTAACGACAGGATCAGCTCAATGCTCAGGCGCACCAAGATAGTCTCAACACTCGGCCCGTCCACGGACTCGGCCGAAACGCTGGCCGCGATTATAGGGGCGGGTGTCGATGTGACGCGGCTCAACTTCTCCCATGGCAGTGATCAGGAGCATATCGATCGCGCCAGGCGGGTGCGGGAGACGGCTTCTGCCCAGGGGCGGTTCGTCGCCCTGCTGGCGGACCTCCAGGGCCCGAAGCTGCGTATTTCCGGCTTCAGGGAGCACAAGGTCACCCTCACAACGGGCCAGGAATTCGTACTGGATGCGGCCATGCCCAAGGACGCCGGTACCAGCCACCAGGTGGGCATCGATTACGAACAGCTGGTTGACGATGTGACGCCCGGGGATGTGCTGGTTCTGGATGATGGGGCGATCGAAATGGAGGTGACCTCGGTTGGTGACAACAGCATCACCTCCCGGGTTCTGATCGGCGGCGTTCTTTCCGATAACAAGGGACTGAACAAGCGGGGCGGAGGTCTGTCCGCCAATGCGCTTACGGACAAGGACAGGGAGGATATTGTGACGGCCGCCCGCCTCGGTGCCGACTATGTGGCGGTGTCCTTCGTCCGCAGTGCCGAGGATCTGCACACGGCGCGCCGGCTTCTGAAAGAAGCCGGCTCGGAGGCTGGCCTGGTTGCCAAGATTGAGCGGGCCGAGCTGGCCCATGACGAGGCGGCGCTCGATGAGGTCATCGAGGCATCCGACGTGGTCATGGTGGCAAGGGGCGATCTCGCAGTGGAAATCGGTGATGCCGAGCTGGTCGGTGTCCAGAAGCACATCATCCATCGTGCCCGGGTGCTGAACCGCAGCGTTATTACCGCCACTCAGATGATGGAGTCCATGATCACCAGTCCCATGCCGACCCGTGCGGAAGTTTCCGACGTGGCCAACGCGGTGATGGACTACACGGATGCCGTTATGCTGTCCGCTGAAACCGCAGTGGGTGACTATCCCGTGGAGGCAGTGGAAGCGATGGTGCGCATCTGCCTGGGCGCCGAGAAGCATCCCTCCATGCGCCAGTCCCAGCACCGTATCCATGAAGCCATGGAGCAGGTGGACGAGGCTGTTGCATTGTCCGCCATGTATGCGGCCAATCACCTTGAAGGCGTTACCGCGATCATCTGTATGACGGAGTCGGGGGCGACGCCCAGGTTGATGTCCCGGATTAAATCAAGTCTGCCCATCTTCGCTTTTTCCAGACACCATGCCACCCAGCATCGTGTGGTCCTGTTGCGCGGGGTCCAGACGGTTCCCTTTGATTCGCTCGAGATTCCCAATGAGCAGACGAACGCATTGGCGGTCTCGGAGTTGGTGCGTCGGGGTGTGGTGGAAGAGGGTGACCGGGTCGTGATCACCAAGGGGGACTACGTGAATGCCCAGGGTGGCACGAACACGATGAAAATTGTCCGGGTCGGCGCGGATATCCAGTGAACGCCGTCGTCGCCCCCTCCCCGGGCAGTCGGGACGGTGGGCGTGCGCGCGAGGTGCGGGCCAGTTCCCGCGCTGAGCTCGGGTAAACACGGAACCGTCTCCGCTGTATGGCTCTGAGTCCCGGCTGCGGCCGGGATTTTTGTGTTCACCCGACAAGCCATTATCTGTTATCGGTAAAATCCATAAATAATGACCCATGGATGGGTTAAGGCGATAACCTATGCCTGTTATCCTTTAGGCAATCGTGCTATTTGATAACCGGTGTTTATTCCAGATGACTCTATCAACAAACAACTCACCCCTGACTGATGAGCAGGCCCGCCAGCTCAACGAACTGCTGGGCAACCTCGAAGGTCACCAGATTGACTGGCTCTCCGGGTACCTGGCCGGCTGGCGTGCCGCCCAGACCGGTCAGCCCTCCGCCGGTGGGCAGGCCGCTGCGGCTGCCGGCGCGGAGGCGCCCTCGCTGACGGTGCTCTACGGCTCCCAGACCGGCAATGCCGAAGGCGTCGCCGAAATGCTTGGCGAACAGGCCAGTGCCCGGGGCATCAAGGCCACGGTCGTGGACATGGCGGATTACAAAGCGCGCCAGCTCAAGAGCGAAAGCTTCGTGGCCGTGCTGGCGTCCACCCATGGCGAAGGCGATCCGCCGGACGGCGCCCTGGATTTCCACGAGTTCCTGCACAGCCGCAAGGCGCCCGGGCTGAAGGGCGTCCACTACGGTGTGCTGGGGCTGGGCGACACCAGCTATGAGCACTTCTGCCAGACCGGCAAGGACTTTGATGCGCGCTTTGCGGAGCTGGGTGCCAGCCAGCTGGT
>JBNJDI010000181.1:0-2713 GCA_051744725.1 Pseudomonadota bacterium | reverse complement strand
CTACTTGATGCGCTCGGGGAAGTGCTTGCGCAGTTCCCGGGCGCTCATCTGGGAAAAGTCCTTACCAATCTCCTCCGCTACGATCGCCTTGAGTTCCGGCTTCAGATGCTTGCGCAGCTCGCCCAGGAATTTGGGTGGGGCGGCAATGTAGAGCTTGTCCAGTTCGCCCTGGCTGCGGGCGTGCTCCAGGTTATCCGCCAGTTCCTTTGCGAACCTCTGTGCCTCCACTTCCTTCGGTTCGCGGTGCTCCTCCATGGCGCTGCGGCCGCTGTTCATGGAATCGGCCTGGCGGCCGGGGCGGTCCGTGGTCAGGTCACTGTCATGCAGTCGCGCTTCGGGGTTGATCAGGGTATCCACCTCTTTGAAGTCGCCCTTGGGGGAATCCGTGGTGAACAGGCGCGCGCGGCTGGCGTCGGCAACCACGATGCGAACCTTCGGCATGGTGAAGTGGGGGTTGTTCATGGAGCCTCTCCTCTACGGATCGGTGGGTTAGGAACTCCTTCCTCAATCCACTGTGGGGGCTCTTCGAGAGCGTAGCAAGGGGCTGTGACGCATATCTTCCACCTTTACGCTGCTGCCACAACGCGTGATGATGGAGTGGCGAATAGAACAGCACAGGAGAGGGCACCATGAGCGACTTGACAAAGCAGAGCTGTGAAGCCTGCAGCAAGGATTCGCCGCTGGCGACGGAACAGGAGAAAAAGGAGCTGGGTGCGGAGGTGCCTGAGTGGGCCACGGTCACCCGTAACGGCGAGGAGCAGCTGGAGCGGACCTTCAGGCTGAAGAACTTCGCCGAGGCTCTGGCTTTCACCAACAGGGTTGGTGAGCTGGCCGAAGAGGTGGATCACCACCCGATGATCACCACCGAGTATGGCAAGGTGACGGTCACCTGGTGGACCCACAAGATCGGCGGGCTGCACCGCAATGACTTCATTATGGCGGCGCGCACCGACGAACTGGCCGGCACCTGATCTCTGATCCTTCCGGGCCCCGTTCGGGGCCCGTTACGGCGACTCCGACTCCCCGGGCTCATCCTTTCTGTGGTATTATTAGCGGCTTTGGCGTGCCCGGGCAGCACGCCGCAGACCACCGCAGAATACAGGAAGGATGACGTCCCGATGGGAGAGCTAGCCAGAGAGATCCTGCCGGTTAACATCGAAGAAGAACTCAAACAGTCCTACCTGGATTACGCCATGAGCGTGATCGTGGGGCGTGCGCTGCCGGATGTGCGGGATGGCCTCAAACCGGTGCATCGCCGGGTGCTCTTCGCCATGGACGAGCTCGGCAACGACTGGAACAAGGCCTACAAGAAGTCCGCCCGTGTCGTGGGTGACGTCATCGGTAAATACCACCCCCACGGTGACGCGGCCGTCTACGACACCATCGTGCGCATGGCCCAGCCCTTCTCCCTGCGCTATACGCTGGTGGACGGCCAGGGCAACTTCGGTTCCATCGATGGCGACAACGCGGCGGCGATGCGTTACACCGAGGTGCGCATGCGCAAGCTCGCCCACGAGCTGCTGGCGGATCTCGACAAGGAAACCGTCGACTACGTACCCAACTACGACGGCACCGAGCAGATTCCCGAGGTGCTGCCGACGCGGGTGCCCAACCTGCTGGTCAACGGCTCCTCCGGCATCGCGGTGGGCATGGCCACCAATATCCCGCCGCACAATCTGCGTGAAGTGGTCGAGGCCTGCCTGGCGCTGGTGGACGACGATTCGCTGACCGTGGATGACCTGATGGAATACATCCCGGGTCCGGACTTCCCCACAGAGGGCCTGATCAGCGGCCGCGCGGGCATCGTCCAGGCATACCGCACCGGCCGCGGCCGGATCTACGTGCGCGCCCGGCACGAGATCGAACACGACAGGAAGACCGGCAAGGACGCCATCATCTTCAATGAACTGCCGTACCAGGTGAACAAGGCGCGGCTGATCGAGAAGATCGCGGAGCTGGTCAAGGAAAAGCGCCTCGAGGGCATCAGCGAACTGCGGGATGAGTCCAGCAAGGAAGGCATCCGCATCGTGATCGAGGTGCGCAAGGGCGAGAACCCCGAGGTGATCGTCAACAACCTGTTCAAGAACACCCAGCTCGAGAACGTCTTCGGCATCAACTGCGTGGCGCTGGTTGACGGCGAGCCCCAGACGCTGAACCTCAAGCAGATGCTGGAGCGCTTCCTGCTGCACCGGCGCGAGGTGGTGACACGCCGCACCATCTATGAGCTGCGTAAGGCCCGTGAGCGTGGCCATGTGCTGGAAGGGCTCTCCGTGGCGCTGGCCAACATCGACGAGGTGATCGAGCTGATCAAGGCCTCGCCGGGCGCCGCCGAGGCGAAGGAGAAGCTGCTGGCCCAGGGCTGGCATCCCGGGCAGGTCAACGACATGCTCGAGCGTGCCGGCGCCGATGCCTGCCGCCCGGACGACCTGCCGGAGGGCTATGGCCTGCGTGACGGGAAGTACAATCTGTCCCCGGAGCAGGCCCAGGCCATCCTGGATCTGCGCCTGCACCGCCTGACCGGGCTCGAGACCGAAAAGCTGTTCACCGAGTACAAGGAGATCCTCGCGAAGATCGAGGATCTGCTCGACATCCTGAGCAACCCGGACCGCCTGATGCAGGTGATCCGCGAGGAGCTGGAGAAAGTCCGCGACGAATACGGCGACGAGCGCCGCACCGAGATCGTGAGCTCGCGCCAGGACCTGACCACGGCGGA
>JBNJDI010000180.1:0-2838 GCA_051744725.1 Pseudomonadota bacterium | reverse complement strand
CATCCTGAAAGCGCGCTCTTGGCAATGTCATTGCTTATCTCTCATGGGTTGGGAAGTGGCTCCAGCATAGCGGAGGGGAACCCGGTTCTGCACGGTTAGGTCGGGAAGTGTGCCTGGGCAACTGTTTTTGTATACTTCTTGGTCAGATCAGTCGGAGTCGGGCAGTGCCAGTCCAGTTGATCGGCTCACGATAACTCAGGGGCAAGGAGTTTATGATGGAAGTCGCCCAGGGATCCTCGATCCATCGCCAGCGCACCGTGGTGCTGCGGGCCGTGCTCATGCTTACGGTTGTGTTTGCTGGTGCCTTCGGTCTACTGAATCTGTACAGGGGAATGACGCTGCTGGCATCCGTCGAACTGGCTGTAGCCATGTTCTCACTGGCATTACTGCTCGTTCTTCCGCGCAGCCGGAGTCCAGAGCGCTGGAGTCTGATCTATCTGGTGGTCTTCTTTTCCATGCTGGTGACGGCTCTGGTCACCCCCAGGCTGTCGAACACGGTCTTTGTATGGATCCTGGTGATTCCACTGCTCGCGCATTTTCTTCAGGGCCGGGCTCTGGGGCTGGTTCTGTCGCTGACGTTCCTGGTCATGGCGTGGGTCGTCTATCTGGTGCGGTTCCCGAGTGAGCCCATGACGCTGATTGATTACGTCGGGTTCGGGAATATCGTGGCGTCCAGCCTTGTACTGACGGGGCTGACGCACGCCTACGAATACGCCAGGGAGCAGGCGGAGAAACAGCTGCGTACGCTCGCCGCTACTGATTCACTGACCGGATTGCCCAATCGCAAACGGCTCAAAGAGGTGCTCGAGCATGCGGCGGAACAGTCCAGGCGACTGGGCACAGGCTTCAGTCTTTTGGGTATGGACCTGGACCACTTCAAGAGCATCAATGACCGCTATGGGCATGAGGTGGGGGATCAGGTGCTGTGCCGGCTTTCCGAGATTCTCAGGGGGCGTTTGCGCAGTACTGATACTCCGGCGCGCTGGGGCGGCGAGGAGTTTTTTGTCCTGCTGCCTGGGACCGATGCCGCCGGCGCCCGTCACATTGCTGAAACCATCCGGGCCGAACTGGCATCCAGCCCAGTGACTGTCGACGGTGAGGTTGTTGAAGTGACCACCAGCATCGGGATCGCCGAGTTCCCGGACGACGGCGCCGCGATCAGCGATCTCCTGGTGTGCGCGGATCGTCGGCTCTACGCGGCCAAGGAGGCGGGCCGCAACCGTGTGGTTACGGCGCAGCCGGAGCTTCTGGAGGGTCAGCCGATCATGGGGTGAGGCGCACCACACGGCCATCCGGTGCGTCGGTCAGCAGCCACAGGGCACCATCCGGGCCCTGCGCCACGGCGCGGATACGCTCGCCCCAATCGGTCAGCAGGTCCTCTTCCTGGACGACCTCTTCACCATCCATCCTCACCCGGACCAGCTTTTCCATGGCCAGTGCGCCCACAAAAAGGTCACCCTGCCATTCGGGGAAGCGCTCGCCGGTATAGAAGGCCATACCGGAGGGTGCGATGGAGGGATCCCAGTAGTGCAGGGGCTGGGCCATGCCTTCCTTGTGGGTTTCTTCGGAAATGATGGTGCCGTCGTAATCAATGCCGTAGGTGATCTCGGGCCAGCCGTAATTGGTGCCGGCCTCAATGATGTTGATCTCATCGCCACCCTTGGGCCCGTGTTCGTGGCTCCAGACGGCGCCGCTCTCCGGGTGGCGGGTCATGCCCTGGATGTTGCGGTTGCCGTAGGTGTAGAAGGTGTCGTTCACATCCGGATCATCGAGAAAGGGATTGCCCGGGGCGGGCTCCCCGTTGAGGGTAATGCGGTGGATGCCGCCGGCATCGTCATCCGTCTGCTGGGCGCGCTGTTTCTCTCCGCGGTCGCCGACAGCGATGTAAAGGTTGTTCTGGTCGTCGAAGACCATGCGCCCAGCGAAGTGGCGGGTGGTGCCGGAGCGCGGCTCGGCGGTGAAGATCACGTTGCGGTCCGTCAGCTCGTGGTCTTCCAGGGTTGCGTGCATCACGCGTGTGGTCATGCCCTGGCGGCTTTCGCCGTGGGCGTAGCTGATCACCAGTTCGCGGTTCTGTTCAAAGTCGGGATGGAGTTTTACGTCCAGAAGGCCACCCTGGCCCCTCGCGGCAACCTCGGGGACGTTGCCGATTGGCTCCTCCCGGAGTTCGCCGTCCTCGATCAGGCGAAGCCGGCCGGCGCGTTCGGTGACCAGGGCGTCACCGTCCGGCAGGAAGGCGATGCTCCAGGGGTGTTCCAGGCCTTTGGCAACGGTTTCCATCTGGAAATCGTGGTGGTCGGATTCGAAGCTCTGGGCTGTGGCGGCCAGTGGTGCCAGGGCGAGGGTGGGGATGAGCAGTTTCCTGAGGTGCATCTGGGCCTCCTGTTCTGATCTCTTTCCGTTCTGGTTTTTTGAAACGGATCTGTAGTGACTGTACGTGAAATGGGTAGGTTTGGGCCAAGGAATGGTTGGGGTTGTATAAGTTATGCTGATGTTGGTTGATGACTGAGATTTATTTGATTGATGTCATCGAGAGAATTACGTTGATTGGGAGCTGGTTGCACGGGCGGGAGCGGGGAGCGCTTCACGGGAATCGCCACGAGTACATCCATGTAGGCTGCTCTTCCGCCATCCATGGCTCCAGAGCTTCCCGTGAAGCGCTCCCCGCTCCCACCTTTCGAACGTCACGTGGCTTCCAAGATTACAAGAGTGAACGACTACATGGAGATTGAGTAATGAGAGCCATTCTGTGCCACGAATACGGCCCCGCCGATAAACTCCAGATCGGGGAGCTGGACTCACCGGAAGCCACGGGCAGTGGGGTGAAGATCCGGGTGA
>JBNJDI010000179.1:0-2923 GCA_051744725.1 Pseudomonadota bacterium | reverse complement strand
TGGCCCGTTCGTCGGAATCCCATTGCCAGTAGCCACCTGCGCAGCCCGTCAGGGCCAGAGACGCAATGACCAGTACTACCATCTGTTTCATGTAGAGCCCCGTCGTATCGAATTATTGTTGGAAATGACGCGCTGTTAACCGATGAGGGGCCAGTTCTAACACGAAAAACAGAAGGCTGGCGTGTCAGTGCGCACAGTTCAGCGCAACCAGTATGGATCCCGGGCCACTGCTTGCATTGCAGGTCACACAGCTCCCGGTCAGACGTTAATCCGCCTTCCGGCCATCCAGCCATTCGATCACCTCGCGCGCCGCAGGGTGATCCCATCCGGCATAGATGGAACGCAGATGCTGCTTCTGGGCACTGCCCATTCCCAGCCCGGCATCCTGGAGCACCGGCAGATCCGCAAACAGTTGCGCCGCCAGGGATTCGCCAAGCACTTCCACCATCGCCCTGAGCGTGGATTCCATGTACTGGTAGGCCTCCCCCTGGCGATAGCTGTCCGCCAGCGTAAGCGCGGGAATGCACGAAAGCGTGGGCTGCAGTGCCGGGTTGATGGCGTGGGCGGAACACAGCGGCCCCATGGCGGCCGGTCGGCCGGTGAAGCCACGCAGGTGCAGGTGCTCCGCCATGGCGGCGCTGTCGTTCACCGGGTAGTTGTCCCACAGGAAGGGGCGGCGCTGGAGCTGCCCGCTCACCCGCTCAAGGTGGCCCGGGGACCATTGGCGGGCGCAGACTTCCTCGCCCGCCCAGAAGACCTCGATACGGCTGTCCAGCGACGCGCCCAGTGCCTCCAGATAGCCCTCGGGGCGGGTACCGAAGAGCGCATCCAGCATGGGGTCGTCGGAATAATAGCTCGGGCAGACAATGAGCCGCTCCGCGGCGGAATGCTCACGCACCCAGTGCACCAGCGCCGCCTGGCGAGCGGCCAGATCCGGCAGATCCGCCAGCGCGTCATCAAACTGGATCACCAGGTCCTGGACGCCAATTCCATCCAGGAACTGCAGCCGCTGCAGCAGGGCCTGGCGGATGACGTCGTCAAAGGCCTCCAGCGCCCCCAGCGGGCTCAGGCCCACACCGAAGCGCACGCCCTGCGCGCGACAGGCCGCGGCAAACCCTTCCATATTGGCCCGGGTTTCCTCGGGCACGGGCTCGAACCACTGCTCCCGCAGCAGGGGATCGCCTTTGGGCGCGTAGAGGTAGAACGAATAGCCGTGCGGGCTCAGCCGCTCCATCACACGCCGGCGCGTGCTCCAGGACCAGAGCGGCCCGTAGAACCCCTCGATGATGCCAAGCGGTGGCTGCATACGCCCTCCCGACGGATCCGGTTGAGACACAGGCCCGGAGACAGAACTATCGGAGCAGCAGCAACGGTATCCGGGTACGGCGCAGCATATCAGTGGTGGTGCTGCCCACCAGCAGGTGGCGGATCCGGGAATGACCGTAGGCGCCCATCACCAGCATGTCGATGCCCTGCTCTTCCTGGTAGGCGTGCAGTGTGCTCTCCACCTCGCCGGGGCGGATCGCACCCTCGGCCTCGTGGCCGGCCCCACGCAGGGTCTCAAGGGCCCAGTCCAGATGGGAGCGGTTGTCCGCAAGGTCCGCGCCCACGATCACCACATGCACCGTCACCCCATCGAACAGGGGGCTGCGCGCCAGCAGTTCCACACCCTTGCGGGTGGTCTTGCTGCCATCAAAGGCGATCATCACCTTCTGCGGGCGCGTGAAGGCGGAAGGCACCATCAGTATGGGGCGGTGCAGGGTGCGGATGACGCGCTCCAGGTTGGAGCCGAGGTGCTCACTCGCCTGGTCCACACCCTCGCCCCGCTTGCCGAGCACCAGAAGGCGGATCTCATTCTGGAGCTCCTCCAGTGTCTCCACCAGGGTGCCGTTGCGCTGGCGGGTGGCGGCCTCGGCGACACCGTCCTCGACAGCACGCTCCTTCGCCGCCTGCAGCATGAGCCGCCCCTGCTCCTGGGCCACCCGGGCCCGTTCCTCATCGAGCCGGGAAAGCTCCTCCATCAGGTGCTCGCGCGCGCCCAGACTGAGGTTGCCGGAAAGATCCTGCTCCTCCGGGGCGGTGTGGTTATCATTCACATGCAGGAAGGTCAGTGGCGCGCCCAGCGCCAGGCTGGCCCAGGCGGCGCTGTCGCAGACCGCTTCCGAGAACTGTGAGCCGTCGATGGCGGCCATTACCTGTTCGGTCATGTCATTCCTGTTGTTGTTATCGTCCTGCGTCATCAGTGGCCCCCCATCAGTTTCTCGACCGCGGCCGGGTCATCATGCACGGCATAGCGGTCGACGATGGTGGCGCTTGCCTCGTTGAGACCGATCAGCTCCACCGCCGTGCCCTCGCGGCGGAACTTGATCACCACCCGGTCCAGCGCCTCGACGGCGGTGATGTCCCAGAAGTGGGCGCGGGACAGGTCAATGGTGACCCGCTCCACGGTCTCCTTGAAATCGAAGGCGTCCATGAAACGCTCCGATGAGGCAAAGAATACCTGACCCACGACGCGGTAGATACGGTGCTGGCCTTCATCGGTTTCCTCAGAGCCAACATACAGGATCTGGCCCACTTTGTTGGCAAAGAACATCGCCGCCAGCAGCACGCCGACGAAGACACCGATCGCCAGGTTGTGGGTGCCCACCGTGACCACCACCGTCGCCAGCATCACGATGTTCGTGCTCATGGGATGCTTCTTCAGATCGCGGATGGATTCCCAGCTGAAGGTCCCGATAGAGACCATGATCATCACCGCGACCAGCGCCGCCATGGGGATCTGGGAAACCCAGTCCGCCAGGAAGACCACCATTACCAGAAGGGCCACCCCCGCAAACAGCGTGGACATACGGCTGCGGCCGCCGGATTTGATGTTGATCACCGACTGCCCGATCATCGCGCAGCCCGCCATGCCACCCAGCAG
>JBNJDI010000178.1:0-2934 GCA_051744725.1 Pseudomonadota bacterium | reverse complement strand
TCCGCCACATCCACCGGCAGACCGCCCTGGGAGAGGCTGTTCATGCGCCGGCCCGCCTCGCGGATGGTCACCGGCATGGCGGCGGTCATCTGGGTCTCGATGAAGCCGGGTGCCACCGCGTTGATGGTGATGCCGTTCTTCAGCTGCCGGGCCATGCTCTCCACATAGCCGATCACACCGGATTTGGAGGCGGCGTAGTTGGTCTGGCCGAAGTTGCCCGCGAAACCGGCAATGGAGGAGACGCAGACAATGCGCCCGTTCTCGCGGATCAGGTCGCGCTCGGTCAGTTCCTCGTCGATGCGTTCCTCCGCGGTCAGGTTGACGGCAATGGTCATGTCCCAGAAGTGCTCAGGCATGCGCGCCAGGGTCTTGTCCCGGGTGACGCCGGCATTGTGGACGACGATGTCCACGCCACCGAACTCATCCTCCAGGTGATCCGCGATCAGGCGCGGGCCGTTGTCCTCGGTAATGTCCGCCGCCAGTGGTGAGCCGCCGATATCCTCGGCCACACGGTTGAGATCCTCCATGGTGGCGGGAATGTCCAGGCAGACCACGCGCGCGCCGTCCCTGGCCAGTGTTCTGGCGATCGCCTCGCCGATGCCGCGGCTGGCGCCGGTTACCAGTGCCACCTTGCCGGTCAGTGGCGCACTGGTGTTCACGGCCGTACGGCCCCTGGTGCCGCTGCCCTTGCCGATGCGCACTGGCTGGCCGTCCACGTAGGCGGACTTGGGCGAGAGGAAGAAACGCACCGAGGACTCGATCTGGTTCTCGGCATTGGGGGCCACCCACAGCAGCTGGGCGGTGGCCCCTTTCTTGCCGATCTCCTTGGCCACCGACCGTACAAAGCCTTCCAGCGCCTTGTGTGCCGCAGCGCGCGCCGGGTTCTTGCAGGAGGCCGGATCCGTGCCCACGATCAGCACCCGCCCGCACTTGGCGATCTGACGGATGGTGGGGTGGAAGAAGTCGTACAGGCAGCGCAGTTCGGTGGTATCGCGGATGCCGGTGGCGTCGAAGACCAGTGCCTTGAACTTGTGTTCGGCGATGGCTTCGTCCTCCATGGTCAGCCTCTTGGCGACGCCGCTTTCCACCAGTGCCGAGGACTCGCCCAGCGTGGCGGGCCCTTCCGGGGAATAGAGTGTGGCCGGGCTGCCACGCAGGGTCTCGCCGAGGACCGAAAGGGCCCGCGGCCTGGGCCCGGCGCCCACCAGCACTTTGCCTTCAATGAACGAC
Source organism: Pseudomonadota bacterium (assembly GCA_051744725.1). GTDB lineage: Bacteria > Pseudomonadota > Gammaproteobacteria > Pseudomonadales > Oleiphilaceae > Halospina. Next base: position 1,704 of record JBNJDI010000178.1, on the reverse strand, counting down.
TGGTCCTGGCGCTTCCAGCGTTCCAGCTCAATGGGCGAGGGCAGGCCGAGCGAGGAGGCGGCCTGTTTGCCAACGGATGTATTGACGAATTTGAGGTAGAGATCGGACATAGCAGTATTCCCTGATCAGTCGGAATGGAACATTTTCAGATTCATAATGGAGGTATGTTACATTCTGTGAACAGCTGAATTGTAACGAATCCTCAGGAAAAGGGTCACAGCGGGGACTTTCCCAGCCGTTTTCAGGTGGTTGTATTGGGCGCTTTCACCCCGTTGAATGCAATGAACCGGCTGTCACCCGGCAGCGTCACCTCAGCCAATGAGGCTTTGTGTGCAATCCGCACAGTATGCACCCGATTCTATCCGCGTATTGCAATCAATAAGGATATAACGTAATGGCACAAGCAAAATCGACCTCCAGCAAGAGCAGACAGAGCAAGGGCAACGGGGCCGCTACCACGCTGCCGCGCCCGGTCGCCATTCTCGGTGGCAACCGGATTCCGTTCGCCCGTTCCAACACCGCCTACAGCAAGCTCTCCAACCAGGATATGCTGACGGCTGCCATCCGTGGCCTGGTGGACCGTTGCGGTCTGGAGGGCGAACGCCTGGGTGAGGTGGTCGCCGGTGCCGTCATCAAGCACTCCCGCGACTTCAATCTGACCCGCGAGACCGTCCTGGGTTCCGGGCTGGCCCCCGAGACTCCGGCCTATGACGTGCAGCAGGCCTGCGGTACCGGCCTGGAAGCGGCCATTCTGGTTGCCAACAAGATCGCTCTGGGCCAGGTGGAATCCGGTATTGCCGGCGGTACGGACACCACTTCGGATGCACCCATTGGTCTGAGTGAAGGGCTGCGTGAGCTGCTTCTTGATCTCAACCGCGCCAGAACCAACACGGAACGGCTCAAGATCGCCGCCCGTTTCCGCCCGAAGCACCTGATACCGTTGACTCCGGAGAACAGTGAGCCGCGTACGGGGATGTCGATGGGGGAACACCAGCAGATCACGGCTCATGAATGGGGTATCCCCCGTGAGGAGCAGGACCAGCTGGCGCTGGAGAGCCACCAGAAACTGGCGGCGGCCTATGAGGAAGGTTTCTTCAGTGACCTGGTCACCCCCCTGGCTGGGCTTGAGAGGGACAACATCCTGCGCCCGGACTCGTCACTCGAGAAGCTCTCCCAGCTCAAGCCGGTGTTCGACAAGGAAAAGGGCACCATGACGGCGGCCAACAGCACGGCACTGACCGATGGCGCCTCTTCCGTACTGCTGGGCAGTGAGGCATGGGCGAAAGCGCACGGGCTGAATGTGCGTGCCTATCTGACCCACGTTGAAACGGGCGCCGTGGATTTTGTCGGCAAGAAGGAAGGCCTGCTGATGGCGCCTGCGTACGCTGTCCCGCGGCTGCTGGATAAGGCCGGCCTTACGCTGCAGGACTTTGATTTCTACGAGATCCACGAGGCGTTTGCCTCACAGGTGCTGTGCACCCTCAGGGCCTGGGAGGATGAGACCTTCTGCAAGGAGAAGCTGGGCCTCTCGAAGCCGCTGGGCAGCATCGACCGCGACAAGCTCAACGTTAAGGGCAGCAGTCTCGCCGCAGGCCACCCCTTTGCCGCTACTGGTGCACGCATCCTGGCCACGGCGGCCAAGCTGCTGGAGCAGAAGGGGAGCGGGCGCGCCCTGATCTCCATCTGCGCCGCGGGCGGCCAGGG
>JBNJDI010000177.1:0-2987 GCA_051744725.1 Pseudomonadota bacterium | reverse complement strand
GCAAGCGCGTCCAGGCCCTGGGCGGCGCCAAGAACCACATGGCCGTCATGCCCGATGCCGACATGGACCAGGCCGTGGAAGGCCTGCTCGGGGCGGCCTTCGGCTCCGCCGGCGAGCGCTGCATGGCGATCTCTGTCGTGGTCGCCGTGGGGGATGAAGTCGCCGATACGCTGGTGGAGGGCCTCAAACCACGGGTGGAAAACCTGAAGGTCGGCGATGGCCTGGCCGAGAAGGGCCTGGAGATGGGGCCGCTGGTGACCAAGGAGCACATGGACAAGGTCCGCAGCTACATTGACCTGGGCGAACAGGAGGGTGCCACGCTGGCCGTGGACGGGCGCAAGCGTGACTTCCCGGGACAAACCGGGTACTTCCTGGGCGGCACCCTGTTCGACCACGTGAAACCGGACATGCGGATCTACAAGGAAGAGATCTTCGGCCCGGTGCTCTGCATCGTGCGCGTACCGGACTATGAGTCCGCAGTGAAGCTGATCAATGAGCACGAGTTCGGCAACGGCACGGCGATCTTCACCCGTGACGGCGACGCCGCGCGCCAGTTCACCGCCGATATCCAGGTGGGCATGGTGGGCGTGAACGTGCCGATCCCGGTACCCATGGCGTTCCACAGCTTCGGCGGCTGGAAGCGCTCGCTGTTCGGCCCGCTGCACATGCACGGCCCGGACGGGATCCGCTTCTACACCACGATGAAGACTGTGACGGCGCGTTGGCCCAGGGGCGTGCGCTCGGGCTCGGCCTTCACCATGCCGACCATGGAATAGCCTCGCAAAGTGCGCCGGATGGTGCCCCCCGAGACGCCAACCGCTGAGGCGAACGCGCCGATTGACAGCAGCGCATGGCTGTACCGGATCATCGGATTAGCCTCCCGATGACCCGGTTCAACCGGTTGTCGCAGAACCAGCGAGTGCCAGCCAGGCCTCATTACAGCCGCTGGAGAACATGCTCGGCCAGCGCCAGGGCGGCGGTCAGACCCGGGGATTCGATACCGAAGAGGTTCGCGGCCCCAGCCAGGCCGTGCTCCCTCGGCCCCTGGATCATGAAATCCGCTGGTTTGTCATCAGGGCCGTGAATGCGAGGACGGATGCCGGCATAGGCGGGTGTGAGACGCACGGGGTCCAGTCCGGGCCACCACTGACCAACGGCGTCGGCAAAGGTGGCGGCCAGCGACTCCGGAACCGACCACTCCAGGGCATCCACCCAGTGCGCATCCGGGCCGAAACGGGCCTGCCCGGCCATATCAAGGGTCAGGTGCACGCCGAGACCACCAGCGGTCGGCAGCGGGTAGATCAGGCGCTGGAAGGGATGACGGCCACTGTAGGCGAAGTAGTGACCCTTATTGAACCACTGGCGCGGTACCGCCTCCGGGGGTAATCCTTCCCATCGCCGGGCCATGGGCACGGCGCCCAGTCCAGCGGCATTCACCAGGATGGCGGCGCTGAGTTCGCTCGGCGTATCGCCGCCCACCTGGATACGGTGGCGCCCCTGCACGGTCTCGATCCGCTCCACCGGCGCCCGGCGTACCAGCCAGCCCCCATGGGCTTCCATATCCCCGAGCAGGGCCTGCATAAGGGCATGGGAATCCACAATACCGCTCAGCGGTGATTCCAGCGCGGCCGCTGCCCGGAGCTCGGGCTCCTGGCTGAGCTCGCGCCTGCTGAGCCACGCCAGTGCCACGTCGTTGTCCGCGGCGTTGCAGCGCAGCCGCTCCAGAGCGGGAACCTCGTCCTCACCGGTGGCAACCAGCCACTTGCCGCAGCGCCTGTGAGGCACACCGTAGCGCTGGCAGAAATCGTACAGCCGGTCGCGGCCCTCACGGCACAGCTCCGCCTTGAGCGACCCCGGCGGGTAGTAGATGCCCGCGTGGATCACCCCGCTGTTGCGCGAGGAGACCTCCTCGCCGGGATGGGCATGGCGCTCGAGCACCAGCACCTCGTGCCCGGCCCTGGCCAGAGCCCGGCCCACCGCCAGCCCCACAACCCCCGCACCTATGACGACCGCGTCAACCTGTTCCGAATCCATGGTCAAAGGATACCAGCCGGGGCTCTGATTGAAACGCCCAAGCGGTTATACTGGTGGTCCAGCCACTTCAGCGGGGGAAGCATGTCGGACATCCGCCAGTTCATTGCGGTCATGATCGTTGCAGCCCTGTTTGTAAGCTGGCTGGGATGGCGTGGCTATACCGTGATGGAACTCAACGAAACACTCCGGGAGCAGTCCGCGCTGGCGGACTATCCCTACCCCTTCCGCGTGCTGCGTGTGGAGGGGGACACGGCCGTGATGAGCACACTGCGTTCACCACGCGTGGACACCGCCCAGGCCATGCGGGAACTGTTCCCGGACCTGCGCCGGATTCCGGAAACCAACCGGGAGTTCCGCCGCGCCGAACAGGAGTACGCCCGCCTGCAGGCACGGGCGAGGGAAACCGTCACCGCCTCGACCAGCATCCGGCGGGTACGCTGGGAGCTCGATGAGAACTGGTACTACCTCAATGACATGGAAACCCGTCGCACCCCAGGGCAGGCGGCGCCCATCACCCGCGCGACAGGCGGCTGACCCATGGAGACAATGGCGCACCCCTACCAGCACCTCACACCCGACCTGGTTCTCGATGCGGTTGAGGCCTGCGGCCATGCGGTCAACGGCCGGCTCTTCCCGCTCAACTCCTATGAGAACCGCGTCTACCAGGTCGGGATTGAGGATCAGAAGCCATTGATCGCCAAGTTCTATCGCCCGGGGCGCTGGTCCCGCCCACAGCTGGAGGAGGAACACGGATTCGTCGCGGAGCTCGAGTCCGCCGAGATCCCGGCGGTTGGTGCACTGCCCATGCCCGGCGGTGGCTATCTCGCCGACTACGGCGGCTTCACGCTGGCGCTCTACCCCCAGCGCGGCGGCCAGGCCCCGGACATCACGCTTCCGGATACCCTGTTCCGCATCGGCCAGTGGCTCGGCCGCATCCACCAGGTCGGCGCCCG
>JBNJDI010000176.1:0-3008 GCA_051744725.1 Pseudomonadota bacterium | reverse complement strand
TGACCCTGGCCACTGGGAAAAGGCCAGAAAGTAGATGAAGGCCAGGTTCACCAACGGGATCAGTATGAGCAGGCCCAGGGGCCCGGGATACCCTGCCCGCGTGCACAGCTTCCAGAACGGAATCACGAGCAGCGCGCCCACGATCAGCATCCAGATAATGCCGCCACCTTGCATGCCATAGTGCATCATTTGTTCTCCTCCTCATCCTCAGGGGGGCATTGTCGACGGTTTCCAACGCGGATACATCGCCTGTGCCTGCCCGGCTCAATGCTCATGATCATGTCCCTCATGCCCTTCGGGCACCTCGGCGCTCTCCTTGCTGGTTTTATCAGCGCTGTCCGGGAGCGCCTGCTCCTGATCCGGGGTGCTGGCGTCCTCTTGCTGTGTGGAGCCGGCATCACCGACCCCCTCCGGCAACCGTTCCACACCCAGGCCATGTCGGTAGACGTTTTCCGCCCCGAGGTAGCCGGTAACACCAACCGCCCCGGTGCCCATCAGAAGAACGATGGCCAGAACCAGCCCCGCTCCCCGGGCGCGGAAACGGTCCAGCCAGGCAAGCACGACGGCCACCGCAAACAGCCCGACGACCACCCAGGCCGCTGTCAGGTGGCGCTCCATGGCCTGGTGGCCCGCGCCGTCATGGGCGACCGAGTTGTAGGCCAGGTAGCGCCGGTTATCAGCGTGGGGATCAGTAATACGGCACCCACGGCCAGATTCCAGCGCGCCGCGGCGGTAACCCGTTCCCCGGCCCTGTCAGGAAGGACAGGGCCAAGCAGGAAAAAGACCGTCGCCAGGCTCAACAGCGCGATTGGGAAATGGACCCATATGGGATGCCAGTTGGGTACGATCTCGATCATCACAGCCCCCTCGCGGCCCTTATTCTTCGCGGGACTCCTTTCTGCGTGACTGTCACGTCGGGGCCAGCCAGCCCGCTCCTATCATCCCTATCAGACCACACCAAGCTGACCTGAAACTGATTGCCTTGCGGGATTAATGGCATCATATGGAGACCCTTGCCGGCAGCACGACCCGAACACGGAGCCCACCTGCCTCGCTGGTCTCAAATGCCACCCAGCCCTCATAGCGCCGGACAACATCCCGGACGATGGCAAGCCCCAGACCATGCCCCGCGGTCTGCTCATCCAGGCGCTGACCGCGGGTTCCAAGTGTCGGCAGCTGTTCAGGGGATACGCCAGGGCCATCGTCGCTGACGTCAATGACCAATCCGGTTCCATCCTCACGCAGGGCCAGCGTCACGCTTGAAGCTGCCCACTTGCCGGCGTTATCCAGCAGGTTCCCGAGAGCCTCATTAAGGTCGTATTCCTCGATCGGCCAGCGGCGTTCGTCCGTCAGAGTGGTTTCGAGTTCAAACGCCTTGTCCGGATAGAGCCGCCCCAGCATCCAGATCAGCTCCCGCGCCTGGCTCACCGGCGCGGCCCCCTTCCCGGCCTGGGCGCCGGCGAAACGGCTGCGGCGCATTTCAGTCTCCAGCTGCCCATCAATATCCGAAAGGCGCTGGGCCAGTTGCTGGCGCATGTCCCAGTCCAGGTGCCGTTCGCGCTCTTCAAGCACCTGCCGCACCGCCGTAATCGGCGTCTTGACACTGTGGGACAGGTTGGCCAGTGCCTCCCGTGAGCGGACCAGACGCTGGTCGAGGGTATCCAGAAGCTGGTTCAGCTGGCGCACCAGAGGCTGGAACTCCATGGGCGTCGCAACATCAAGACGTTCCCGCTCGCCCTGCTGCAGTTCCTTCAACGCCGTCTGCAACGTTGTAACGGAGGCCAGAGACAGTCGGATGCCCATCCAGATCACCAGGACGAGCAGCCCCAGCAACACCGCGGAAACCACCGCTGTCCAGATGTGCAGCTCGCGCTGACTGGCACCAATCCGGGAAAGGTCTTCGGCGACGACAATAACGGCTTCCCGCCCCTGCAGTTCGAAGGTTTCACGGTAGGCAAGGTAATCCGAGATCTCGCCGCCGGCGTCGCTCCTCTGGATGAAGCCGGTTCTGTTCTCTGCCAGGAGGGGGGTCAGCAATGACCTCCAGGAGGGGAGGCTGACGAATCGCTGGGAGCCCACGCGCACGGCGAAGGCGTGATGGAAGACTTCCTCGAAATAATCACCGGTGCTCAGCGTCTCAATGCTGCCGCCGGCCTGATCGATACGGTGCCTGAGAAACCGGACTTCCTCCTGGAGTCGATCCTCCACAAAACTGTGGGCCATGCGCTCAAGCAATGCCCCATGAATAACCCAGGCAGCCCCCATCAGGGCAATGGCAGCGGGAAGCAGAACGATCAGGAGCGTGCGCCGGATGGAGCGGTTGAGGTCAATCCACGGCATTGAACATATACCCCTGACCGCGGCGCGTCACAATGGCATCCTGACCCGCCACCTTACGGAGCCGGCGGATATAGGCCTCAATCGCGTTGTGGGTCGGGCTTTCATCCAGGTTATAGACCTGTTCCAGCAGCCTTTCCTTGGAAAACAGCTGCCCGGGGCGGCTCATCAGGCAGCGCAGCAGGCGGAATTCCGTCCCCGTGAGTGGGTGTTCCTCGCCATCCGGGGTCACCAGGAACTGACGGTTTTCATCCAGCCTGAAGCGGCCGGCGGCGAGTACCGAATCCACCCGTCCCTCGCTGCGACGGATCAGGGCATCGAGACGCGCCAGCAGCTCTTCGGTCTGGAAGGGTTTGGCCAGATAGTCATCGGCGCCGGCCTTGAGACCGCTTACTTTATCCTGCCAGTCACCACGGGCAGTCAGGATCAGCACGGGCATGGTCAGCCCACGCGAGCGCCAGTCCCTGAGCACGTCCAGGCCATTGCCGTCGGGCAGCCCCAGGTCCAGCACCACTGCGCGATAGTCTTCCTGCCTGCCAAGCTGGGCCGCCCCCGAGGCCGTGGCAATGGTGTCCACACTGAAGCCTGCGGCCGAAAGCTGTCGCTCCAGGCTTTCGGCAAGCAGGCTGTCATCCTCAACAAACAGCAGTCTCATTGCGTTCCTTCAGAAC
>JBNJDI010000175.1:0-3061 GCA_051744725.1 Pseudomonadota bacterium | reverse complement strand
TCGGGGAATTGGAACTATGGCGCTGGTAAACGTTGAAGCGAAGGATCACATCCTGTTCATCGGCCTGAACCGGCCGGAAAAGATGAACGCCATGAACCGGCAGATGTATCACGACATCGCCGCCGCCTACGGCCGACTCAACCGCGAGCCGGAACTGCGTGTGGGCCTGGTCTATGCGGAGGGGGATCACTTCACGTCCGGCCTTGAACTGGACGACTGGGCCGGGGTGTTCGCCAACGGGGAGGGACTGACCCTGAATGAGGGCGAGATGGATCCCTTCGGGATCGTGGGTCCGCCAATGGACAAGCCGGTGGTCTACGCCACCCAGGGGATCTGCTTCACCTGTGGCGTGGAGATGATGCTCAACACGGACATCCGGGTGGCGGCGGACAACAGCCGCTACGGCCAGCTGGAGGTGAAACGCGGCATCTTCGCCTGCGGCGGCGCCACTATCCGTCTGCAGGAGGAAATCGGCTGGGCGAATGCCCAGCGTTACCTGCTGACCGGGGATGAGTGGAGCGCCTCCCAGGCCCGGGAATGGGGGCTGGTGCAGGAGCTGGTGGCACCGGGGGAGCAGTTTGATCGTGCCCGCGAGCTGGCGGAGAAGGTGGCCCGGGCCGCGCCGCTCGGCGTTCAGGGCAGCCTGCGTTCCTCGCGCATTGCCCGCACAGAAGGGCATGATGCGGCGAAGGCCCGCCTGTTCCCGGATCTCGCCCCGGTCATGCGGAGTGAGGACGTTCAGGAAGGCATCCAGTCGTTTCTGGAACGGCGTGAAGCGGTCTTCAAAGGGCTCTGAATGGGCCCGGGGTGGTGCTTCTGGCGGTTGATCCACAGTCTGAGCGCCGATATGCTGCCAACCTTAAGTGTATGTAACGTCGCAAGAGATTGAAGACGATGGACGACTGGCAGATCGACGTGGAGAGCCAGAAGGCTCGCCACAGCAGCGGCCTGGAGCTGACGTTCGAGGGGCGCCCCCGAACCAAGCATTTCTCCGGCAGCCCTTCCAGAGTGCCGGAGGGCATGCAGTCCCTGGAGCTGGTACGCCTGATCCGTGAGGGCTATCAGGCGTTTGAGGCGGCCTGGCCGGAAGAGGGTGGCCCGCATGTGGCGCAGGCCACCGGCAAGCCGCAGCAGGAAGAGGGCAGTGGCGTTAAGGTCAGCCACCGCCGTCGTCGCAAGCTTTCCCGCAGCAACTCACCAGGGTAACTCGGACCCGTCCGAGTGCCGGAACACACCGCTGTTCTCCAGGGTCAGCTCGTCCACCCGCTGGATCAGTCGTTCTGCAGCCTCGGCGGGCGTGATGTGGCCGGTATGGCCGGTCATCGCCGTCTGCACATAGCCCGGATGCATGATGCCGACGCTGATGCCCCTGGGCTGCAGGTCCACTGCCAGTGACTTCGCCGCGGCATTGAGCGCAGCCTTCGTCATCCGGTAGCCGTAGCGCCCACCCGAGTCATTGTCCGCGATTGAACCCATCCGCGATGTCATCATGACCACCCTGCCGTTCCGGGGGATCAGCTCGAGCAGGGCTGTCGTGACCTTCAGCGGCCCCAGGGTGTTCACCTCAAACTGGGTCTGGATGCGGTCCCAGTCCATGTCTTTCAGGTTCTCATCGGTCATCAGGCCGGCGTTGTTGTAGAGCACATCGATGGTTTCACCCTCGAGATTGCGCCGCGCCTTGCCAAGGCTGATGTCGTCGGTGACATCCACCCCCTCGATGATGGTCACGCCCAGGGACTTCAGCTCATCCGAGGCTGCCCGGCAAAGGGCCGTTACCCGGTCACCGCGTTCATGCCACTGGCGGGCGAGTTCGAGTCCGATACCACGGTTGGCACCGGTAATGACCACGTGTTGGCTCATGAGTCCTCCTGTCGTGATTTAACTGGTCAGTGCAGGTCTGTCTGGTAACCTGCGCCGTATCAACAGCCTATTACGAAACCATGAAGGAGGAAAATGTGTTGCAGGTTCAAAGGTCATTACTGGTTACAGGCCTCGCTGCTGCCCTGACAGCGCCGGCTGTGGCCCAGGAGTCGGATGAATGGAGTGGCTCGGTTGAAGTCGGCCTTGTGGAAACCTCCGGCAATACTGAGGAAACCACTGTTTCCGGTGAGGCGGATGTGACCCGTGACTGGAATGACTGGCGGCAGAATGTCCTGCTCCAGTCCCGGTACGCGGAACAGGGGGGCGAGCGGACCGCCGAACGCTATTCCGCGGGTACCCAGCTTGATTACAAGTACAATCCCAATGACTTCGTTTTTGTCCGGGGCCGCTACTCCAATGATGACTTCAGTGGTTACCAGTTCCAGGCCTCAACCTCGGCCGGCTACGGGCACCGCTTCTGGAGCGAAGGCGACAGCCATTTTGATCTTTCCACGGGCCTTGGTTATCGCTACAGCAAGTTCGATGAGCCGGAGCCGGGTGAAGGGAGTGTGCGCGAGAGCGCCATTGGGCGCCTGGCGGGGGATTTCCGCTATCAGCTGTCCGAGACCGCGCACTTACGGCAGGAGGCGGAAACGGAAGTAAGCGTGGACGATGGCGAAGCCATGTCCCGCTCAGTGACCTCCCTGCAGGCGAACGTCAACAGCTCCCTGGCGCTGAAGCTGTCCTATACCGTCGAGCATGACTCGAACCCGCCCGAGGATACCGACAGAACGGACACCATCACGGCCGTCACCCTTCTCTACGGTTTCTGACCGGGCATAAAAAAGCCCCGCATCAGCGGGGCTTTCAGCCTCATCCGGGAGCCGGATTATTCGGACATCTCGTCCACGCGCTCCTGGATTTCCGGATTGGAGTTGTAGGCGACGGCAATGGCGTTGTATTCCTCAACGGTCATGCCTTCGTCCTCAATCACCTCGACCATCTCGGTCTGGGCCTTCTGCTGGAGTTCACGGGCCTTGTCCTCGTCTTCAGCGGACTCAATCTGTGAAACGTAGTCCTCGCGGACCTCGCCGATCTTGTCCTGCAGCTTAACGAAGTTCTCGAGCTCTTCGTCAGAGAAATCAGCGTCCTGCTGCTGTTCCGGTGCGCCCATGCCCTCACCTTGGCCCTGACCCTGACC
>JBNJDI010000174.1:0-3087 GCA_051744725.1 Pseudomonadota bacterium | reverse complement strand
CGGTGTGCTGGGGCTGGGCGACACCAGCTATGAGCACTTCTGCCAGACCGGCAAGGACTTTGATGCGCGCTTTGCGGAGCTGGGTGCCAGCCAGCTGGTAGAGCGGGTTGATTGCGACGTGGATTACGACGATCCGGCGGAGGCCTGGGTCAGCGCGATGCTGGATGCGATTGAAGCCAGGGCCGGCGCAGCCGTTTCGGCGGCAGGCAGCCAGACTGCCGGTTCCGCCCCGGGCAAGTCCCAGTACGACCGCAAGCACCCGTTCCCGGCGCCAGTGCTCGAGAACATCGTGCTCAACGGTCGCGGCTCCAACAAGGAGACCCGGCATGTGGAGCTCTCGCTGGAGGATTCCGGGCTGACCTACCGTCCCGGCGATGCGGTGGGTGTCTATCCGCAGAACAACCCGAAACTGGTGGCCTCTGTCATCGAAAAACTGGGATTGAGCCCGGATGAGGCGGTTTCGCTGGGCGAGACCCAGACGACCCTGGCACAGGCGCTCCAGCACTACCGCGAGATCACGGTGCTGACCAAGCCGCTGATGGAACAGTGGGCCGGGCACAGTGGCGATGCGGAACTCCAGAAACTGGTCGGTGACCAGGCCGCGCTGACCGAGTGGATGCGCGGCCGCGACCTGCTGGACCTGATTGAAGCCTGGCCCGTGGAAGGCCTGGGCGCGGACACGCTCACAGGGATGCTGCGCAAGCTGCCACCCCGGCTCTACTCCATCGCCTCCAGCCAGGCGGCAGTGGATGAAGAGGTTCACATCACCGTGGCAGCCGTGCGCTACGAATCCCATAACCGGGAGCGCGAAGGCGTTGCTTCCACCTGGCTGTCGGACCGACTGGAAGACGATGCCACGGTTCCGGTGTATATTGATCCGAACAAGAACTTCAAGCTTCCGGAAGACGATGATGCGCCTGTCATCATGATCGGGCCGGGAACCGGTGTGGCGCCCTTCAGGGCGTTCATGCAGGAGCGCGAGGAGCGTGGTGCCCGGGGCCGGAACTGGCTGTTCTTCGGTGAGCAGCACTTCCACATGGATTTCCTCTACCAGAGTGAGTGGCTCGCATGGCGCCGGCAGGGGCTGCTGGATCACCTCACCGTGGCCTTCTCCCGCGACCAGGAAGAGAAGGTCTATGTCCAGAACCGGATCCGGGACTACGCCACCGAGCTCTGGAGCTGGCTGCAGGACGGCGCCTGCATCTACGTCTGCGGTGACGCGGACGCCATGGCGCCGGATGTGAACGAGGCCCTGATCGACGTGATTGCCCACGAGGGCAACAAGAGTCGTGATGAGGCCACCGAATACCTGCGGGATCTTGCCCGCGAGAAACGTTACCAACGGGATGTGTACTGATGGCCGATAAACTCCCAGAAGCCGAGATCATCAAGCGCGAGAGCCGCTACCTGCGGGGCACCATTGCGGAGAGCCTGGCGGATGAGGCCACGGGTGCCATCGCGGAAGCGGACACCAAGCTGACCAAGTTCCATGGCAGCTACCAGCAGGACGACCGCGACGTGCGCGACGAGCGCCGCAAGCAGAAGCTGGAGCCGCTGTACATGCACATGGTGCGCCTGCGCCTGCCCGGCGGTGTGCTCACGCCCACCCAGTGGCTGGGCCTGGACGAGGTCGCCGATGAGTGCGCCAACCACACCCTGCGGCTGACCACGCGCCAGACCTTCCAGTTCCATGGTGTGTTCAAGAACAGGATGCGCACCCTGATGCAGCGGGTGAACGCCCTGGGCATTGATTCCAAGGGCGCCTGCGGCGACGTGAACCGTAACGTGGTCTCCAACGTGAACCCGCACGAGTCACAGCTGCATGCCGAGATCCATCGCCTGTCCACCGAGATCAGCGAGCGGCTGATGTGGCGTTCCGGCGCCTATGCCGAGATCTGGCTGGGCGAGGAGTGCCTGCACCGTGTGGGTGAGGAGGAGGAACCCTTCTACAGCTACTACTACCTGCCGCGTAAGTTCAAGATCGCGCTGGCGGTGCCGCCGGAGAATGACGCGGATGTGTTCGCCAACGACATCGGCCTGATCGCCATTGTCGAGGGCGGCGAGCTGCGTGGCTTCAACATCGCGGTCGGCGGTGGCATGGGCACCACTTACGGTGAGCCCGAGACCTACCCGCGCCTGGGCGAGATCGCGGGCTTCGTGCCGGCGGACCAGGCGGCGGATGCCTGTGTGGCGATCACCGCGATCCAGCGCGATCACGGCTGCCGGACCAACCGTTCCCATGCCCGGTTCAAGTACACCATGGATGACCATGGTCTGGACTGGTTCCGCGAGAAGTTCACGGAGTACCACGGCCAGCCGATGGAAGAGGCCCGCCCCTATGAGTTCGACCATAACGGCGATCGCTTCGGCTGGGTTGAGGGTGAGAACGGCAACAGTCACCTGACCGTGCACATCGACAGCGGCCGTATTGCGGACTGGGACGGTTACCCGCTCAGGACCGGCCTTCGCGAGATTGCGAAAGTGCACACCGGCGAGTTCCGGGTGACCTGCAACCAGAACTTGGTGATCGCGAACGTGACGCCGGAGCAGAAGGACACCATCCAGGCGCTGGTGGACCGGTACGGGCTGCGTGACGGTACGAAGGCGACACCATTGGCGCGCAACGCCATGTCCTGTGTGGCCTTCCCGACCTGCGCCCTGGCCATGGCGGAATCGGAGCGGTACCTGCCGGAGCTGGTGGGGAAGCTGGATGAGCTCATGGCGAAGCATGGTCTTTCGGATCAGGCGGTCAATGTGCGCGTGACCGGCTGCCCGAATGGCTGTGCGCGGCCGTATCTGGGCGAGATCGGTCTGACCGGCAAGGCGCTGGGTAAGTACAACCTGTACCTGGGCGCGGACCATAAGGGTGAGCGCATGAACCGGCTGTACCGTGAGAACATCGATGAGGAGACCATTCTCGGGATCCTGGATCCGATGCTGGAGCGGTATGCGGCTGAGCGGGAGGCCGGGGAGTACTTCGGGGATTTTCTGGTGCGTGCCGGGATTGTTGAGGCGGAGCGGACGCCGGCGATGTTCCATGAGGCGTTGGCTACGGATTAGGGCCGCTTCTATGGCGGAGGGGATGGT
>JBNJDI010000173.1:0-3163 GCA_051744725.1 Pseudomonadota bacterium | reverse complement strand
AACAGCTTGTGGCCGGAGAAGACGTAGAAGTCGCAATCCAGGGCCTGAACGTCTGCGCCCATATGCGGTATGGCCTGTGCCCCGTCGACCAGGGTGTAGGCCCCCACTTCTTTTGCCGCCGCAACCATCTCCCGGGTGGGGTTGATGGTGCCGAGCACGTTGGAAACCGCCGTGATGGCGAACACCTTGGTGCGCTCATTCAGCTGGTCGCGGAAGCTCTGCTGGTCCAGCTCGCCCTCGGGGGTAACCTCGATCACCTTCAGGCTCGCGCCGGTGGCCTCGGCCAGCATCTGCCAGGGCACGATGTTGGCGTGGTGTTCCATGCGCGAGACCAGGATCTCGTCGCCCTGTTTCAGGCTGCGATAGAACCCGTTGGCCACCAGGTTGATGCCCTCGGTGGTGCCGCGCGTCCAGATGATCTCGTTGGCGCTGGCGGCGTTGATCTGGCCGCGTACCGTCTCGCGCGCGCCCTCGAACAGCGCCGTGGCCCGGTCGCCCAGGCTGTGCGCGCCGCGGTGCACGTTGGAGTGCGTCTCGCGGAAGTACTGGGTCATGGCGTCCATCACCGCCTGCGGCTTCTGGGCCGAGGCGGCGTTGTCCAGATAGACCAGCGGCTTGCCGTTGACCTCCTGTTCGAGGATGGGGAAATCCGCGCGCACCTGCTCCAGGTTCATTCAGCGGCCCTCCGGAAGCTGGCCTCGATGAAGTCCGCCAGGCGTGTATTGACCGCCTCGCGGATGTCCTCCAGCGGTACCTGGCCGACCAGTTCGTGCACGAAGGCCATGCTGAGCATGGTGGCCGCGGTCTGCCGGTCGATGCCGCGCGAGGTCAGGTAGAACAGCGAGCCTTCGTCCAGCTGGCCGACGGTGGCGCCGTGGGCGCAGGTGACGTCGTCCGCGTAGATCTCAAGCTCCGGCTTGGTGTCGATCTCGGCGTTGGTCGACAGCAGCAGGTTCTTGTTGTTCATATCCGCGTGGGACTGCTGGGCGTCCGGGTGGATATGGATGCGGCCGTTGAAGATCGCGTGGGAGCGGTCCGCCGCCAGGCAGCGGTAGTTCTCATCGCTGTCGCAGTTCGGTACCACGTGGTCGATGGCCGTGTGGTTGTCGTAATGCTGGCGGTCCTGGGTCAGGGCGATGCCATTGAGCCGGGTGTAGCCGCCCTGGCCTTCGAGGCGCACCTGCAGGTCGTGGCGGCGCAGGTCGCCGCCGAAGCCGATGCAGTGGCTGTCGAACCGGGCGTTGGCCCCGATCCGCACGCCGGTGGCGCCGATGTGGCGGACGTTGACCGGGTCCATGCACAGGCGGATGTAGGTGATGTTGGCGCTGTCGTCGAGCAGCAGCTCGGAGACGCTGTCCACCATGACCGGCTGGTCGCCGCTGCTGATGTACTCTTCCACCAGCGTCATCCTGCTGCCCTGGCCGGCTTCGACCATCAGGCGCGGGTAGTTGGAGCCGCTGGCGCCGGCATCGGTGACGTACTGGATGTAGACCGGCTTGTCCACGCTGGTGTCCGCTGACAGGCGGATCAGGATGCCGTCCTCCAGCCGTGCGGTGTTGAGCGCGGCAAGCTGGGTGGTGCCGTGATCCAGTGTGGTGTCCAGTTTCTTCGCAACGCCCTGGGCAGCCACGTCATCGAGGTCCGCAAAGCGGCGGATGTCGATGCCGTCGCCGGTGGGCAGAGTGCTGCTTTCCAGGTCCACCACACCGTTACGGATCACCAGCCGGTAGATGCCTTCCACGCTGCGGTAGTCGGCGTCGCCGGTGTTCCGGGTCAGCGGTGCCAGTTCCGGATCGAGCTTGAGGTAGCGGCTGGAGTATTTCCAGTTCTCGGTCCGGCGGTTGGGCAGCGCCATGCCGGTGATGGCCTTGCTGCGGATGTCGCGCAGGCTTTTCAGCGGCGCGGGCAACAGCTTGCCGCCTTCGGGGGTGAAGGCGTCGTCAAGCGGTGTTAGGGGCGTCTTGTGCGCAAGTGTCATGGAACCTCCTTAGCCGGCAGCTTCCGCTTCGTTGATGCCGAGCCAGCCGTAGCCGCGTTCTTCAAGTTCCATCGCCAGCTGCTTGTCGCCGCTTTTGATGATCTGGCCACCGGCGAGCACATGCACGACGTCGGGCACGATGTGGTTGAGCAGGCGCTGGTAGTGGGTGACGACCAGGAAGGAGCGGTCCTCTGCACGCAGGGTGTTCACACCGGCGGCGATGGTCTTGAGTGCGTCGATGTCGAGGCCGGAGTCGGTTTCGTCGAGGATGCCCAGGCGCGGTTCCATCAGCAGCATCTGCATGATCTCGTTGCGCTTTTTCTCGCCGCCGGAGAAGCCTTCGTTGACGCCGCGCTTGAGGAAGTCGGGGCCGAGGTCAACCTGTTTGGCTTTTTCCTTGGCCATCTTCATGAAGCTGGGCGCGTCGAGTTCGTCTTCGCCACGGTGCTTGCGCAGGGTGTTGACGGCGGTGCGCAGGAACTGGAGGTTGCTGACGCCGGGGATTTCCACGGGGTACTGGAAGGCCAGGAAGAGGCCGGCGAGGGCGCGTTCTTCGACTTCAAGCTCGAGCAGGTTCTGGCCGTCGAACAGGATTTCGCCGTCGGTGACTTCGAAGGCTTCGTGGCCGACGAGGACCTGGGCGAGGGTGGACTTGCCGGAGCCGTTGGGGCCCATGACGGCGTGGACTTCGCCGGGTTTGATTTCGAGGTTGATGCCCTTGAGGATGGGGGTGCCCTCGACGCTGGCGTGGAGATTTTTGATGGTCAGCATGTGGGTGCTCTCTATCTGTTTTCTCTAGACTGATGAACGTTTAGCTCCGGGCGCTGGGGGACGTCGCTCCGGGAATCGCTATGAATCCATCCATGGACGCTGCGCGGTCGCCATCCCTGGCGACCGAGCTTCCCGGATCGACGTCCCCCACCACCCGGTTTCTGACTCGTTGCGGGACGCCGGGTGGTTGGCGCTTTACCCGACGGAGCCTTCCAGGCTCACTTCCAGCAGCTTGCCGGCCTCGACCGCGAACTCCATGGGCAGTTCCTTGAAGACTTCCTTGCAGAAGCCGTTGACGATCATGGATACGGCCTGTTCCGGGTCGATGCCGCGCTGGCGGCAGAACAGCATCTGTTCGTCGCTCACCTTGGAGGTGGTGGCTTCGTGTTCCACCGTGGCGGAGCTGTTCTTGTT
>JBNJDI010000172.1:0-3171 GCA_051744725.1 Pseudomonadota bacterium | reverse complement strand
GTGGACAAGACCCGCATCCGGGAAGTGGAGAAGCTCTTCCAGGTCGGACTCACGTTCTTCTAGAAGGGCACGCCATGCGTTACGGGGTCATCGCCAGAATTATCGGCCTGCTGATGATGGTGTTCAGCCTGACGCTGCTGCCACCGGTGGCCATCTCGCTGATCTACGACGACGGTCAGGCCTATGCCTTTCTGGAGGGCTTCGCCGTCGTGCTTGTGGTTGGCGCCCTGGTGTGGTGGCCGAACCGGGGTAACAGCGATGAACTGCGGGTGCGCGACGGCTTCCTGATCACCTCCCTGTTCTGGATTGTGCTGAGCCTCGCCGGCTCCGTGCCGTTCTTCTTCAGCTCCGATCCCAGCATGCGCTACGTGGACGCGCTCTTTGAAGCGGTCTCGGGCCTGACCACCACGGGCGCGACCGTGCTGACCGGACTGGATGCCATGCCCGAGTCCATCCTCTGGTACCGCCAGCAGCTGCAGTGGCTGGGCGGGATCGGCATCATCGTGCTGGCCGTGGCCATCCTGCCCATGCTGGGGATCGGTGGCATGCAGCTGTACCGGGCCGAGGTGCCGGGGCCGGTCAAGGACAACAAGCTGACCCCGCGGATCGCGGAGACCGCCAAGGCCCTGTGGTACATCTATGTAGGGCTTACCATCGCCTGCGCGCTGGCCTACTGGATCGCGGGCATGACCCTGTTCGATGCCGTCGGCCACAGCTTCTCCACCGTCGCCATCGGCGGTTTCTCCACCCATGATGCCAGCATGGGGCATTTCGACAGCCACGCCATCAAGCTGATCGGCGCCTTCTTCCTGTTCCTCAGCGGCGTCAACTTCGCCCTGCATTTCATGGCCTGGAATCAGCGTGGGCCCTGGCACTACTTCCGGGATCCGGAGTTCCGGTTCTATGCCGGTGTCATGGGAGGGGCCTGCGTTGTAACCGTTGGGATCCTGCTCGTGACGGCCACCTACGACCCCTGGCACAGCCTTACCAACGGCATTTTCCAGGTCCTTTCCATCGCCACCACCGCCGGCTTCACAACGGCCGATTTCCATTACTGGCCGAGCGTGCTGCCGGTCATGCTGATCCTGATGGCCTTCATGGGCGGCTGTGGTAACTCCACCGCCGGCGGCATGAAGGCCATGCGCATCCTGCTGATCTATCGCCAAGGGGCGCGGGAAATCCGGCGCATCCTGCACCCCAATGCGGTCATCCCCATCAAGCTCGGCCACCGGCCCGTCTCGGACCGCATCCTCCAGGCGGTCTGGGGCTTCTTCTCCATGTACATGGTGGTGTTCGTGGTGCTGCTTCTGATCAACCTGGCGGTGGGCCTGGACCAGGTCACCGCCTGGACCGCCGTGGTCGCCACCCTGACCAACCTCGGCCCGGGTCTGGGCGAGGTTTCGAACACCTTTCAGGCCATGCCGGATCTCACCAAGTGGAGCGGCATGGCGGCCATGATCCTGGGGCGCCTGGAGATCTTCACACTGCTGGTACTGTTCACACCAGAGTTCTGGCGGCGCTGAACCGCCAGTGTGACAACCACCGAGGCTGGACTAGACTGCGGCACATGGAACGTATTGTCGGGACCTGGTTTCTGGTCGTCATCCTCGGTCTCATGGCACTGGGCAGTGGCCCGGCCGGGGCACTTGAACGCGTCACCGTGGATGATGAGGCGGAGCTGGACCTCAGCCGTCATATGCGGTGGGTTGCCGACCCCGAATCTGAACTGAGCCCGCAATCCCTGTTACAGGCACCGCAAGAGCCGGACTGGCAGAGCACGGACGGCAGGACCCTTAACCTGGGGCTCGAGAGCGCCCCCATCTGGATGGGCGTCTGGCTTGAGAGTAACTCGGAGGTTGACCGCTACCTCCAGCTGGCCTATCCACCGCTGGATGATGTCCGGATACACCTTGTCCGGGCCAGTGATGGCGAAACCGTCACCGACGTCCATACCGGCGATACCCTGCCATTCCCAACACGCCCGATCGCCCATCACGATTTCGTGACCCGCCTGACGCTGGCCCCGGACACACGCTACCTGCTGCTGATCCGCATCCAGACCGAGGGCGCCCTCCAGGCGCCAGTGCGCCTGTGGGAGCCAGCAGCCTTTCTCAGGGATACCCAGGCCTCCTCGGCCCTGCACATGATGTTCTTCGGCATCATGGGCGCGCTCGCCATCTACAATCTGCTGCTGTACATCGCGGTACGGGACGGCGCCTATCTCTGGTACGTGCTCTATCTGCTGGCCTTTGTTCTTTCACAGGCGTCGCTGCGGGGCTTCGGATTCCAGTACCTGTGGCCCGGCGCCCCCTGGTTCAACGGCCTCAGCCTGACGCTGTTTCTCTCACTCAGCCTTGCGGCCGTGGGTTTCTTCACCCACCAGTTCCTCAACGCGCCGCGCCACAGCCGCCTGTGGTCCGTCATCTTCCGGGCGATCGGCTGGTCGGGCGTGGGCCTGGCACTGATCGGTCTGGTCGTGCCCTACCACATCGCCGTTGCGTTGATGCTGGTGGTCGTCACCAGCGGGGCTGCACTGGGGTTGGTGGGTGGCTGCTATCTATGGTGGCGTGGCGACGTGCTCGCCCGCTTCTACGTCATTGCCTGGGGCATTTTCCTGTTCGCCAACATGGCCTATGCCATCAGCAAGGCCGGACTGATCCCCACCAACACGCTGGTGGACCATGGCACACAGATCGGCGCCGTCATCCAGATGCTGCTGCTTTCCTTTGCGCTGGCCTGGCGCATCAACCAGGAGCGCGAACAGCGCCAGGAAGCCCAGGCCGAGGCTCTGCGGGTGCAGCAGGACGCCAACCTCAAGCTGGAAGCACGGGTGGAGGAACGCACCGAGGCGCTGCGCCTTGCCTATGACCAGCTCAAGCAGCTGAGCGAACTGGATGGACTGACGCAGCTCAAGAACCGGCCCTACTTCGACCAGGCGCTGGAACGCGAATGGCGGCGCAGCTGCCGTGAGACCCAGGCGATGTCGCTTCTGATGCTGGACATTGATCACTTCAAGGCGGTGAACGACGACTACGGCCATCTATGCGGTGATGAGGCGCTGCGCCGGATTGCCGCGATCTGCGAGGACGGGGTCGGACGGGTGGCGGACACCGTGGCGCGCTACGGTGGCGAGGAATTCGTGATCCTGCTGCCCATGACGGACCTTGAGGG
>JBNJDI010000171.1:0-3218 GCA_051744725.1 Pseudomonadota bacterium | reverse complement strand
GTGCCCGCCAGCGCCTGCGCGCGCTTCTGGTCAGCAACTGCAACATCATCCTTGATGAGCAGGGCAGGGTCTGCTGTCACCGCGCGCTCAGCGTCCTCGGCAGCTGAGCGGCACGGCGCGCTTACTCCCCTGCAACCAGGCTTTCGCGGGATATTTCCCCGACAGCGCGCGCACCGGTCAGGGTCATCGCCACACGCATCTCACTCTCGATGAGACCCAGAAGGTGCGTGACGCCCTTCTCTCCGGCTGTGGCGAGTGCATAGACGAAAGCCCGGCCGAGCAGAACGCCGTCAGCCCCCTGGGCAAGCATGCGCACCACATCCAGTCCGGATCGGATACCGGAATCCGCCAGAAGGGTCAGATCGTCCTTCACAGCGTCCGCGATCATGGGCATGGCGCGGGCGCTGGAGAGCGCGCCATCGAGCTGGCGGCCGCCATGGTTCGAGACGACAATGCCGTCGGCACCGAAACGAACGGCGTCCCGGGCGTCCTCGGGATCCAGGATGCCCTTGATCACCATGGAGCCCTTCCAGAACTCGCGGATCCACTCAAGGTCCTTCCAGCCGATGGACGGATCAAAGTTCCTGCCGAGCCAGCCCACATAGTCCTCGAGGCTGATCGTCTCTCCGAGATAGGCGGAGACATTGCCCAGGTCATGCGGGCGCCCACGAACCCCCACATGCCATGCCCAGGCGGGATGGGTGGCGGCCTGCAGCATACGGCGGGCCCCTGAGTACGGGCCGGACATGCCGGAATGGGCGTCACGGTACCGGGCGCCGGGCACAGGCATATCCACGGTGAACACCAGGGTCCGCACTCCGGCCTCCCAGGCCCGTTCCAGCACGTTCTTCATGAAGCCCCGGTCCCGGAGCACGTAGAGCTGGAACCAGAGCGCCCGATCCGAGGCCTGCTGAACCTCCTCGATCGGGCATACCGACACGGTGGACAGCGTAAAGGGAACCCCCTTCGCGGCCGAGGCCCGTGCCGCCTGCGCCTCACCACGCCGGGCATACATGCCCGTCAGCCCCACCGGCGCCAGTGCCACCGGCAGGCTCAGATCCTCACCAAAGAGCCGGGTTGAGAGGTCGACGTCGCCGACTTCCTGCAGCACCCGCTGGCGCAGCGACAGCTCACGCAGGTCCTCGATGTTGCGCTTCAGGGTGTATTCGTCGTAGCTGGCGCCATCGATGTAGTGGAACAGGAAGGGCGGAAGCCGGCGGCGGGCCGCCTCGCGGTAATCCAGGGTTGAGGAAATGATCATGGGATGCAGCCCCTGTCACGTTCAGCTGTGTTCGGATCTTTCGGCCCTGAGCCGTACACCGAGACCGGAATGGCGCTCCACCGCCTGGCTGATGCCGGCACGCCAGACGGATTCGCTCCCGATCACGCTCAGCCGGGAACGGGCTCGGGTAACCCCAGTGTAGATCAGCTCCCGGCTGAGAATGGCGGACGGTCTTTCCGGCAGCACCAGGGCCACGGCATCGAATTCCGATCCCTGTGTCTTGTGGATGGTCATGGCGTAGACCGTTTCGTGGTCCGGCAGCCGCCCGGGCGCCATGGGGGTAAACCCCTCTTCGCCCGGAAACCAGGCCAGCAGCGGCGGCGTCTCGCCTTCCCGCTCCGGCTCATCCGGCCAGATCAGGCCGATATCGCCATTATAGAGACCGAGCCCGTAATGGTTGCGGGTGATCATGATGGGCTGGCCCCGGAAGAAGCGCTGGCGTTCCGGGTTGAGCGCAGCGCTGATGCGTTCATTGATGGCCTCGACACCGTTGGGCCCGATCCGGGCCGGACAGAGGATGCGGAAGGCCTGCAGCCGCTCGAAGGCTTGCTCCAGATTGCCGGCTTCAGTAACGGCCCGGAACCGCTGTTCCGTCCAGGCCGCAAGCTGCTCGGGCAGCGCATCCCCGGCGTGCCAGACCACATCCTCATGGTTGCCACGAAGAACACTGAGCGTGCCCTCGCCATCGCCACTGATGGCGGCAGCGGCAAGCTGGCCGATACCACTGCTGCCCCCGAACCGCCGGCTCTCCCTCAGGAAGCTCAGGTAGTCCGCCCCGTCCGAACCGTCGTCGGCCGGTTCAAGGCCGATGCCGAGTGTGGCGAGCTGCCGGCAGCGCTCGGGGCTGTAGGCCGCCACATCCCGGGGCGCCAGGTCCGCCAGCACCGAACCCGCGGCCACCGATGGCAACTGGTCCGCGTCGCCGAGCAGGATCACCCGGCATTCCGGCGGCAGGGCGCGGAACAGGCGGGCCATCAGGGGCAGGTCCACCATGGAGATCTCATCCACCACCAGAATGTCCACGCTGAGCGGATTATCCTCATCATGGCGGAAGCGGTGGCTGTTCGGGATCACGCCCAGCAACCGGTGCAGCGTGGTGGCTTGCTGGGGAATGGCTTCCATTACCTGGGCATCCACGTCCGGCGCCAGTCCTGAACGTGCCTTAACCACGGACTCGGCCAGGCGCTGGGCCGCCTTGCCGGTGGGCGCCGCAAGGTGGACCCGGGGAGTGCCGCTGCCATCAGAAGCAGTCGTTTCGATCAGCAGCGCCAGCAGACGTGTGACGGTATGCGTCTTGCCGGTACCGGGGCCGCCGGCGATCACGCTGAAGCGCTGGAACAGCGCATTGGCCGCGGCCACCTTCTGCCAGTCGGGCCCCGAGCGCCCTTCCCCACCGGGAAAGAGCCGCTCAAGGGCCGCCCGGGCACTGGGCGCATCTACATTCTCGGTAACCGCCAGGCGCTTGCGGATGGACGACGCCACTTCCGTCTCGAAACGCCAGTAGCGACGCAGGTAGAGACGGTCCTGTTCAAACACCACGGGGGCAGCGTCATCCGGGGTAAGCGCCAATGCCGCAAGGCTCTGTCGCCATTCCCCCAGCTCCGGGAACCGGATACCCGGGAAGGTGTCACTCTGCCAGCGGGTCTGGCCCGCCCAGTACGGCAGGTGCAGGCAGGTATGCCCCTCCTGCAGTGCCTCGCTGACCGCCATCAGCGTATGCCGGAACCAGTCCTCCCGGCAGCCGATCCACTCGCACAGCGCATCCGCCAGCGCCTGGTCGATGGCTTCCGGAGCCTCGCCTTCCCGCACCGGGTTGAGTACCGCGCTCATACCACCTCCTCCCGGCCCTCGAACAGGGCATCGAGTGCGAACAGCGCGGCCAGGTCCGGCTCCCCTGCGTGGATACCGGTATCACGGCCCGGCGCCATGCCGCGCA
>JBNJDI010000170.1:0-3266 GCA_051744725.1 Pseudomonadota bacterium | reverse complement strand
GAGATGAAGTGCTACGAGTGCGTCAAGAACTCGCTGCTGGCCACGGTCTCGGGTCAGGCGCCACAGATGGCCATTGAATTCGGGCGCAAGGTTCTGCCAACTGAATCACGGCCCAGCTTCCAGGAGCTGGATGATCATGTCCGTTCGCGCTGATACCGGCGCAGGTGATCGGGACCGGAGGTAAGCGGTGGAAGATCGGCCGATCATCGTCAAGCGCGTCAAGAAAAAGGGTGGCGGCCATCATGGCGGCGCCTGGAAAGTCGCGTTCGCCGACTTCGCCATGGCCCTCATGGCGTTTTTCCTGGTGATGTGGGCGACCAACCAGGCAACGCCCGAGCAGAAAAAGGATATCTCGCGCTATTTCTCTGATCCGGTGGGCTACGAGGAGGGGGGCAATCCCAATCCCGTGGATCTTGGAGGTGCCCCGGCGGTTACCCGCAATGAGGGCCCCAGCGATGTGGCACCGGAGCCATTGAACCTGAAGGAGGATCAGGTCAAGGAAATGGCGGAATCGATGGAGCGCCAGCAGACCGAAGAGCTCATGCAGGAGCTTGATCAGAAGCTTGAGGAGAGCGAGACCCTCCAGGAGTTCAAGGATCAGCTGCTGATCGATATCACGGACGAGGGCCTGAGAATCCAGATTGTGGATCGCTCCCAGCGCCCGATGTTTGACAGCGGTGGCGACGAGCTCAAGCCCTATTCCCAGGACATCCTTTTCGAGCTGGCTGAGCCGCTGGCGGAAGTCTCCAACAAGCTCAGCATCACCGGCCATACGGACAGAACACCTTTTGCCGAACAGGACGAGCAGTACACCAACTGGGAGCTGTCGGCGGATCGCGCCAATGCGGCGCGCCGGACCCTGGTTGCCGGTGGCGTCCCGGGGGATCACATAGGTCGGGTGGTAGGGCTTGCCGACTCGGTTCTGTTCAACAAGGAGGACCCGCAGGCGCCGGTGAATCGCCGCATCTCGATCATCGTGCTGACCGAGGCGGCCAGGAAAGCCATGGAGGAGCGGGAATCCGGCAATACGGCGGATGCCGAAGACCGCGAAACCATGGCCGATGATGACTGGATGGAGCGTGCCCGGGATCGCCAGGTCGACGAGTCCGAGGTCAACTGGTAGCCCGGCCGGCCTCGGCCTCGTCCCGGATCATCAGGTAGTGCTCCATCCGCTGCGGGTCCAGGTGCCCGTTCTCCACGGCTTTCTGCAGGGCACACCCCGGTTCCTTCTCATGCCGACAGTCCCGGAACCGGCAGTGGCCGATCCATTCCCGTACGTCCGGAAATCCGTCGATTACCCTGTCCGGGTCCATGTGCCAGAGGCCGAACTCGCGGATGCCGGGTGAGTCGATGATCGCGCCGCCGTTGGCCAGGCGGTAGAGGCAGGCGGTGGTGGTGGTGTGGGTGCCTTCGCCGCGCCGGGTAAGCTCACCGGTTCGGATTTCGGTGCCCGGCAGCCAGCGCCGGATCAGGCTGGATTTGCCGACCCCGGACTGGCCGGCGATGATGCTGGTAGCCCTGTCCTCCAGGGGCTCGGGGAGGGCGCTTTCATCCTCTTCCGAGGCCGAGGTGAGCGCTACCGGGTATCCCAGGTCCCGGTAGGGCGCCAGGACCTCCTCGAGCAGCTCCAGGCTGTCCTCATCCAGGAGGTCGGCCTTGTTCAGCAGGATCACCACTTCCAGCTCATGGATCTCGGCTGCTGCGAGGTAGCGGTCCATCAGCGCCGGCTGGGGCGCTGGCGCCGGGGCGATCACCAGCACCAGCCGGTCGATGTTGGCGGCCATGGTCTTGAGCCGGCCATAGCGGTCCGGGCGCTGGAGTTCGCGCTTGCGCGGCTGTCGCGCCACGACCACGGCAGTGCCGTTTTCCTCCTCGCGCCACACGATCCGATCGCCGGCGACCAGGCCGCCCAGATTGGCCCTCGGCTGGGCGCGGCGCTGCGCCCAGCCGGCATCCACGGAATAGTCGATCAGCAGCTCGCCCCCGAAGTGCGCCACCACGGTGCCGTCATGGCCTTCCTCGCGTGTGGCGTCCTGCCACTGTTCCTGGCGGGACTGGATGCGGCGCTGCTGCTGGTGGGAAAGATTGCGTTTGCGGGGCACTGGGTCTTGTCTTGATGCTGTGAGAAGATGACGCCAAACCAACAGCCTATCGGAAAAGGAGCGCCTCAGCCATGGCGGAGCAGAATGAGCGGGCCCAGCGACTGATCTGGATCGACCTGGAAATGACCGGCCTGGACCCGGACAGCGATCGCATCATCGAGGTGGCCACCATCGTCACCGATGCGGATCTCAATACTCTCGCTGAAGGGCCGGTTCTGGCGGTACACCAGTCGGACACGGCGCTTGAGGCCATGGACGAATGGAACACCACCACCCACGGCAACTCCGGGCTGACCCGGCGCGTGCGCGAGAGCAGCCTCACCGAGCGCGACGCCGAGCTGGAAACCATCGCCTTCCTGAAGGAATGGGTGGACGCGCGCGCCTCGCCCATCTGCGGCAACAGCATCTGTCAGGACCGGCGCTTTCTCGCCCGCTACATGCCGGAACTGGAAGGCTTTTTCCACTACCGCAATCTGGACGTGAGCACCGTGAAGGAACTGGCCCGGCGCTGGAAGCCTGAAGCCCTGGAGGGCTTCAAAAAGAAAGGGGCGCACCTGGCGCTGGATGACATCCGCGAGTCCATTGCGGAGCTGCAGCATTACCGGGAGACGTTGTTTGGCCTGTGAACGCGACTCCGTCCGCGTTCATGCCAACTGCGTTCCTGCACAAGACGCTCAGGATGAGGCTGTGGCTTCCAGGTCCTGCAGGATCTCGTCCACGTGCGTTTCCGGCTTCACCTTGCCGTAGTGTCTGCGGATCACGCCCTGTTGGTCGATCAGGAAGGATTCACGGTTCACGCCCAGCGCCGGCTTGCCGAACATGGTCTTCTCCTTGAGCAGGTTGTAGGCCTTGAGGACCCCATGCTCTGGATCGGCAAGGATCGGGAAGTTCAGTGATTCCTTGTCCGCAAACTTGCGGTGGGACTTGACGGTATCGCGGCTGACACCCAGGACCTGCACGCCATACGCCTTCAGCTCATCAAGACGGTCCCGGAACTGCTGGGCCTCCACCGTACAGCCCGGCGTATTGTCTCTGGGGTAGAAGTAGAGCAGGACCGTCTGGCCGCGGTAGTCCACCAGAGAGTGTTCGTTTCCGTCCTGGTCCTGAAGCCGGAAATCCGGCGCCTGTTGTCCTTCCCAGCTCATGATTCAGTGTTCCTCCGTT
>JBNJDI010000169.1:0-3291 GCA_051744725.1 Pseudomonadota bacterium | reverse complement strand
GGATTACACGCCGGATTCAGTGGGTTCGCCCAGGGTGGCGAGGAGGACGGCGGCAATGAGGATAAGGCCGATGCTCATCAGGGGGGTGAAGCGCCAGCCGAAGGCGTCCGTGATCAAGGGGGTGGAGGCATAGGCAAAGGCGATCCCCAGGGCGCACAGAAGCAGAAGCGCGGCTGTGAGCGCGGGGCAGGGGATACGGGTCAGCCTGTGCAGATAGACCACACCCGTGGCGAAGCAGCCTGGAACCACTCCGAGCCCCGCGCCCACCAGAAGCAGGTGGCTGAAGTGGGTTGCCAGTGCCAGACCGGCGAGGGCCGGGGTCAATGCCAGAAAGACCACCAGCAGCACGGTGCCGGGCCTGGCGGCATGGACAGCCCAGCGGCAGAGCGGCCACAGCAGCGGGACGCCGACGGCTACCGGGGCCAGCAGGATGAGGCTGAACTGCGTGCCGGTGAGTCCGAAAGTCTGGGCTACCAGGGTCACGAGTGCGCCGAAAACGCCCCAGCTGCCTGCCGCCAGCGCCAGTACCAGTGTGGCCAGCGGCAGGGAACTGGAGAGGTTCCAGTTCTTGTCTGCGGGCTGCATTGGATGTGGGACCTCATGCATGATGGATGAGCATCGTGAGTTGAGTGGCTTGAGTGTCCGCCCAACCGGCATGCCGGTCAAAAGGTCATTAGAGGTAGCCGCTGTTGAATTGGTGTAACATGTCTATTACTTTCGATGTACGCCCAGTCCTAAACGCTTGCTGAGAACCAGATGCGCCTTTTCAGGGATTCGTTGGTTGCCCGTATCGGCATGGCCCTGGCTGCCGTTGTGATACTGGCACTGATCAATATCGTGGTTTCGCTGGCCATTTCCGCCAGTGCCCGCGGCGATGCCGCCGCCATCAACCATTCGGGACTGGTGCGCATGGAGCTGCAGCGGCTGGTGACCCTGGGCGAGGCGGAGGCCGCCCCGGAGCGTATCCAGGACCAGATGCAGCAGGTCACTGCCCGTCTTGAAAGCCCTCTTCTCAACAGTGCCATGCCGGGGCTGGCACATCCGGTAACGGAGCAGTACCAGCGTGTGCGGCTGACCTGGCTGGCCCTGATCCGGCCGGTCTACTCGGAAACACTCGGGGGAGGCGCCGCAGTGCTGCCCCAGCGCGGGACCACCGCTTTCATTGAGGAGGTGGATGCGCTGGTGGCGGCACTGGAAGCGCGTGCCGAGTCGCGCATTGCGGTTCTGGGGATGGTCCAGGTCCTGTCCCTGATCCTGACCCTGGCTGTGGTGGTGGTACTCTTCCTGGACGTGCGCCGCCGCGTGGTGGAGCCCCTGAACCGGCTTCTGACCATGGCCAGGGCGGCGTCACGCCAGGATTTCAGCCAGCGCACCGGCTTCCGCGGGCAGGACGAGCTGGCCGTTCTGGGCCGGACCTTCGACCAGATGAGTGACTCCCTGTCCCGGCGCTATGCGGATCTGGAATCACAGGCGGCGGCGCGCACGGATGAACTCGAGCGCAGTCACCGCGCGCTGCAGCTGCTGCACAGCACCAGCCGTTCGCTCTACGGCTCTGCGGACCTGTGCGAGGGCTCGGTGCCGTTGCTGCAGCAGCTCGAAGGGCTGCTGGACATAGGCCCGGTCAGCCTCTATCTGCATGAAGAGGATAATGAGTCCTCATTTGAAGCGGTCACCACCTTTGCCCAGGCACGCCCGGAACACTGCCGTTCCTTCAACTGCGACGCCTGCCTGACGGGCTGCCATACGTTTGAGGACCAGCCCGAGGAGCAGCGCAAGCGGCTGCTTCTGCCCGTGCGCACCGGGGATGATCTGGTGGGAACCCTGGAGGTCTGGTACGAGCGTGACCGGACCCTTCAGCATCACGAACGCCAGCTGCTGGAGACCCTCGCGGACCAGCTCGGAACCGCCGTTTACCTGAACCGGCGGATGACGGAGCAGCAGCGGCTGACGCTGATGGAGGAGCGCACCGTGATCGCCCGTGAGCTGCACGATTCGCTGGCGCAGTCGCTGTCCTATCTCAAGATGCAGGTGGCGCGGCTGCAGAAGCTGCAGCAGGAATCCGACCGTGAGGTGGACGCCCGCGAGCAGGAGGTGATCCAGGAGCTGCGCAACGGGCTGAACAATGGCTATCGCCAGCTCCGTGAACTGCTGACCACCTTCCGCCTGCAGTTCGATTCCCCAGGGCTGGAGGAGGCCCTGAACCGGACGGTGAGCGAGTTCAGTGAGCGGCTGGGCTTCCCGGTGTCACTGGAGTACGACATGCCACCGCGTATGTTCTCGCCGAACGAGGAGATCCATGTTCTGCAGATCGTGCGCGAGGCACTCGCGAATGTACTCAAGCACGCCCAGGCCACCGAGGCTTCTGTGTGTGTCTACCAGCGTAACGGCTCGCTGCGGGTGGTGGTGCGGGACAATGGCGTGGGCCTGCCTGATGGTGGGGTGCCGCCGAGCCATTACGGTATTGTGATCATGCGCGATCGCAGCCAGACACTGGGTGGTGAGCTCAGCATGCGCAACCGGGATGAGGGCGGCGCCGAGGTGCGCCTGATGATCCCACAGAACAACGCCGGCCTGATCCAGGCTTCCTGACCCCTTGGTGAGTGAACAGTAACGGGATGATGTAATGACCCAGACCGACGAGAAAACGCCAGCCCGGATTCTGCTGATTGATGACCATCCCCTGCTGCGCCGGGGCATTACCCAGCTTCTGGACATGGAGGACAGCATGACCCTGGCGGGGGAAGCCAGCAATGCCCAGGAGGGCATCCGCCTTGCCGGGGAGCTGGATCCGGACCTGATCCTTCTGGACCTGAACATGCCGGGCACGGATGGCCATGAGACGCTGCGCAAGCTGCGTGAGGACGGTTTTCCGGGCCGCATCGTGATCTTTACCGTCTCGGATGCCGAGGATGACGTGGTCGCGGCGCTGCGCGCGGGCGCTGATGGTTACCTGCTCAAGGATATGGAGCCCGAGGACCTGATGAGCCAGCTGCATCAGGCCGCCGTGGGCAAGCTGGTGATCAGCGACCGGCTCACGACCCTGCTGGCCGACGCCCTGCGCCATCAGCACACGCCGGAGGCGGAGGAACCGGACTACGCCAGTCTGACCCCGCGGGAGAAGGATATCCTGCGCCACATTGCGGAAGGGCTCTCCAACAAGATGGTGGCCCGGCGGCTGGATATCAGCGAGGGCACCGTCAAGGTGCACGTCAAGCACCTGCTCAAGAAGCTCGGGCTGCGCTCCCGGGTGGAGGCCGCCGTCTGGGCCGTCCATGAGGGCTACGCGGAAAG
>JBNJDI010000168.1:0-3304 GCA_051744725.1 Pseudomonadota bacterium | reverse complement strand
CTGATCGCTGTGACCCGATCGGGCTGTACGGGTCAGGGACTACCCCAAAACCAGGAACATCCACGGAGGATTCATGAGTTCGATTGCCAGGGACGCGGGCCGGGTTCCCCCCGTCTGGGAACGTCTGCCCCAGATCTTTGCCTACCCTTTCAAGCCCGCCTGCCTGACCACGCTCGGGCTTGCCGCCATTCTCTACCTGATCGGTCTTGTCGTGCCGCTGCTCGGCCTGCTGCTGGTGATCGCCGCCTGGGTGGTGCTCTACAAATTCGCCTATGACGTCCTCGAGGCCACCGCCCGGGGCTGGATGGATCCACCCGAAATCCAGAGAAAGAGCAACAGCTGGGTGCTGGTGAAAACCTTCCTGCTGTTCCTGGTGCTTGGCTTCGCTGTCACCGGCATTGCGGTTGTCACCAACTCGCTGACCCTGGTCGCGGCTGCCGCCCTTTTCATTGTCCTGGCGCTGCCGGCGGCGATCATCACGCTGGCCATGAGCAACAGCCTGATGGCCGCGCTCAACCCGGGCACCTGGCTCAGCATCATGCGTTCGGTGGGCTTCCCCTATTTCATCGCCTCGCTGCTGCTGTTCATGCTTTCGGTGAGCCAGGGCATGGCGGAGTCCCTGGTGGCGGGCCTCTTCGGGCCCAGTCTGGCCGGCCAGGTGGGGATCTTCCTGATCGGGGGCTATTTTCTCATCGCGTCTTTTCACCTGATGGGCTACCTGGTCTACCAGCATCACGACATGCTGGGCGTGGAACAGGAAGTCACCGCCGCCGACCGGGCGCGGGCCGCCAACCCGGATCTCAGCCCACTGCTCCAGGAAGTGGAGGGGCTGGTGGCCGAAGGCAGTGTGGATGAGGCCATTGAACGCCTGCAGAAGGAACTGCGCGAGAGCGGCCTCCAGCCGGAGGAGCACGAGCGCTACCGCAAGCTGCTGCGCCTCCAGGGCCGCACGGATGAGCTGCTTGCCCACTCCCGGGAATACATCTCCACCCTGCTCTACGGGCTGGAGCAGCCCAAGAAGGCCATGAGCATTGCCGAGGAAGCGCTGCGGGTGGACGCCAGCTTCCAGCCGGAACACCCCAAACAGGTGCGCGACCTGGCCCGCCTGGCGGACCAGTACGACCACCATGAACTGGTCATCCGCCTGACCAGCCCCTTCGGCAGGCAGAACCCGAAACACCCCCACCTCCCGGAGAACTACTTCCTCGGTGCCAAGGCGCTGTTCGAGGGCCGCGGTGATGAGCAGAAAGCACTGAAGATCCTGCGCCAGCTCCAGAAGCACTTCCCGGAGCATGAGCTGCGTGAACGGGTGGATGAGCTGGCAGAGCGGGCGGAACGCATCGCCACGAGCTGACCCGCACTGCTGGTGCGTCGCGCCTCAGTCCTGGAGCTGGCGCAGCGCCCGCATCATGGCCGGATCGCTGGTCAGCCGCTGGACGGCGTCCATGTACGGCCGGGCGTCGTCACCGCGACCCTGGCGCCGCAGCTGCTGGGCGGCGAGCAGGCAGGCCCGGGGCAGCTCCTCCGGCGCCTTCTTCAGCCGCATCAACCGGTTCAGAAGCGCCAGCCCCTCCTCCAGCGCCTCCCAGCGCAGCAGGCGGCAGCACAGATCCGTGGCCTGGCTGGCCGTCAGCTTCAGGCTGGCGCGCTGGCGGTAATCCGTGAACGTCTCCATCACCAGCGCGCGCTCCTCGCCCGTATCCCCGGGCAGGGCCAGGATGCGAGCGGCGGCGTCGTGCAGATCCGGGTCCTCCTTCTGGACCTTGCAGGCGTGATACCAGCTCCGCAGGAGGGCTGTATCATCGGGATTACGCGCCAGCAGGGGCCGAAGCCGGTGCTTGGCGCGGGTCACGTTCAGGGCGGCCAGATCCTGTTGGGCGGCCTCCAGCGTTTCCCGGTCATCCTCACGCTGGGACTCCTCCTGCAGGAACTCATCCCGCTGCCACCCCAGGGCCCGCACGCCGGCGGCGATCAGGGCCCCGGTGGCGATGCCGCCCGCATGGGCCTCATAGGCCACGTTGCTGCCCTCCGCCAGCAGGAACTGCAGCAGCTCCCAGCCCAGCCAGACCGGCAGGAGTACAATGGCCGGGGCGCGCACGTAATCGAAATAGACCCAGACCCAGTAGAAAAAGCGCACCCGGAGCCGCCCGTAAAGAACCGTGAACAGCCCCATGAGCCCGGCAATAGCGCCCGAGGCCCCGAGCATGCCTGTTGGTGTGCCCCAGTGGACCGCCAGGGACAGGGCCGAGCCTCCCAGCCCCGCCACCAGGTAGGCTGCAAGGAACAGACCCGGCCCGAGCGCCCCTTCCACCAGGATCCCCAGCAGCAACAGGAACAGCATGTTCCCCACCAGGTGCCCCACACCACCGTGCAGGAACATGTGACTGAACAGGGTCACCGGCTCCACATCGTCGTAATGCATCATGTACTGGCGTGTGAAGCTCTGGTCCATGAGCTGCTCGAACTCGGCTCTGTCGGCCTGCCAGTCGGCATAGCGGTCGCTGTCCGGGTCAATGATGTCGCCGGATCTCAGCGCCGGCAGGAAATCCGGATGGGACGCCACCATGCGCGAGCGGGCAAGCGCGATGCGCCGATCGGCCACACCATTCTCCGCCGCCCTGTCGAGCTGTTGCATCTGGTTACGGAAGTCCATTTCATACCCCGGCACAAAGTCCTCAAGCCAGGCCCACTCCCGCTCCTCCAGGCTGCTCTCCTGATAATAGGAGGCCGCCTCCTGCATGACTTCTGTGTCGCCACCTTGAAAGATCGCGAATACGACACCATTCAGTAGTACCAGCAACAGGGTTACGAGCGGAAAGTTCTTCCGCGATACGGCTTTATGGAGTGGAATGATCAGCATGGCTGGGCGTCCTTTTCTGTGTCCGGCTTCCTTTGGACCTGGGTCCGGAGGAGAGCATAGCCCATTGGCCGCCCGTAGCCAGCCCCGATCCCACTGACGGGATCGGCCAATCACCACAGCGTGATCACCCACACGAACAGACAGGGGGAACCCCATGAAGATCCTGATGGTCCTGACATCGCACAGCGAAATGGGCAACACCGGCCACAAGACCGGTTTCTGGCTGGAAGAGTTCACGGCACCCTACTACGCATTCCGTGATGCCGGAGCCGAAGTGACACTGGCCAGCCCCGCCGGCGGCCAGCCCCCGGTGGACCCGAACAGCGAAGCGGAGGATGCCCAGACCGGGACCACACACCGCTTCCAGGCTGATGAACAGGCGAAATCCGCCCTCGCGAATACGCAGAAGCTCTCGGACGTGTCCATCGACGGCTTCGATGCCGT
>JBNJDI010000167.1:0-3308 GCA_051744725.1 Pseudomonadota bacterium | reverse complement strand
AGAAATGGTGGGTGGTGCTGGGATCGAACCAGCGACCCTCGGCTTGTAAGGCCGATGCTCTCCCTAACTGAGCTAACCACCCGAAAGATGGCGGAGCGGACGGGACTCGAACCCGCGACCTCCGGCGTGACAGGCCGGCATTCTAACCATCTGAACTACCGCTCCGAAACCGCTCTGCAGGGCTTTCCCTGCCGAACGAGATGCGCATTTTAAGCATTTCACTGGAGCTGTCAAACCCCTTTGCGCGATTTTTTTCAGGAATCGCCGGACTCACGGCCGCCTCCGCCCTCAATCACTCCCAGCGAGGGGCCACTCCGCCGGCGTTGCTTCATCAGCGCCTCTACGTGTTCCCGCCGGGATCTGGGCACGGCCCGCCTTGCGAGGGCGCGATTGAGCGCGTCCAGACGACGCACCACCAGGCCGGTGATCGAATCCAGCTGCTCGTTCTGCCAGGCGCCCCAGCGATCCAGCCGACGGCGCAGACGTTCTCCCGAACCCTGTTCACGCGGCATCTCAGGATCCTCCGCCACTCTCGCTTTCCGCCAGCCGGTCGACACGGTCCTGCAGCTTGACGAAACGCTGGGTCAGCTGGGACCGCGAACTGTCAATCGAATCCACCACCGACTCCAGCTCGCTCAGCTGATCCTTCAGGTCACTCACCTCACTGTTTCCGGAAACCGCCTCTTCCAGTTCCGCCAGGCTGCTCTCCAGCCCATCCAGCCGTGCCCGCATTTCCTCGAGCGCCAGCCGGCGGTCCTGCTGCAGCGACTGGACGCGGCTATCCAGATCATCCCGCACGCCCTGAACCTGCTCTTCCACGGAGTCCTCCAGCTCTTCCGCATCCGGCAGCCCATCAATGGAGCCAGCCAACTCATCCAACCGGCCCGCCTGACTCTCCTGCCCGGAGTCCAGTTCCTCCAAACGGGATTCGAGCGTACCTGTCTGCTCCTCCAGCTCCTCGATCCGCGGCCGGTTGGTCTGGTGGGCCACGGCCCAGAGCTTGCGCATCTCGTCATCAAGCACCTCAAGCTGCTCGGAGACGGCCTGACCGGTCTCCTCACGCTCCTCGTCCACCACTCCGAGCTCCATCTGGTTGGTGCGGACATCGCTCTTCACGGTGGCCAGCCGGCTTTCAAGGGCGGCAATGCGCTGCGCCTGTTCCCATGCCAGCCAGCCACCAGCACCGGCACAGACCACGACAAGCACCAGCAGCATCCATAGCGGGCGCATTCCCGGATGACCGGAACCACCACCGCCCCCCCCGGGTCTTGCGCCCTTTCCGGAACCACCTGGGGTGCCGCGCTCAGCCAGTTGATCATCGTCCGGTTTCAGTGACTCCATGCTGCTCTCCCAGCGTCGACATGTACTGCCTTTGATCGGGTTCAAGGCATGGTACCCCCGGTGCGCCACTGCGCAAAGCCCAGACCCTGGTTACCATTTGCACTGCCCCTTCTGCGAGCATAGAATATCGCGCTTTCCCGCTGGACAGTGATGTGGAGTCACCCATGGCGCAACAGGCTCAGGTCGGACTCATCATGGGCTCAAAATCGGACTGGCCGACCATGGAACATGCGGCCACCGTGATGGACGAACTCGGCGTTGCCTATGAACGCCGTGTGGTTTCGGCCCACCGCACCCCGGACCTGCTCAGTGACTATGCCCGCGAGGCGCGCGACCGGGGCCTGAAGGTCATCATCGCCGGAGCCGGCGGCGCTGCGCACCTGCCTGGCATGGTCGCGGCCCACACCACCCTGCCGGTGCTGGGTGTACCCGTAGAGTCACGTGCGCTGAGCGGTCTGGACTCCCTGTACTCCATTGTGCAGATGCCTGGTGGCGTGCCTGTGGGCACCCTCGCCATCGGCAAGGCCGGGGCCCGCAATGCCGGGCTCATGGCCGCCCAGATACTGTCCCTTTCCGATGCGGCCGTGGCACAGGCACTGCAGGCCTTCCGCGAAAAACAGACGCAGGATGTGCTCAACGGCCCCGATCCGGCAGTGGACTGAACAAAGACGAACATGGCAGGAGCGCACGATGAGAATCGGCATTCTCGGAGCGGGCCAGCTTGGCCGCATGCTGACACTGGATGGCATGCGCCTGGGGCATGAGTTCAGCCTCTATGACCCGGCGGGCAAAGCCTCTGCCGGCGTCGGTACCGTCTACAACGACCCCGACGGCCAATACCTCGAAGCCTTCCTCAACGACGCAGACGTGGTGACCTACGAGTTCGAGCACCTGCCGCTTGAGCTGGTGAACCGCATTGCCACGGAAAAACCCGTTCACCCGGTCCCCAGGGCCCTGCAGTGCTGCCAGAACCGCACCCTTGAGAAGGCTCTCTTCCGGGACCTGGGCATCAGCACCGCGCCTTTCGAGGTGGTGGCGTCGGCGGAGGCACTGCAGGCCGCAACCCAGCGCCTGGGTGGCCGCGTTGTCGCCAAGTCCGCCACTGAGGGCTACGACGGCAAGGGACAGGCGGTGCTCGATGCCCCGGAACAGGCGGCGGAAGCCTGGCCCCGGATCGGCTGCGACACCGCCATTGCCGAGTCCTTTGTTGCCTTCAAGCGCGAGCTGTCCATCGTGGCCGTTCGTGGCCAGGACGGTGAAATGGCCTTCTATCCACTGGCAGAGAACATCCACCACCAGGGCATCCTGCGCTTCTCCATTGCCCCGGCGCCGCACATCACGCCAGAGCTGGAGGACCAGGCCCAGCGCATGATCCGCACACTGATGAATGAACTGGGCTACGTGGGCGTGCTGGCGCTGGAAATGTTCGAAACGGAGGAAGGGCTGGTTGCCAATGAAATGGCACCCCGCGTGCACAACTCCGGCCACTGGAGCCAGAACGGCGCAGTGACCAGCCAGTTCGAGAATCACATCCGCGCCGTCTCGGGGCTGCCCCTGGGCGAAACGGCAGCCTTTCAGCCCACCTGCATGATCAACCTGATCGGTGAGACAGGCCCGGTGGCGGACATTCTGAGGCTGCCCTACACCCACCTGCACCTCTATGGAAAGGCTGGGCGGCCCGGGCGCAAGGTCGGCCATATCAACATCCTTGCGGACTCCCTGGAGGAACTGCGCTGGCGTGCCATGAACACCGCCAGCCTGTTGCCCGGCTGCCCGGATTTTGACTGGCGCCCCTGATCGATGACCAACCGCCTTCGCGGATTTTCAGCTTTTTACACAGACCTGCTACGCTTGTGCTGAGCCGGGGGTTCCCGGAGGGAGTGACAAGGAATCCGGACTGATCCATGAGGACACTTTTCCAGCCTGAACGCCGACTGGGTTACCGCATCCTGCGCTGGGTACTGATT
>JBNJDI010000166.1:0-3309 GCA_051744725.1 Pseudomonadota bacterium | reverse complement strand
CCGTGGCCGGCGGCCAGGTGGACGCCGATGGGCAGGCCGGCTGCGGTCCAGCCCATGGGCATGGACAGGGCCGGGCCGCCGGCGGTGTTGCAGTAGGGGGTGAAGCTCACGTACGTGGACAGGCGTTCCATCAGGGTCTCGTAGGGCACATCCGGGTGCAGCCAGCCCAGCTCCGGCGTGGTGTGGCCGAGCACCGGTGAGAGCAGGATGTCGTAGTCCTCGAAGAAGCGGGCGTACTGCCTGCGGGTGCGCTTGAGCCGCGTGATGATGGCCGGCAGGCGGTGCATGTTGCGGCGGAAGCGCTGATAGAGCCCGCGGCTCAGCCCATCCACCTGGTCCGGGTCGAAGCCCTTGCCGAAGGCGAAGCGGCCGCCGCTGGTGGCCAGGAATGAGAGCATCCCCCAGTAGTGCTTGAAGTCCTCCGGGAATGAGGGATCCACTGGCGGGGCGACGGGCTCGATCCGATGGCCGTTGAGCTCGAGCAGATGCGCCGTGTCTTCCACGGCACGCCGGGTGACATCGTCCGTGGGTGTGCCATTGATCGAGTCTGTCATCAGCGCCACCCGGCAGCGCTGGCGCCCCGGGCCCTGGACATGGCCGATGGGGGGCAGCTTGCGGCTGCGGTGCACGCTTTCCATTTCCGAATGGAAAAGGGCGGTATCGCGAACCGAGCGGGTCACCACGCCTTCGCTCATGACGTTGATCGGAAGGGGGCGTGCGCTTTCCGCCACCGCGTGGCGGCCGCGCGTGGGCTTGAGCCCGACCAGGCCGCAGCAGGCGGCAGGAATGCGGATGGAGCCGCCGCCGTCGTTGGCGTGGGCCATGGGGACCGCTCCGGCCGCCACCATGGCCGCGGAGCCGCCCGAGGAACCGCCGGTTGAATACCCCGGGTTCCAGGGGTTGCGGGTAGGCTCGTCATGGGCCGGCTCGGTGGTGGCGTTGAAGCCGAATTCCGGCAGGGCCGTCTTGCCGAGCAGGGTCAGGCCGGTGGCCATGAACTCGCGCGCATAGGCGCCGTCATGCTTGGCCGGATGAGGCTCGATGGCGGCGGAGCCATGCCGGCTGGGCAGGCCCTTCAGGTCGGTGTTGTCCTTGAGCAGGGATGGGATGCCCGCCAGGCCCCTGTGACTTCCACGCGCATCGCGGCGTGGCGCTTCAAAGCATTCCACCATCAGCGCGTTCAGTTTGGGGTCGAGCTGGCGCAGGCGCTCAATGGCCGCATGCGTGATGTCCTGCTCTGAAATCCCGCCACGTGCCAGGCGCTCTTTCAGCGCGACCGCGTCGTCACTGCCCAGGGCGTCATCCTGAAAGGCATGGATCTGTGGTTTCTGGTCGGCCATGGATCAGCTCTCCTAGAATGCGATCTCGCCACGGTCGATCCGGGCGACCGTGTCATCATCCAGCTCCTGATAGCCCTCTCCACCGGGCAGCAGCGCAAAGACCCGGTCGCCGTTATCGCCAGGGTGCCAGGCCTGCTTCTGCAGGTCCGTCTTCCTGTACTTGAAGGTGCCGGTGGTCTCGATGGCCTCGGTCAGGCGCAGAAAAATGGGCACCGCGTAGGGCGGCAGGTTGTCCTTGAGGTAGCGGTGGAGGGCGTTCAGGTCCGGCATCACGTCGCGGGGAACCAGGGTCGCCATGCCGGCCTTGCCATCGTGGCCCGGGATGGCCACGCCGAAGACCACAATGTCCTCAAAACCCCCGAAGCCATCGATGATGTTCTCCACTTCATTGGTGGAGACGTTCTCGCCCTTCCAGCGGAAAGTGTCGCCCATGCGGTCGACGAACTGCAGGTGCCGCCAGCCGATGTCGCGCATCATATCGCCGGTGTTGAACCAGGCATCGCCCTTTTTGAAGGCGTCCCGGATGATGGACTTCTCGGTATCCTCCCTGCGGGTGTAGCCCTCGAAGTTCCACTT
Source organism: Pseudomonadota bacterium (assembly GCA_051744725.1). Lineage (GTDB taxonomy): Bacteria > Pseudomonadota > Gammaproteobacteria > Pseudomonadales > Oleiphilaceae > Halospina. The sequence continues at coordinate 1,393 of JBNJDI010000166.1, read as the reverse complement.
CTGGTTGATCTCGCCGATCAGCAGGCCGGGCTCGCCTTTCGCGACTTCCTGCAGCTTGCCGTGGTTGTCCCGGATGGGTTCCTTGGTGCCTTCCTTCACCTTCACGAGCTTGTAGGGCGCCGTGGACATGCCCACTGTGCAGTCGAGGTTGAAGACATTGGTGAACCCGATGTTGCCTTCGCTGGAGGCGTAGAACTCGGCGACCTGTTCAATACCGAAACGCTCCTTGAACTCGTGCCAGATGGAGGGCCGCAGGCCGTTGCCGATCATCTTGCGCAGCGGGTGGTTGCGGTCCTGGCTGGAGGCGGGCTGGTTGAGCAGATAGCGGCACAGCTCGCCCACATAGCCGAAAGTGGTGGCGCCGTAGTGGCGCACGTCGTCCCAGAAGCGGCTGGCGCTGAAGCGGCGCTTCATCACCAGGGATGAGCCTCCGGCGAGTACCGAGCCCCAGCACACCAGCAGGGCGGTGCCGTGGTAGAAGGGCAGGCTGCAGTAGAGCACGTCATCCGGGGTCATGTTCAGCGCCATCAGCCCGAAACTGCCGCTGGCCTTGAAGAACTTGCGGTGGCTGCTGGGTGCGGCCTTGGGCAGGCCGGTGGTGCCGGAGGTGTAGATGTAGACGGCGGTGTCACCGAGCCGGGGTGGGTCCTTGGGCGCCGGGTCCAGCGTGTCGACAGTGCTGATGGCTTCGGCGACGTTGGTGTAGTCCTCGGGGGCCTCGCCAAAGTCGCTGCGGGTATCCCGGTCCGCGAGATACAGCAGGGTATCGTCGCCTTTGGGGGTCACGCGCTCGCGCACGGCCTCGAAGGTGTTCAGAAGTTCCTCGCCCACCACGATCTTGCCGGGCTCGACGAGGCCGATGCTGTGAACCAGCACGTCGCCTTTCTGGGAGGTGTTGAGCATGGCGCAGGCAATGCCCATCTTCCCCGCACCGGTCACGATGGCCAGAAGCTCGGGGCGGTTCTCAAGCAGCAGGGCAATGGTGTCACCCCGTTTGAGGCCCTGGCTGCGGAACCAGTGGGCGTACTGGTTGGCCCACTGGTTGAACTGGTGCCAGGTGAGGGTCTGCTCGCCATAGTGGATGGCGGCGTTCTCGCTGTGGCGGCGTGCGTTGCGTTCGACGAAGGTCCCGATGCTCTGGGCCTTGTCGTCGTCACTCATTGAATAGTAATAGAGGCCACGGGCCATGTAGGGGGCCTTGCGGATGAGGCCGGGCACTTGGCGGAGGACGTCGGTGGCTTTGATCTGATCCGTGGTCATGGCGATCCTTTATCGAGGCGTTTGAGGAGGGGGAGCGGGGAGTCCTTCACGGGAAGCTCTGGAGCCATGGATGGCGGAAGAGCAGCGTACAGGGGTTTGCGCGATTAAGCGCAAACGGGTTTACACGGATGTA
>JBNJDI010000165.1:0-3316 GCA_051744725.1 Pseudomonadota bacterium | reverse complement strand
CGCAACCCTCTGCATCGTTAGCGAAAGGGAAGCGACGCCCAAGGCCGATGCCGTGGAAGCCGCGGTGGAGGAAGGACTCAGCAACGCCCGGCACTCGCGGACGCTGACACGAGCCCAGGTAACGGCACCCAGTAACAAACCGGAGACCGGTTAAACCTGTGACCCCGTTCACACTCAGTTACGCATGCTCACCGTCATTCAACAGACGGCAACCCCCTCCAAACGCATACTGATCACGTGGATTTGAGCAGTATCCCCCGGGGCGGAAGAGACAGCAGTACTTTCGCCGACAACCGGGCATTGCAAAGAATCCCAGGGATTATGAATTTTTCAGGCTTTTCATTCTTCCCTAAGACTTCTTCTTCAGGCGGACCCATGGTCCGCCTTTTTTATGGATAACTACCCGGAAAGCCTCGAAGGCATGGTACGGGCAGGCTCTTTCGGGAAGCTCTGGAGCCAGGGATGGCGGAAGAGCAGCGTACAGGGATGTATTTACAGCGTTTCCCGAAAGAGCCTGCCCGTACCATGCCTGCATAAGCGCTGATTACTCGGGATACCCGGTGATATCCCGGATACGGTGATAAAGCGGCGACAACCTCGAATACATCCGCTGATAGACCTCCCTGTAAAGCCGATCATACAGCGCCTGACGCTCCGGATCCGGCTCAAACCGCTCCCCCACCCGCGTCATCGCCGCCACCGCCGAATCGTAATCCCCGAACCAGCCCAGACCGACCGCCGCATTGATCGCCGCCCCCAGCCCGGAAGTCTCAAACGTATGCGGGCGCTCCGCCGGCAACCCGAATATGTCCGCCGTCAGCTGCAGGGCCTCGCTGCTCTGGGAACCGCCCCCAGCCACGCGCAGCGACTGCACCGGCACACGGTTGCGCCGCTCAAGCCGCTCCATGCCCTCCCGCAGGGCATAGGCCAGCCCCTCCAGGATGGCCCGATAGATGTGGGCCCGGGTATGCACATCCCCGAAGCCGATGATCGCGCCCTTGGCCTCCGGCCCCGGCTGGCGCACCCCCGGTGACCAGTACGGCTGCAGCATCAGGCCCATGGAACCGGGCGGCACCTCGCGCACCAGCTCATCAAAAAGCGCCTCCGGGGCAATACCCCGCTCCTCGGCAAGCGCCTGCTCCCGGTGCCCGAACTGGCGCTTGAACCAGCTCACCATCCAGAAGCCCCGGTAGATCATCACCTCCCCGGAATAACGCCCCGGCACCGCCGAGGGATAAGGCGGCAGGAAACGGGTCGGCTCCACATAACGGGTATTGGTAGTGTTGATGGTGGCCGTAGTGCCGTAGCTCATACAGGCCGTATCCGGCGTGAGGCCGCCGGAGCCCAGAATCTCGCAGGCCTTGTCCGAGGCGGCCGCCAGAACGGGTACATCCGCGGGGAGCCCCAGATGCGTTGCGGCTTCCGGCGTGAGCCCGCCCATGTGCTCCCCCGGCCGGACCAGTTCTGGAAGCATGCCGCGCTTCACCGCCATCAACTGCCACTTGAGGTCATTCGGCCGGCACCAGTCATGGCGTTTGTAGTCGAACGGCAGGTAGCCCACCTGGCTGCCGGTGGAGTCCACGAAACGCCCGGTCAGACGCCAGTTGAGATACCCGGAGAGCAGCAGGTAATGGCGGGTCCGGGCCCAGACATCCGGCTGGTTGTGGGCGATCCAGTTGGCCTGGGTCTGTTCACCCAGCTTCTGGATGGTTCCGGACAGGCCCAGCAGCCCGAGCACCACACGCCAGAACGGCGGTATCCGCACGGGGCCGGGGGCACGGCGCTGGTCCAGCCAGACAATCGCCGGGCGCAGGGGCGCGCCACTGGCATCCAGGTTCACCACCGTGCCGCGCTGGGTGGTCAGGGCCACGCCGGCTACGGCTTCCGGGGAAGCGGCCGTGTTCTCCCAGAGCTGGGCGCAGGCCCGGCCAATACTCTGCCAGTAATAGTCCGGATCCTGCTCCGCCCAGCCCGGTTCCGGCGAACGGTAGGGTTCGATCTCATCCCGCCCCTTGCCTACCAGCTCACCGCGGCCATTGAACAGCAGCGCCCGAGTGCTCTGGGTGCCATTGTCGAGGGCAAGGATGAGCGGCCCGGTGCTCATGCCCCGGACTCCGGCGGCAGGTGGTAGCTGGCGCGCCAGAGCTCGCGATAGCGCGTGCATTCCTGCTGCCAGCGGTCATCACCCCACCCCAGTGGCGCCTGGCAGTGCTCACGGAAAAGCGCCAGCCAGGGCTCACCGCCCTGCGGCAGCAGCAACCCCAGGCGGGTCCGGCGCAGCAGCAGGTCGTCCAGATGCCCGATCCGCTCATTGCGGCAGCTCCAGACCAGCTCCGCCAGCAGGGTATCGGTATGGCCGATGGGCATCAGGGGCCCGGCATCGAGTACCTCCTCCACCCGACTGCCGTAATGGCCACGGAGGCGCCGCCACTGCCAGGCCGTCAGGGCATGGGGACGGGCCATCGCCGGGGCCGGCTGGAAGACCTGCTCATCCAGCTCCCGGCGGATGCCGTTGTCCGTGCGCACATGGTCCAGGACTTCCAGCGCGATCAGCCGGAAGGTGGTCAGCTTGCCACCGGCAACACTGATGACCCCCTGGTCGTTCCAGATCACATGTTCGCGTTTCTCTTTCGAGGGGTTCTTCTTCCGCCCCCCGTTGTCGGACACCACCGGCCGCACGCCGGACCAGGTGCTGATCAGGTCCGCCTCATCCAGGTGCACGTCCGGGAAAGCGTTATGCACGGCTTCCAGCAGGTACTCCATTTCGTCCCGGCTGAGCACCGCTTCCTTCTGGAGGTCGTCCTCATGGTCCAGATCCGTTGTGCCGACCACGGTCACCCCTTCCCAGGGATAGACAAACATGGGTCGGTGATCCCGGGGATGGATCAGGGACAGGCTCACCGACACCGGCAGTTTCCAGAACGGGAAGACCAGGTGGCTGCCGCGCAGGGGGCGGATGCGCTGTTCGCCACCAAGCTGGCTGCGCAGGCGATCCGTCCAGGCGCCGGTGGCGTGGACAATGTGCTTTGCCCGCAACTCGTAATCTCGGTCAGCCAGTTCATCATGCACGGTCACGTGCCCTTCACCGCCATCAGCCGGTGGTGTTACAGACTCAGCGCGCACGTAGTTGACCGCCCTGCCCCCGGCGTTCGTAGCCTCCTGAAGGATGCGCAGCACCAGGCGGGCGTCATCGGTCACCGCATCCGAGAAACGGGTGCCGCCGCGCAGGCCCTCACGGCGCAGCCCCGGCACCCAACGCAGAACGGACTCGCCCGGAAAGAAACGCCGGGTCCGGCGCTGGGCCAGGAAGTCATAG
>JBNJDI010000164.1:0-3344 GCA_051744725.1 Pseudomonadota bacterium | reverse complement strand
CAGTGGGCCATTGCCGCCGGCGACAGCGAGACCGGCATCAGCATCATGCAGATGGACGCCGGCCTGGATACCGGCGATGTCCTCAGCCGCCACCCTCTCGCCATCACGGACGAGGACACCGGCGGCAGCCTTCACGACCGGCTGGCCGAACTCGGAGGCACCGCCATTGCCGGCGCGCTGCACGAACTGGCCCACGGCAGCCTTAACCCCGAGCCCCAGGATGATCACAGGGCCACCTATGCGCGCAAGCTGGAACGCAGCGATGGCCGCATCGACTGGCAGGGCTCGGCCCAGTCGCTGGCGCGCCGCATCCGCGCCTTCAATCCCTGGCCCATGGCCCACACCACGGTGGATGACGGGGCTGTACGCGTGCTCTTCGCGGAGCCGGTGAACACCGAGGTGACGGAGGCCGAGCCGGGGACGGTGCTTGAGCGCGAGCCCTCCGGCGCCCTGGTGCAGTGCGGCGAAGGCGTCATCCGCATTACCCGGGTCCAGCTGCCCGGCGGCCGGCCCCAGTCCATGCAGGACCTCATCAATGGCGGCCGGCCCGTGCTCCTTCCGGGGCAGAGGCTGGGAGCATGAACGGCGTGACAGGGGGCTCCCTGCGCGCCACGGCAACCCGCATCATCCACCAGGTGGTTCACAGCGGCCAGTCACTCGGGCAGATCCTGCCCCCGGCTCTTGAGGGGCTGCCGGCGGATGAGCGCGGCCGGCTGCAGGACTGGTGCTTCGGCAGCTGCCGCTGGTGGCACCGCCTCAACGCGGAACTGCAGCAGCGGCTGCACAAGCCCCTGCCGAAACGCCATGCGCAGCTCGAATCCCTGCTGATCCTGGGGCTCTACCAGCTGCGCCACACCCGGATCGCGCCCCATGCGGCCATCCACCAGAGCGTCGAGACCGCCAGGGAGCTTGGCGCGCACCAGCTGACCGGCCTGGTTAACGGCATACTCCGCAAAAGCCTGCGTGACGGCGAAACGGACCCCGCTTCCGAGGCCATCCGCTACAGCCATCCGGAATGGCTGGTGGCCAAGATCAGTGCCAACTGGCCGGAGCACTGGCAGGCCATGCTGGAGGCCAACAACCGCAGGCCCCCGATGAGCCTGCGCTATCATCCCGGTCACCATGACCAGGCCAGCGCCCTGGCGGCACTCGCCGATGCCGGCCTGAGCGCGCAGCCCGGCCGGCTTGCACCCCATGCCCTGCAGCTGGACGAGGCCTGCCCGGTGGAACGCATCCCGGGCTTCGCCGAGGGCCACTTCAGCGTCCAGGACGAAGCCGCGCAGCTGTGTACGCAGCTGCTTGAGCTGGCCCCGGGCCAGCGCGTGCTGGACGCCTGTGCCGCCCCCGGCGGCAAGACCGGCGCGATACTGGAAAACCAGCCGGATCTTTTGGACCTGGTGGCGCTGGACTCGGACCGCGACCGGCTGGGCCGCATCACGGAGAACCTGGAACGTATCGGCGCCCGCGCCCGGCTGGTGGCGGCGGATGCCGGCGACCCGGACGCCTGGTGGGACGGCGCCGCCTTCGACCGCATCCTGCTGGATGCCCCCTGCAGCGGCACCGGCGTCATCCGCCGCCATCCGGACATCAAGCTCCTGCGCCGCGAGACGGACATCCGCGAGCTGGCGGACACCCAGCTTCGCCTTCTGGAGGCCTGCTGGCATACCCTCGCCATCGGCGGCCGGCTGGTCTACGCCACCTGCTCTGTGCTTCAGCAGGAAAATGCGCGTATCATACAGCGCTTCATCAATGGCCACATGGATGCCCAGCTGGTCCCCATAACGCTGGACTGGGGCATCGAGACCGGTTACGGTCGCCAGTTAATCACGGGGGAGTGGGAGCAGGACGGCTTTTTCTACGCCTGTCTGGAAAAAAACCCGGCCCACTGGGTCTGACGGATCCGGCGAGGGAGTCAGCAGTTACCCATGAAGATCATCATTCTCGGCGCCGGCCAGGTTGGGGGTACGCTCGCGGAAAACCTGGCCAGCGAGGCCAACGACATCACCGTGGTGGACAACAACCCGGGCCGGCTGCGCGAGCTCCAGGACCGGCTCGACATCCAGTCCGTGCTCGGACGCGGCTCCTATCCGCGCGTGCTCAAGCAGGCCGGGGCCCAGGACGCGGACATGCTGATCGCCACCACCAACAGCGACGAGGTCAACATGGTCGCCTGTCAGGTGGCCTGGACCTGCTTCCGCACCCCCACCAAGATCAGCCGTGTGCGCACCGGGGCCTATCTGGCCCGTCCGGAACTGTTCGACCGGGACAAGAAGGACGGTTTTCCCATTGATGTGCTGATCAGCCCGGAACAGGTGGTCACCGAGCACATCACACGCCTGATCGAATACCCCGGTACCCTTCAGGTCCTTGACTTCTCCCGGGGCCTGGCGCGGCTGGTGGCGATCCGTGCCACCGAGGGCGGGCCACTGGTCGGGCACGAGCTCTCCTACCTGCGCGCGCACATGCCGCGCATTGATACCCGGGTCGCGGCCATTTTCCGGCGCGATCGGCCCATCATTCCCCAGGGCGACACCGTGATCGAGGAGGGCGACGAGGTCTTCTTCATTGCCGCCAGTGACCATATCCGCGCGGTCATGAGCGAACTCCAGCCCCTGGAGAAGCCCTACAAGCGCATCATGATCACCGGCGGCGGCAACATCGGCCACCGGCTGGCGCGCACCCTGGAGGACCGCTTCCGGGTACGCATCATCGAGCGCAGCCAGGACCGCTGCATTGAGCTTTCCGAGAACCTGGACAACACCATTGTTCTCCAGGGCGACGCCGCCAACAAGGACCTGCTTCTGCAGGAGAACATCGAGGACACGGACGTGTTCTGCGCCGTGACCGACGACGACGAGGCCAACATCATGGCCTCGATGCTCGCCAAGCGCCTGGGTGTGCGCAAGGTCATGACGCTGATCAACAACCCGGACTACGTGGACCTGATCCAGGGCGGCGAGATCGATGTGGCCATTTCGCCCCAGCAGACCACCATCGGCAGCCTGCTCACGCACGTGCGCAAGGGCGACGTGGTCAACGTGCATTCACTGCGCCGGGGCGCGGCCGAGGCCATTGAGGCCATCGCCCATGGCGACCAGCGCTCGTCCAAGGTCGTAGGGTTGCGTCTCGATGAAATTCCGCTGCCGGAAGGCACCACCATCGGTGCCATCGTGCGCGACAACGAGGTGCTGATCGCCCATGACCATGTCCGCGTCCAGCCGGACGATCACGTCATCCTCTTCCTCGTGGACAAGACCCGCATCCGGGAAGTGGAGAAGCTCTTCCAGGTCGGACTCACGTTCTTCTAGAAGGGCACGCCATGCGTTACGGGGTCATCGCCAGAA
>JBNJDI010000163.1:0-3397 GCA_051744725.1 Pseudomonadota bacterium | reverse complement strand
GCGGTGAATCTGGTCTGGGCGCTGGAGCGGATGCGTGGGTGTCTTGAGCAGGTGGCGGATTCGGCGGATCTTGTGGGGGTGCTTGAGGCGGAGGCCCTGCGCATCCATGAGGAGGATGCGGCGGCGAACCGGGCTATGGGCGTGCTCGGGGCGGACCGGATTCTGGCGGATCGTGCCGGGCCGGTGCAGGTGCTGACGCATTGCAATACCGGGGCGTTGGCGACCGGGGGGCAGGGGACGGCCCTTGGTGTTGTGCGGGAGCTGTTCCACCGCGGGGCGCTTGGGTGTGTGCATATGGATGAGACCCGGCCCTGGCTGCAGGGAGCGCGGCTGACGGCCTGGGAGTGTGAGCGTGAGGGGGTGCCGTGTTCGCTCAATGTGGACGGTGCTGCGGCGACGCTGATGGCGCAGGGGAAGGTGGACTGGGTCATCGTTGGCGCGGACCGGATTACGGCGAACGGGGATGTGGCGAACAAGATCGGCACGCTGCCGTTGGCGGTCCTGGCGCGGCATTATGGCGTGGGAATGATGGTGGTGGCGCCGTCTTCAACCCTGGATGCGGCAACGCCGAGTGGTGACCGGATCGAGATTGAGGAGCGTGATGGTACCGAGCTTCGGCGTTCCGGAAGACGCTGGCTGGCGCCGAATTCGGTGGCGGTGTTCAATCCGGTCTTTGATGTGACGCCGGCGTCGCTGGTGGATGTGATTGTGACGGAGAAGGGGATCTGTGAGGCGCCGGGGGATCAGCGGGCGCCTCTGGAGTCATTGGTCTGAATGGCGGCTGTTGCCGCTGGTCTTCTTCGAGCTCTGGCTGTTCTTTGATGAGCCGCTGCTCTGTTTCGAACGACTCTTTCCGGACTGGCTTCCGCTGCTTTTCCTGGAGCCGCCTGTTTCCTCGCTCTTTTTCTGCGACTGCCCCTGGTGGCGGCGCTCCCGCTTGGGAGTCACTGGTTCCCGGCCTTCCTGTCTGGCGGCGTCGCGTTCGGCTTCCAGGTCATCCAGGGCCTCGTTGAGGCGCTCTTCCTGTTCGGCCACGAAGTGCAGGGACATTTCGAAGGATTTGCGGGTGAATTCCAGCACCCGTTTGAAGCCTTCATCCGAGAGTTCCCGGGCTTCATCGTGGCCGCGGTAGATGTTGATGAACTCGCGCTCGCGCTCGAAGTGCAGCGGCAGGCGGCCCACGCCCCAGTCGTTGAGTACCCGCCAGGTATCAGGGCTGTAGGCGCGGGTGTACTTGAGGATGAACGGAACCGGGTCGTTGCGTGCCAGCACGGCGGCCAGGCGCAGGATGAGTTCAAAGGGGAGGGCGGCGGTGCCGTCCTCGGCGGCTTCCAGCAGGCTTTTGTCCCGGAGGTTGAGGGATTCCGCCAGGTCGCTGACCGTGAGGCCGGCCACTTCGCGCAGGTCGCGCAGGGATTCGCCGGCGGCCAGCATCATGCGCAGCTGGTCCTGGCTGCCCATGAGCTTCCGGCCCATCTTGAGGGAGGTGCCGGTGGTGCGCCGGGCGATCTTGTAGGCGGAGCCGGTGTAGCCGGCCAGGCGGTCGAGAAGGTTGGGCTCGTCGTCGTCATCAGCGTCTGCGCGCTGATCCGGTGCGTTGCCTTCCTGTGAGTCGGATCCGCCGTGATCCTCGTCCTCAAGCTCCTGGACCTTCTCCAGTGACTCCAGGGCGTGCAGGGAGTCCTTGAGGAAGGTTTCCAGCGCTTCGGATTTCTCGTCGTCGCTCGCCATGGCGCCTGCTCCGCTCTATTCGCCGGCCACCGCTCCCTTTTCGGGGGATTCGTGATAGATGCTGGCGTAGTGTTCGCTCTGGGCCAGAAGATCGGTGAGGATGGCGCCCGCCTCACGCACCACAAAGTCGGGGCCCTCTTCCGCCAAATCGCTGCGCCGGGCCATCGCCGGACGGGATTCCGCGTCCTCCTCGTAGGCCTGCCAGGAGTCGAAGGGCTCCTTGTCCTGCAGTTCCCGGCGCCTGTTCACGATGCTGAGCTGCTTGTCGCGGAAATCTTCCTGGTCCGCTCTGCGCTCGTCGGCGTTGAGGCTGACCCAGGTGCGGTCCCGGCGTTCCTCGAGCAGTTCCAGCTCGCGCTGGCGCAGCTGGTACTCGGGCACCTCCGAGAAGCGGTTTTCGTGCTTTTCGGTGATCATCTGCAGCACATCGCCGAATTCGAAGTAGCGGTTGTAGTCGAGGGTGTCGATCTCATCCCAGGTCAGTGCACCATCCAGGGCGGATTCGGCCACATTCTCGCGCTGGATACGGTCCTCGATCTCGATGTCCGGCACCACGCCGCGGTTCTGGGTGCTGGCGCCGGAGACCCGGTAGAACTTGGACTGGGTGATCTTGAGCTGGCCGTGGTTCAGCGGGCGTATGGCCTGAACGGTGCCCTTGCCGAAGGTCTGGGCGCCAACCACCAGGCCGCGGCCGTAGTCCTGCATGGCGCCGGCAAAGATCTCGGAGGCGGAGGCGCTGAGGTTGTTGACCAGTACTACCACGGGGCCGTCCCAGGTCACGTTGCTGCTCTCGTCCTCAAACACCTGCACTGAGCCATCCGGGCCGCGCACCTGAACGGTGGGGCCATTCTCGATGAACAGACCCACCAGCTGGTTGGCTTCCGAGAGGGCACCGCCACCGTTGCCGCGCAGGTCGATCACCAGGCCGTCCATGCCGTCGGACTTAAGATCCTCGAGAAGCGCCCGGACGTCCCGCGTGGTGCTGCGGTAGTCCTCGTCGCCCTCGCGGGCGGCCTTGAGGTCCGCGTAGAAGGTGGGGATGTCGACGACGCCCAGCTGCCAGGGCTCGCCGCCGTTCTCCATCTCAATCATGTCGCTCTGGGCGGATTGTTCCTCGAGTTTCACCTCGTCCCGGACAATGGTGATCTCGTGGGTGTTCATATCATTCTGGGTACCGGCGGGGATGACCTCGAGCCGGACCTCGGAGCCCTTCTCGCCCCGGATCAGGTCGACCACCTCACTCAGGCGCCAGCCGATGACGTTTTTCATCTTCCCGTCTTCCTGGGCGACGCCCACGATCCGGTCCGCGGCCCCCAGTGAGCCTTCCTCGGCGGCAGGGCCGCCGGGCACGATCCGGGACACCTTGGTGTAGCCGTCCTCGGACTGAAGCACGGCGCCAATGCCTTCCAGGGACAGGCTCATGTTGATATCGAAGTTCTCGGAGTTACGCGGTGACAGGTACTGGGTGTGCGGGTCCCAGAGCCCGGCAAAGGCGTTCATCCACTGCTGGAAGGCGTCCTCGCTGCGGGCGTCATAGGCCCGGTCCAGCTGGCTTTCGTAGCGGCGGGTCAGGGTTTCCTTGATGGCTTCATCCGGTTGACCGTCCAGGCGCATGCTGAGGACGGCGTTGCGGATGCGGTCCCGCCAGAGCTCGTCGAGTTCGCTC
>JBNJDI010000162.1:0-3405 GCA_051744725.1 Pseudomonadota bacterium | reverse complement strand
CGCGGCCGCCGGGCATCTGCAGGGCGTGGGTGACGTCGAAGAACACCGGCACGCCGAGTTTCTTCATGGTACCGAAGCCGAGCATGTCCACCACCAGGTTGTTGTAGCCGAAGCTGGTGCCGCGCTCGCAGAGGATGACCCGCTCGTTGCCGGCTTCCCCGCACTTGGTGATGATGTGGCTCATTTCGTGGGGTGCCAGGAACTGGCCTTTCTTGACGTTGAGAACGGCGCCAGTGCGGGCCATGGCGACCACCAGGTCGGTCTGGCGCGACAGGAACGCGGGCAGCTGGATCACGTCGCAGACGTTGGCGGCCGGTTGCGCCTGATACGGCTCGTGGACGTCGGTCAGGACCGGGACGCCGTAGCGGTCGCGGATCTCCTCAAGGATGGCCAGACCCTTTTCCAGGCCGGGGCCGCGGAATGAGTGCATGGAGGAGCGGTTGGCCTTGTCGAAGGAGGCCTTGAACACGTAGGGGATGCCCAGGCGGGCGGTGACCTGGCTGTAGGCGTCCGCCACCTCCAGGGCCAGTTCCCGGGACTCCAGCACGTTCATGCCGCCGAACAGCGTGAACGGGCGGTCGTTGGCGATGCTCAGGTCAGCGATGTCGATGGTGCTATACGCCATGGTGAACGCCCTCGGCGGTCGGGTTCAGGATTCGCCCCTGTGGGCCAGCGCGGCTTCCACAAAGCCCTTGAACAGCGGATGGCCGTCACGCGGCGTGGAGGTGAACTCCGGGTGGAACTGGCAGGCCACGAACCACGGGTGGCCCGGGACCTCCACCATTTCCACCAGGCTGTTGTCGCCGGAGCGCCCGGCCACGCGCAGGCCCGCTTCCTCCAGCTTGGGCAGAAGCAGGTTGTTGACCTCGTACCGGTGGCGGTGGCGCTCACGGATCACGTCCTTACCGTAACACCGGTGCGATGTGGTTCCGGGTTCGAGGCGGCAGTCCTGGGCGCCCAGACGCATGGTACCTCCCAGATCGGAGTCCTCGCCGCGCGTTTCCAGCTGGCCGTGTTCGTCCACCCACTCGGTGATCAGGCCCACCACGGGGTACGGCGAGTCCTTGCGGAACTCGGTGCTGTGGGCCCCGGACAGGCCGGCGATGTTGCGGGCGTATTCGATCACGGCCACCTGCATGCCCAGGCAGATGCCCAGGTAGGGAATGCCGTTCTCGCGCGCATAGCGCACGGCGCTGATCTTGCCTTCCACGCCCCGCTCGCCGAAACCGCCCGGCACCACAATGCCGTCAACGTCTTCCAGCGCCGCCTCGCCCTCACGCTCCAGGTCCTCGGAATCGACGTACTTCATCTTCACATCGGTCCTGGTGTGCAGCCCGGCGTGGCTCAGGGCCTCGATCAGGGACTTGTAGGCGTCCAGCAGCTCCATGTACTTGCCGACCATGGCGATGGTCACGGTCTTGTCGGGGTTCTGCTCCCACTCGAACACCTGATCCCATTCGGACAGATCCGCCGGCCCCACGTCGAGGTTGAAGCGCTCGACGATGAGCTGGTCCAGATCCATCTCGTGGAGCATGCGCGGCACACGGTAGATGCTGGGCGCATCGCACAGCGGGATGACGGCTCGCTCCTCGACGTTGGTAAAGAGCGCGATCTTGCGCTGCGAGCTCGCGTCCACCTCATGCTCGGAGCGGCACAGCAGGATGTCCGGCTGCAGGCCGATGGAGCGCATCTCCTTCACGGAGTGCTGGGTCGGCTTGGTCTTCACCTCGCCGGCGGTGGAGATGTAGGGCACCAGCGTGAGGTGCATGAAGAGCGCGCGCTGGGGACCCACCTCAACGCGCAGCTGGCGCGTGGCCTCAAGGAAGGGCTGGGATTCAATGTCGCCGACGGTGCCGCCGACTTCCACCAGGGCCACATCCACGTTACCGGCGCCTTCCACAATGCGGCGCTTGATCTCGTCCGTGATGTGGGGAATCACCTGCACAGTGCCGCCCAGATAGTCGCCCCGGCGTTCCTTGCGGATGACCTCCTCGTAGACCCGGCCACTGGTGAAGTTGTTGCGTTTGCTCATGGTGGTGCGGATGAAGCGCTCGTAGTGCCCCAGGTCCAGATCCGTCTCGGCGCCATCCTCGGTGACGAAGACCTCACCGTGCTGGAACGGGCTCATGGTGCCGGGATCCACGTTGATGTAGGGATCGAGCTTGAGGATGGTCACCCTGAGGCCGCGCGCCTCAAGGATGGCGGCCAGTGATGCTGATGCAATGCCCTTGCCGAGCGAGGACACAACCCCGCCGGTGACAAATATATAGCGCGTCATGCGAATCCCGTGTTCTGCCCGATTGCCAGTTTTGAGGAGGAGGGAGGCGTCGCCTCAAGATGGGGTGACAGGCTACCAGAAAGGGGGTCGGGCCTCAATTTGCAAAAAGCGCTACACCATAACGGCATGCCCGGCCCTATACTGGGGGCATGAAGGAACTCGTGCTTGCGATTGTTGAGATGACGCTGCTCGCCGCCCCCTGGCTGCTGCTTGGCCTGGTGGTGGCGGGGCTGGTGCGTGGCCTGGTGCCCAGGGAGCGCATCCGGCAGTGGCTCAGCGGCGACGGTATCCGGCCCATACTGCGGGGCGCCGTTCTGGGTGTTCCCCTGCCCATGTGCTCCTGTGGTGCCATCCCGACCGCACTGGCGCTCTACCGGGGTGGCGCCGGGCGCGGGCCGACCACCTCCTTCCTCGTGGGCACACCGGGTGCGGGCGTCGACTCGCTCTCCCTCACCTTTGTGCTCATGGGCCCCTTCATGATGGTGGCCAGGGCGCTGGGTGCGGTTGTGGCAGCGATCAGTACCGGTCTGCTTACCGCTCTGAGCCATGGTGGGCCGACCGCCGCGGAACCCGCGGAGCCGGCCTGCAGCTCTGGCTGCTGTTCCTCCGGCTGCGATGGCGAAGACGTCATGGCGGAGGCCGATGAGACCGCTCCCGGGTTGCGCCACGGCCTGCGCTACGCCTTCACCGAAATGCTGGACGACATCAGTGTCTGGATTGCCATTGGCCTGGCCGTGGCGGGCCTGCTGATCACGCTGACACCGCCCCAGGGGCTGGCGGTGCTGGGCAGCGGCATCGGCCCCATGCTGCTGATGGCGCTGATCGGCGTGCCCCTGTACCTGTGCGCCGCTGCAACCACGCCCATTGCGGCGGCCCTGATGCTGGAAGGGCTTTCCCCCGGCACCGCGCTGGTGCTGATGCTGGCCGGGCCTGTAACCAGCCTGGCCACGCTCAGCATCTTCCAGCGTGAAATGGGCAGCGGGGCACTGCTGCTCTACATCACAGGCATCGTGGTGAGCACCGTGGCCGCCGGGCTGGTGACCGACGCGGTCATTGCCGGCTTTGACCTGGACATCCAGGGCTCGGTCCAGGGCGTTCAGGAATGGATTCCCGCCTGGCTGGAATGG
>JBNJDI010000161.1:0-3481 GCA_051744725.1 Pseudomonadota bacterium | reverse complement strand
GGGCCTGATCATCGCGCTCAGGAACCGTATCGATCACCACATCCAGCAACAGCAGCAGGCCCGCCAGGCGCCCGTGGAAAGCGGGCACAAGCGGGTCCGAGTGACGGGGACATTCTCATGAACGACGCCAAGCGCGAAGCCATCTTCGCCCGCCTCAAGGACGCCAATCCCGCACCGACCACGGAGCTGAACTACAGCACCCCCTTTGAGCTGCTGGTGGCCGTAACCCTTTCCGCCCAGGCAACGGATGTGGGCGTCAACAAGGCAACGGCGAAGCTCTTCCCGGTAGCCAACACACCGGAGGCGATCCTGGCACTGGGTGAGGACGGACTGAAGGACTACATCAAGACCATCGGGCTCTACAACAGCAAGGCCACGAACATCATCAAGGCCTGCCGGATGCTGGTGGAGAAGCACGATTCACAGGTGCCGCAGACCCGCAAGGAACTGGAGGCGTTACCCGGTGTGGGCCGGAAGACCGCCAATGTGATCCTGAACACCGCTTTTGACCAGCCCACCATGGCGGTGGACACGCACATCTACCGGGTAGCGAACCGGACCGGGATCGCGCCCGGCAAGAATGTGCGGGAAGTGGAAGACAGGCTGATGAAACGCGTCCCGAAGGCGTACCTCAAGGACGCGCATCACTGGCTGATCCTCCATGGCCGCTACACCTGCCTGGCGCGGAAACCACGCTGCGGCAGCTGCGTCATCGAGGATCTGTGCGAGTACAGGGAGAAAACGGTCGAGTGAGCCCGTTTTACTCCTCACCCATCATGGCCGTCTTGACGCTCTTCTGGGCAGGCTCGTCACCCAGCCAGATCCCGAAGACGGCCTTCTTGAAGTCCATGCCGCCATCCACGGTGCCGATGCGCTCACCATTCTTGAAACCGACAATCCCTTCTTCGGGCATATAGGTGATCTTGAACTGGTCTCCCTCCTTGATCTCTTTCTCGAACAGGCTCATGAACGCATCAATATCGTCCTGGATGGGCTCCATGTTGCCGCCGGTCGAACTTTCAAAGCCTTCCATGGTGGCTTCGGTCATGTTTTCGCTGTCGATCATGCCGGAAATGATATCCAGCTGGATCGCCATGGGCTGATCCGCCTCAACAATCGCCTGGGCACTGTCGAATTCCTGCGGCAGGTAGAGTGAACCCACGTACAGGCTCATGAACCACTTGGAGCGCACACCCGCGCCATTCAGGCTGAGCTCGTTACCAGCAACCTCAATGGTCCCCGGCAGCTCAACGCCCTCAACGGTCTTCTCCTGGGCCTGGGCCGTCATGGCTAAGGCGCACAGCAGCGCAAACGCGAGAGTCAGGATCTGTTTCATGAACACGTCCTCTTGTTGTATCGGTTTTCAGATGGTGCCCGGAGTCTATCATCGCAGATAGCCCCCAAATGCCCATCAGTTCTCAACGCGTTGGCATTTTTGGCCATCGGGCAACTGCCCGCAATGACCCGCACGCGCCCCTGCCCCGTCCATGGGGCAAGGCGGACTCAATGGCCCGGGCTCTGTGCTGTCTTCTCCGCGAACCAGCGGTACAGCGCCGGAATCACCACCAGGGTCAGCAGCGTGGATGTCAGCAGACCACCCACCACCACCGTGGCCAGCGGGCGCTGCACGCCACTACCGGTACCTGTGGCCATCAACAGCGGCAGCAGCCCCAGCGACGTGGTCAGAGCCGTCATCAGAACCGGCCGCACCCTGAGGCAGGCGCCCTGTATTGAGGCCTCATCCACATTCATCCCCTCGCGCACCAGCTGGTTCAGGTAGGTGACCAGTACCATGCCGTTCTCCAGGGCGATGCCGAATAGGGCAATAAAACCCACCGAAGCGGGCACCGACAGGTTCTGACCGGAAACCCAGAGCGCGGCGACGCCGCCCACCAGCGCCAGCGGGATGTTGAGCAGGATCAGGGCGGTACTGCGCACCGAGCGGAAACTGATGTAGAGCATCAGGCAGATCAGCGCCAGGGTCACCGGGATCACGATCGCAAAGCGGGCATTGGCCTTCTGCTGCAGCTCGTACTGGCCGCCCCATTCAAGGAGGTAACCGGTGGGCAGTTCGACCTGCTCGCTGATCGCTTCCCGGCCATCCGCCACAAAGCTGCCGATATCCCGGCCCTCCACATTGGCCTGCACCGTGATGTAGCGCTGGGCGTCCTCACGGCTGATCTGGCGCGGGCCGGTGATCGTCTCCAGCTCCGCCAGCTGACTCAGCGGCACCTCGGCGCCGCCGGGGGCCTCGATCAGGATATTGCGCATGGCCTCCAGGTCCTTCCGGTCCCTCTCCTGGTACCGGACATAGACGTCGAAGCGCCGCACCCCCTCGAAGATCTGCCCGGCCGTGGTACCGCCCACGGCATTGCGGATGTGTTTCTGCACGCGCTCCATGGTGATGCCATAGCGCGCCAACGCATCCCGATCCGGCCGGATACGCACCTGGGGCGAACCGATCACCTGGTCCGCCCTGACGTCGGCGGCGCCCGGGAGCTGCCGCAGGACCCCGGCAATGGCATCCGCCTTCTGCTTGAGGGTATCCAGGTCATCCCCATACAGCTTAACGGCCAGCTCGGACTTCACACCGCCCACCAGCTCGTCCACGGAGAGCTGGATGGGCTGGGTCATGTTGGTCATGATGCCCGGCATGCCTTCCAGCTTTTTGCGGATCGCCTGCTCGATCCCGGCCTGGGACTTATACCCGAGCTCTTCCCATTCCGATCGGGGTTCCAGCACCACCAGTGAGTGCACGGTGTTGATGGGGTCCGCGTGGGCACCGACCTCACCACGCCCCACCCGGCTCACGACCTTTTTCACCCCCGGCACACTGAGCATCCGTTTCTCGGCCAGCATGGTGTTGCGCTTGGATTCGCTGAGCGAAATGGAAGGCGCCATGGTCAGGTTGACGATCAGATCGCCCTCGTCCATGCGCGGCGCGAATTCCGACCCCAGCTGTGGGAACAGCGCGGCCCCGGCACCAAGAAGGCCCACCGCCAGCAGGACCGCTAGGAACCGTCGGGCAATGAAGAAACGCAGAAGCGGGCGGTAGAGCACCAGGATCCACTGAACGATCAGGGATTCACGCCGGTATCCATGATCCTCGGAATCCCCGGCAATCGGCCTGGCGGGGAAAAGACGGTGCCACCGGCTCGCCTGCCCATCCGCAGCATCCTCTTTCGGCCGACGCATCATCAGGCTGCCCAGTACCGGCGTGATGAACAGCGCATACACCAGCGACCCGACCATGCCCAGCGCCACCGTGTAGGCCAGGGGGCGGAAGGTCTTTCCGGCCACCCCGGTGAGCGTGAACAGGGGCAGGAAGACAATGATGATGATCGCAATGGAGAACAGGATGGGCGCGGCCACCTCCCGGCAGGCCCGGGCCACCACCTGGAGCCGTGGCTCGTAGCGTTCCGCCTCATGCAGATGCCGGTCGATGTTCTCGACCATCACGATGGTGCCATCCACCATCAGC
>JBNJDI010000160.1:0-3485 GCA_051744725.1 Pseudomonadota bacterium | reverse complement strand
ACGCCCTCGGCCAGCGCGCCGAGCATGATGGCGCGGTGGGACATGGACTTGTCGCCGGGCACCCGGATGTCACCCTGGATGGGGCCGCCCGGCTGGGCGGTGTAGGTCACGGTCTGGTCGGTCATGGTGTTGAGATAGGCCTCACCGGAAAGAATTCGGGAAAAATGCTCGCGTGCCGCCTTGGCGCGGGTGAATACCTGCTGCAGCCGCTGGCCGTCGCCGGCCTCGATGGCCGCGCCCAGCTGGTCCAGGTCGCCACGGAAGTGCCGCAACGCTTCCAGCACCGCGTCGCGGTTCGCCAGGAATATATCGCGCCACATCACCGGGTCACTGGCGGCGATACGGGTGAAGTCCCGGAAACCGCCAGCGGCATAGCGGAAGATATCCTGGCTGTCGTCCTCACCGGCCAGGGTATCCACCAGTGAAAAGGCAATCAGGTGCGGCAGGTGACTGGTGGCGGCAAGTACCTCGTCGTGCCGGGCAACGGACATGGTCAGAACCTCCGCGCCACAGGCGGCCCAGAGGCGGCATATCATCTCAAGCGCGGCGGAATCGGTCTCGGGCTCCGGGGTCAGGATGACCTTGTGATCGCGGAAAAGATCCGGGTCGGCCGCGCCAACCCCGCTCTTCTCGGAGCCCGCGATCGGATGCCCGGGAACAACCCGGGCGGGGAGCTCACCGAACACACCCCGCACATCCGCCACAAACCCGCCCTTGACGCTGCCCACGTCCGTCAGCACCGCATTCCCGGGCAGGGCATCCCGGAGCTGTGCCAGAACGGCGCGGTTGGCGCGCACCGGCACGGCCAGCACCACGAGGTCCGCCCCCTGGACTGCGCGCGCCGCGTCCGTTTCGCTTTCATCGATCAGGCCCAGACGGCGCCCTTCCTGCAGAGGGCCGGGGCGCTCGTCACAGCCCACCACCGTGGCCACCAACCCCCGGGCTTTCGCGGCCCGCGCCAGGGAGCCGCCGATCAGCCCCAGGCCGATCACGACCATGCGCTGGAACAGGGGCTCGCCGTCGCCGGCCATCAGTCGAGCACCTTCTCCAGCGCCTCGAGGCAGCGCCGGTTCTCATGCTCGAGCCCGACTGATACACGCAGGTGCCTCGGCATGCCGTAGGCCCCCACCGGGCGTACAATGACACCCTCGCGCAGCAGGGCGTCGTTCACCGTGTTGGCATCCCGCCCGGTATCGAGAGCAATGAAATTGGCGGCGGAAGGAATGTAGTCCAGCCCCAGCCGGTCAAAACCACCCGCCAGCTGCTCCAGACCCGCCCGGTTCACCTCGATCGCCCGATCGATATAGGCCTGATCATCCAGCACCGCCGTCGCGGCGGCCTGGGCCAGTGCGTTGGCGTTGAAGGGCTGGCGCACCCGATTGACCACATCCGCGATCTCCGGGCTGGAAATGCCGTACCCCATGCGCAGCCCCGCCAGGCCCCAGGCCTTGGAGAAGGTGCGCGAGACCACCAGGTTCGGGAACTTGCTGAGCCACTGCACGCCGTCCGCATACTGCGGCCCCTGCAGGTACTCGCAGTAGGCCTCATCCAGCACCACGATCACGTTCTCCGGCACCCGCTGAAGGAAACGGTAGACCGCATCCTTCTCCACCACGGTGCCGGTCGGGTTGTTGGGGTTGGCGACGAAGACGACCCGGGTGCGCTCGGTGATCGCGTCGGCCATGGCGTCCAGGTCGTGTCCCCAGTTCACCGCGGGCACCTTCACGTGATCCGCGCCGATGGCCTGGGTCACGATGGGATAGACGGCAAAGGCGTGCTCGGAATAGACGACCTCGGTACCAGGCTCGGCGAAGGCCCGCGCCACCAGTTCCAGCACATCATTGGAGCCGTTGCCGAAGGTCAGCATCTCCGGTGTCACGTCCAGGCGTTCCGCCAGGGTCTGGCGCAGTGTGTACGCGGCGCCGTCCGGATAGCGGGTCACTTCCGGAAGCGCTTTCTCAACCGCTGCCGTCACGCGATCGCTGGGGCCCAGCGGGTTCTCGTTGCTGGCCAGCTTGACGATCCGCGCCGGGTCCAGCCCCAGCTCCCGGGCCAGCTCGTCCACCGGCTTGCCCGGCTGATACGGCTGCAGGCCCTGCACCCCACGCGCGGCCAGTGCCTGGTAATCACAGCTCATCAAAGCACTCCCATGGGGTAGGACCCCAGGTGTTTCAGTTCCTGGCTCTGGGTCTCAATCTCGTCCAGCACCGCCCGGATGGCCGGTGCGTCCCGGTGCCCGACGAAATCGATGTAGAAGACATAGGCCCAGGTGGCGCTGGGCGAAGGGCGGGTTTCCAGACGCGTCAGGTCGATGCCCTCGCGCTTGAACGGCTCCAGCAGCTCGTAGAGTGCCCCTGGCCGGTTGCGGGTGGAAACCAGTATGGAGGTCTTGTCCTGCCCGCTGGCCGGCACCGATTCAGTGCCGATGATGAGAAAACGGGTGGTGTTGTCGGGTCGGTCCTCGATATTGCTGTGTGCGGGCTCGAGGCCATAGAGCGAGGCGGCCATGTCGCCGGCAATGGCAGCAGCGCCCTCTTCCTGGCTGGCCAGGCGGGCTGCCTCGGCGTTACTGGAAACCGTGATGCGCTCGACCGCGGGCCAGTGGCTGTCCAGCCACTTGCGGCACTGGGCGAAGGACTGCTGGTGCGAATAGAGGCGTGTAATGCCGGCTTCGTCCTGATCCGGGCGCCTGAGCAGATGGTGGTGGATGCGCAGCTGCACCTCACCGCAGATCTTCAGCCCCGACCCCATGAACATGTCGAGAGTGTGATTGATCATGCCCTCGGTGGAGTTCTCCACCGGCACCACGCCGTACTGGGCGTTGCCGGACTCCACCTCGCGGAAGACGTCATCAATGGCGGACAAGGGCGTACTCAGCACGGAATGCCCGAAATGCTTGAGCGCCGCCGCCTGGGTGAAGGTGCCTTCGGGCCCCAGAAACGCAATGGTCATGGGCTTTTCCAGCGCCAGGCAGGCGGACATCACCTCCCGGAACAGGCGCGCCATCTCCTCGTCCGCCAGCGGGCCCGGGTTGCGCTCCCTGACGCGGCTGAGGATCCGCGCCTCCCGCTCAGGGCGGTAGAACGCCACCTCCTCCCCCGGGTTGGCCTCCTGCTTTACCTCGGCCACTTCCCGGGCGCACTCGGCCCGCTCGCTGATCAGCCGCAGCAGGTCGTCATCGATCTGGTCAATGCGCTCGCGCAGCCGGGCCAGGCGCGCCTCTTCGTCGCTCATGATCAGCCTTTGTCTTTTTCGAATTCCGCCATGTAGTCAATCAACGCCTCAATGCCGGCTTCCGGCATGGCGTTGTAGATGCTCGCGCGCATGCCGCCCACGGACCGGTGGCCCTTGAGGTTCAGCAGGCCGCGCGCCTCCGCGCCCTCGAGGAAGGCACTGTTGAGGCTGTCATCCGCCAGCGTGAAGGGCACGTTCATCAGCGAGCGGTATTCCGGCTGCACCGGGTTGGCGTAGAAATCGCTCTCGTC
>JBNJDI010000159.1:0-3519 GCA_051744725.1 Pseudomonadota bacterium | reverse complement strand
AAGCCGGAAACCGGCATCCTGGAGATGAACGCCTACCACAAGGGCGGCTACATCGTCATCGAGATCAACGACGACGGCGCCGGCATCAGCCGCGACCGGTTGCTCAACAAGGCTCGCGAGGCGGGGCTGATTGAAAACGGCACGGAGCTGTCCGACGAGCAGGTGTTCGACTTCATCTTCCACCCCGGCCTGTCCACCCATGACGAGGCGACCGACGTCTCCGGCCGTGGCGTGGGCATGGATGTGGTCAAGCGCAACATCAAGGCTCTGGGCGGCAACATCACCGTCAACTCCACGCCCGGCAAGGGGACGCGCTTCGCCATCCACCTGCCGCTGACCCTGTCCATTCTCGACGGGCAGCTGTTCCGGGTTGGCGACCAGGTCTATGTGGTGCCGCTGATCTCGATCATGGAGTCGCTGCAGATGCAGGGCGGCAAGATCAAGCGCATGGCCGGCACCTCCGAGCTCTATGAATGGCGTGACGACTACATCCCCATCATCCGGCTGCGGGAACTGTTCAACGAAACCGGCGGTGGCGAGCTTGAGAACGAGCTTATGGTGGTGGTGGAAGAAGACGACCGCTACGTCGGGCTGCACGTGGACGAACTCCTCGGCCAGCAGCAGGTGGTGATCAAGAGCCTCAAGAGCAATTACCGGCCAGTGACCGGCTTCGCCGGCGCGACCATCCTCGGCAATGGCACCGTGGCCCTGATCCTCGACATTGCCGGACTCCTAGAGCTGGCCCAGGCACGCGACGAAGTGCTTACGAACGGAGCCGATAACTGATGAGCGAATCCGCGACTGACAACAGCAACAACACCGCCACCACCCAGCAGGATGCCGCACTCCAGGGCACCGTGGGCGACGGCGACCAGTATCTGACCTTCACGCTTGGCGACGAGGAATACGGGGTGGACATCCTCCGGGTCCAGGAGATCCGGGCCTGGGACACGGCCACGCCCATTCCCAATACCCCGCCCTACGTGAAGGGCGTCATCAACATGCGCGGCACCATCGTGCCGGTGGTGGACCTGCGCGAACGCTTCGGCATGGAAACCCTGGAATACACCCAGTTCACCGTGGTGGTTCTGGTCAAGGTTATCCATGGCGACCGCGAGCGGATCATGGGTCTGATCGTGGACGCGCTTTCCGAGGTCTACGGCATCAACGAGGACCAGCTGCGGCCGCCGCCCGAGTTCGGCACCGTGATCCGCACGGACTTCATCCGCGGCCTGGCCACCATGGAGGACAAGATGGTGATCGTGCTGGACGTGGACAGCCTGCTCGGCGAGGACGCCGGGGTGGGTGAGGACAACGGCTGAACCATGCGCGCCGTCGCGGTTCTCAACCAGAAGGGAGGCGTGGGTAAGACCACGACCAGCGTTCACCTCGCACACGGTATGGCACGGCTGGGTGAACGGGTCCTGGGCATCGACATGGACCCGCAGGGACACATGGGCACCAGCCTGGGCGCGGACAACCGCCAGGCCGGCCTGGATCAGGTGCTGCTCAACGAGGAACGGCTGGTGGACCACCGCCAGAACGTGCGCGAGCACCTGGATGTGGTCTGCGCCGGCCCCGGCCTGCGCAGCTTCGAGACCCTGGACGAGGGCGGCCCGGAGCGCGGCTGGTGGCTGAACGAGGCGTTGTACGAACTGGAAACGGAAAGCGCTGGCGAAGCACCTGAGTGGGTGGTCATGGACTGCCCACCGTCATCCGGCCTGCTGGTGATGAACGCCCTGCTGGCCGCCGATGATCTGGTGATTCCGGTGGCGTGCGATTTCCTGTCGCTGCAGGGGCTGTCCACGCTGATGCAGACCCTGGCGAAAGTAGAGGAACGGATGCAGGCCGCCAGCCGCAAGTGGCTGGTCCTGACCCGCTTCCAGACCCGGCGGCGACTGTCGCGCGAGGTGCAGGAGACCCTGGTGAACCACTTCCCGGGGCAGCTGCTGCAGACGCCGATCCGGGAGAACGTGGCCCTGGCGGAAGCGCCGGGCTTTGGCAGAACGGTTTTTGAGTACCAGGCCACCAGTAACGGCGCCGCCGACTACGCGGCCCTGGTAGAGGATCTGAGATTGGGGAGAGTGCGCTGATGGCCGAGAACAACCGCAGTAACCGCAACGGCGGCTCCGGGCGCCGCGGCGGGGGCCGACGGCAGAAACTGGGCAACGATCCGCTGGCATGGATGGAAGACGGCGGTAACACCTCCGACAGCAAGGAACCACCGTCGGAGCCGGAACCTGAACCGACACCGACAACCGAAACGCAAGACAAACAGCAGACCGAGGCACGGGAGAGCAAGACCATGGCCAGCACCAACCAGAGCAACCAGGTCACCATCGACCCGGCGGAATACGAGATCCTCCAGCGCGCGCGGCTGGCCCTGCACACCGCGACCACGGCGATGATGACGACGGACCCAGAGGGTCGGATCGACTACCTCAATGAGCGCATGCAGGACCTGCTGCGCGATTACGAGCGCGATATTGCCGAAGAGAACCGGGGTTTCCGGGCCAAGGGCCTGGAAGGTGAGGACCTGGTGGATACCTTCCCCCAGCTGCGCTCGATTGCCCGCCAGATGAACAAGGTCCGCAATGACGCCATCCACGAAACGGTGGACATTGGCCGGGTGCGTTTCGCCATCGCCATCACCGGTGAAGAGAACGAGCAGGGCGAGTTCCTCGGCAACACCATTGAATGGTTCGACCAGACCGAGGAGCGCGAGCGCGAGGAGAACGAGGAGCAGGTCCGCAAGGAACTCAAGGACATGATCAGCCAGGTGCGAGACGGCCGCCTGGATGAGCGGGTGGATACCGACGCCATGAGCGAGGGATTCATCAAGGATCTGAGCTCGGACGTGAACAAGGTGGTGGACGCCGCCCAGAAGCCCACTCAGGAAGTCATCCGGGTCATGAAGAACCTGGCCGACGGCAACCTGCACGACAAGATGCAGGGCGAGTTCGAGGGCGATTTCGGCCGTCTCCAGGAAGCCGTCAACGAAACCGTGGACGTGCTGCGCAATACGGTCGAGCAGATCACCGACGCCACCGGCAACATCAATTCGGCGGCCAAGGAGATCGCCCAGGGCAACCAGGATCTGTCCCAGCGCACCGAGGAACAGGCCAGCTCCCTGGAAGAAACCGCCTCATCCATGGAGGAGATCACCTCCACCGTGAAGCAGAACGCGGACAACGCCCAGGAGTCCAACCAGCTGGCCACGGCGGCCCGCGAGAAAGCCGAGCGCGGTGGCGAGATCGCCCGCCAGGTGGTGGATGCCATGGGCGAGATCAAGAGTTCGTCCAGCGAGATCAATGACATCATCACCGTCATCGACGAGATCGCCTTCCAGACCAACCTGCTGGCGCTGAACGCCGCGGTCGAGGCGGCGCGTGCCGGCGAGCACGGGCGCGGCTTCGGGGTGGTGGCCGCCGAGGTGCGCAACCTGGCCCAGCGCAGCGCCTCCGCCGCCAAGGACATCAAGAAGCTGATCAAGGATTCCAGCGAGAAGGTCGAGCACGG
>JBNJDI010000158.1:0-3535 GCA_051744725.1 Pseudomonadota bacterium | reverse complement strand
GTCAGAGCGGATGTCGGTATACTCTTCGTCGTAGCCGGCTTCTTCACTGACCGCGCCCATTGCCAGCTCCTCAAAGGCATCACGGGTGCCGGAAGTGGTAGGCGGGCCCAGAACCTCGATTTCGCGGTCCGGCAGATCCGAGTCGATGTCGCTCCAGTTGTCGTAGGGGTTCTCGACCAGCTCACCGTCCTGCGGGACCTTTTCAGCCACGGCCAACAGGATCTGCTCGCGTGTTACCGCGAAATCATCATTATCAGCGCTCTGGGCCAGCACGATGCCGTCGGAGCCGATCATCGCTTCCGTGATGTTTTCGACACCGTTCTCCTGGCAGCGATCGAACTCGCTGGGCTTCATGCGGCGGGACGCGTTGGTGATGTCCGGCGTGCCCTTGCCCTCACCTTCACAGAACAGCCGGATGCCGCCGCCGGAGCCGGTGGACTCGATGGTCGGTGTCGGGTGTTCTGTCGTGGCGCCGAATTCCTCAGTGACATAGCTGGCGAACGGATAGACCGTACTTGAGCCAACAATCCGGATCTGGTCGCGCTCCTGGGCGACAGAGACCGTGCTGGCGCTCATCAGCGCCGCCAGTGCGATGGCGGATTTCTTCCAGGTCTTCATGGATGCACTCCTCAGGTTGACCCATCTTCCCGTAACAATGACGAGTCTATGGGTGTCGTGTGACAGTTTTATGACAACGTTGAAATGGAGGGTCCGAATCGGACCCGGATCTGGAAACCGCCCCGGCTGGGGGCCGGACCGGCTTCCGGAGGGCTGGTTCAGAAGCTGAAGATGGCACCGACCATGACGTGGTCGCCTTCATCCTCGACGCGGTCGTACTGACCGGCTTCCGCCCAGATGCTCAGCGGCTCGTAGAGCTGGTGTGAGACACCCAGGGTGATCTCATCGCGTTCCTTGACCGTGTTGGTTTCGTCATCCGGCGAGACGCGCTGGACAGCGCCGTAGTACTCGGTCGGACCCTGGCTGAAGGTGCCGCGCAGGGCGGTGAAGGTGGTTTCATCGCCGGCGGGATCACCGTCCAGGTTGTCCTGGATCGAGTACTTGGCGCCGAATTCGAACTGGCCGATGCCGTAGATGCCGGATACGCCGTAGGTGTTTTCGCCGACGTAGACATCATCGCCTTCTAGGTCGCTGCCGTCGCTGTATACACCGGTGGAGTCGGCCTTGCGGTCGTCATAACCGGCATACAGCCCCCAGTTGTCCGCCGTGTAGCCGCCGGCAATCGAAAGTCCAACCTCGTTGCTGTCCTCACTGGCCGGGCCCTCATCACGCCCCTGGATCCGGGCCTGGGTGCGGAAGCTGAAGCCGTTCCAGTCCGGGCTGTAGTAGGCGATCTGGTTGTTCTCGCCGGCGAAGGCTTCGTCGGAGATCTCGGCGTCTTCCGCTACCTCGGTGGCATCGATGATCAGGTCCTCGTAGACGCTGTCGAAGTTGCCGGCCTGGACCTTGCCGAAGTCGCCCTTCACACCCAGGAAGGCGCTGTCCTGGTTGTCGAGGCCGTCGCTGTTGTCGTCGCTCTTATATTCGAGCTCGACCTGACCAAAGGCGGTTACCGCGTTGCTGACCCGGGTCTCGAAGGCAAAGCCGAGGGTGGAGTCCTCGTCATCCAGCTCTGTGGAGGCATCCCCGTCCTCGTTCTTTTCCGAGATCACCTTGGGCTCCACGGTGCCGTAGAGGTTGAAGGTGGTGTTCTCCGCCAGGCTGAGGCCTTCGTCGGCTGTGAACTCCAGGGCCTGCGCGCTGGGTGCGGCCAGTGTGGCGGCGATGGCGGCGGAGAGAAGTTGTTTTCTGGTCATGGCATGCTCCTTTGGTTTGTGTAGTGCCGGATTAATTGTGATCCAGCCCAGAACGTCTGTCATTGGGTTCCATCAAAACTTTCTAATGGAAGTAGGTTGTTGCCCTGCGGGCTTCCCCAAGCGTCTGGCGACGAGTTTATTGAGGGGATATGACACTTTCGTGACATTGAGGAAAGAAAATGCGCCGGTCTGGAAGGGATCTGTGGGACCTGTACCTGAGTGCCCGCATCGCTATAATGGCCACCGGACTTCAAACCCACCGGAAACGGTTCCCCATGAGCTCAATCAATCAGGCCATCGCCAATGAACTGGGCATCAGCCAGCGCCAGGTGGATGCCACCGTGGCCCTGCTGGATGAAGGCGCCACGGTTCCCTTCATTGCCCGCTACCGCAAGGAAGTCACCGGCTCGCTGGATGACAGCCAGCTGCGCCAGCTCGATGAACGACTGCGCTACCGTCGGGAGATGGAGGACAGGCGCGCCACTATTATTGACACCATCCGGGAGCAGGGCCAGCTGACCGATGCGCTGCTGGCCAGCCTGAGCGAAGCGGATACCAAGGGTCGGCTGGAGGACCTCTACCTGCCCTACAAGCCCAAGCGCCGCACCAAGGGCCAGATCGCCCGGGAGGCGGGGCTGGAACCGCTGGCGGACGCGCTTTTCGAGGACCCCAGCCGGGACCCGGAAGCGCTTGCCGGTGATTACCTCAACAGCGAGGCCGGTATAGAGGACACCAAGGCGGCACTGGACGGCGCCCGTTACATCCTGATGGAGCGCTTCGCCGAGGACGCGGACCTGCTGGCGCGGCTGCGTGACTTCCTGTGGCAGGACGGCCAGCTCCGGGTGCAGGTGGTCAGCGGGAAGGAAGAGGAAGGCGCACGCTTCCGGGATTACTTCGATCACCGGGAACCGTTGAAGAAGGTGCCCTCCCACCGTGCCCTGGCCATCTTCCGGGGCCGCAACGAGGGCGTTCTGCAGTACAGCATCGAGGTGGGCGACCCCGAGGCGGACAGCCGCGCGCCGCATCCGGCCGAGGGCATGATCGCCTCGCACTGGGGCATCCGCAACGACGGCCGCCCCGCCGACCGCTGGCTGGGCGAGGTGGTGCGCTGGACCTGGCGGGTCAAGCTCAGCACCCACCTGGAAACCGACCTCATGGGCAGCCTGCGTGAACGCGCGGAATCCGAGGCCATCCAGGTCTTTGCCAGCAACCTCAAGGACCTGCTCATGGCCGCGCCGGCCGGCAAGACCGCCACCATCGGCCTGGATCCGGGGCTGCGCACCGGTGTGAAGGTGGCGATCGTGGACGGCACCGGCCGCTTCCTCGATCAGGGAAGTATTCATCCGCACGCCCCGAGGAACCAGTGGGACCAGTCCATCGAGCAGCTTGCCGGCTGGTGCCGCCAGCACGGGGTCGGCCTGATCGCCATCGGCAACGGCACCGCCTCCCGCGAGACGGACCGGCTGGTAGGGGATCTCATCAAGCGCTACCCGGAGCTGGGCGTGACCCGGGTCATGGTCAACGAGGCCGGGGCGTCCGTCTATTCGGCCTCGGAGTACGCCTCCAGGGAGCTGCCGGACCTGGACGTGACCATCCGGGGCGCCGTCTCCATTGCCCGCCGCCTTCAGGACCCGCTGGCGGAGCTGGTCAAGATCGAGCCCAAGTCCATCGGCGTGGGCCAGTACCAGCACGATGTCTCCCAGGTGCAGCTGGCGCGCACC
>JBNJDI010000157.1:0-3591 GCA_051744725.1 Pseudomonadota bacterium | reverse complement strand
CAAGCTAGGCGACCCGCGCGGAAGGATCAACTTATCGGCTGTTGAGTATCCGTAACACATTGTCACCTGCGTCCGTTCATCAGGTGGACAGCCCCTGGATCGCCTCAGCGGCAATGGCGAAGGAGCGTTTGCGGGCCTCATGGTCATGGATCTGGCCGGTGAGAATCAGCTCATCCGCGCCGGTGCGTTCCGTGAACGCCTTCAGCCATTTTTCCACGCTCTCCGGGGAGCCCATGGCGGATTCCTTCAGCGCATGGCGGGCGGTGGCCAGTTCCGCCGCGCTGCCCAGGCTGTCCGGGTCGTCCACCGGCGGCTGGAGGGGGCCGGGGGTGCCGCGGCGCAGGGCGATGAACTGCTGCTCCATGGAGGTCATGAGCCGGCGGCCTTCTGCATCCGTATCCGCCGCGAAGACGTTGGCTGCGGCCGCGACATAGGGTTCGATCAGGCGTTGCGATGGCTGGAACTGGTCGCGATAGACCCGGATGGCTTCCTCCAGCATGTCCGGCGCGAAGTGCGAGGCGAAGGCGTAGGGCAGGCCCAGGGCCGCGGCCAGCTGGGCGCCGAACAGGCTTGAACCCAGGATCCACACTGGAACCCGGGTGCCGGCGCCGGGTACCGCCTGGACGCGCTGCCCCGGCTGCACCGGGTCAAGAAAGTGCAACAGTTCCTGCACATCCTGAGGGAAGCGGTTGGCGGCCGAATGATGGTCCCGGCGCAGGGCGCGCAGGGTCTCGGGATCGGTACCCGGAGCGCGGCCCAGCCCGAGGTCCACACGCCCGGGGTAGAGGCTTTCCAGGGTGCCGAACTGTTCAGCGACTACCAGAGGCGCGTGATTGGGCAGCATCATGCCGGCGGCGCCCACGCGGATGCTGTTGGTGTTGGCGGCTATGTAGCCCAGCGCCACCGGTGTTGCGGCGCTGGCGATACCGGTCATGTTGTGGTGCTCCGCCATCCAGAACCGGTCGTACCCCAGGGACTCGGCATGCTGGGCCAGGTTGGCGGCGTTGAGCAGAGCATGGCGGGGTGTGCTGCCTTCGTTGACGGGGGCGAGATCAAGCAGTGAGTAGCGCGTCATGGTCGCTCCTGATGCGGGTTCGTTCTCACAGTAGCGAGACCAGGCTGTTGCCGGCAATACGGGGTTGCCGGCGGGCTTCGCAATGGCCTTCAGCGTCTGTAGTATGCCCCTGTTTCCAGCGTGGCCCGAGTGAGCCCCCGATTGAACCGGCTTTAAGGAGTGCGTGCATTGGATTTCCTGCTGGAAGTGACCCTGTTCCTGCTGGCGGCGGTGATCGCCGTGCCCATTTTCCAGTGGCTGGGGTTCGGTGCCGTGCTCGGGTACCTGGTAGCCGGTGTCATCATGGGCCCCTCGCTGTTCAGCGTGATCGACGACGTCGAGAGCATGCTGCGCTTCTCCAAGATCGGTGTGGTGCTGCTGCTCTTCCTTGTGGGGCTGGAGCTGGCGCCGCAACGGCTCTGGGTGATGCGGCGGAACATCTTCGGTCAGGGCATGGCCGGTGTGGTGGTCTGTGCCATCCCCATGGGCGCTGTCGCATGGGCCGGGTTCGGGCTGGACTGGCAGACCTCGCTGATCATCGCCCTGGGGCTGGCATTCTCCTCCACTGCTTTCGCCATGCAGGTGCTGTCCGAGCACAACGAGCTTTCCTCGCTCCATGGCCGCAGCGCCTTTGCCATGCTTCTGTTCAAGTACATCGCGCTGCTGCCGCTTCTGGCGGCGATTCCACTGATGGGCGAGGGCAGTACCACGTCCATGGACCCGCGTGAGATCGCCCAGGCCATTGCCCGCACCCTGGTGGTACTGGTGGCGGTGATTGTGGGCGGCCACTATCTGCTGCGGCCGGTTTTCCGCACGGTGGCGCGCATCGGGGCCCGCGAGACCTTCACCGCCACTGCGCTTCTGGTGGTGCTCGGGGTGTCCCAGATCCTGAAGATGGCCGGCATGCCCATGGAGCTGGGGGCCTTCCTGGCCGGCGTGCTGCTGGCGGATTCCGAATACCGGCATGAGATCCATCTCTCCATCGAGCCGTTCAAGGGGCTGCTGATGGGGCTTTTCTTCATGTCCGTGGGCATGTCGGCGGATCTGCACATGCTGGCGGACATGCCTGGCCTGGTGTTCGGTATCACCGGCGGGGTGCTGCTGCTCAAGATCACCGTGCTCTATGCCGTCGGGCGGCTTGGTGGGCTCGATGACAAGGGCAGCAGGGCGCTCGCCGCGCTCATGCCCCAGGGCGGCGAGCTGGCGTTCGTGCTGTTCTCCATGGCCATGACCTACGGGGTGATGAGCGAGTCCGTAACCGACGTGCTGTTCGCGGTGGTGATCCTGACCATGGCCGCCACGCCGTTCACCTTCCTGTTCAACCGCCGGATCCTGGATCCGCTTCTGGCCACCTCCGAGATCGATGATCGGCCCTATGATTCGGTGGGCGAGGATGACGAGAAGCCCAAGGTGCTGATCTGCGGCTTTGGTGGCTTTGGCCAGATGGTGGGCCGGCTTCTGCACAGCGCCGAGATCCCGTTCTCCGCGCTGGATGCCAACCCGCTGCAGGTGGATTTCATCCGCCGCTACGGACACCGCATCTACTATGGTGACCCGGCCCGGGTCGACCTGCTGACAACCGCGGGGGCACGGGATGCGCAGGCCATCATCGTCGCCGTGGAGAACGCGGAATACTCCATGCGCATCGTCGACCATGTACGGCGCAACTTCCCGACCGTTCCGGTCTACGCCCGCGCCCGCAACCGTCAGCACGCCTGGCGCCTGATGGATCTCGGCTGCCGGGTGATCACGCGCGAAACCC
Source organism: Pseudomonadota bacterium (assembly GCA_051744725.1). Lineage (GTDB taxonomy): Bacteria > Pseudomonadota > Gammaproteobacteria > Pseudomonadales > Oleiphilaceae > Halospina. The sequence continues at coordinate 775 of JBNJDI010000157.1, read as the reverse complement.
TCTCTGGCAGCATGCACATGGGCGAACAGCTGCTGCAGATCTTCGGCTGGGATGAGGACGAGGCCAGGGAAGCGGTGCAGGTCTTCCGGGATCACGATGAGGAGGAGCTGCGCAAGTACTACGCCATCCACCAGGAGAAAGGCAGCCGCAACCCCAGCGACCAGGAGATCATCGACGAGCTGGAAGGGCTGTTCCAGTCCGACGAGGCGGAATCCATCGATCCGGACAGCCTGCAGCAGTCGAGCAGCTGACCCGGCCGCTGGTATCTTGAATCTGTCGCCGCTTTCGTTCAGTTTTGCACAACAAACAATAAGCACAACAACGAGGTGGCTATGGCTCAGGATGCGGATGTCATTGTGGTCGGTGCCGGCCTTGCGGGGCTGGTGGCGGCAACGGAGCTGGCCGACGCGGGCCGGCGTGTTCTGATTGTGGAGCAGGAGTCCGAACAGAATCTGGGTGGCCAGGCGTACTGGTCCCTGGGCGGGCTGCTGTTCGTGGATTCGCCCGAACAGCGGCGCATGGGCATCAGGGACTCCCCGGAACTGGCCTGGCAGGACTGGCTGGGGACCGCCGGCTTTGACCGGGACGAGGACTACTGGCCGCGCCGTGTTGCCGAGGCGTACGTGAACTTCGCCGCGGGTGAAAAGCGCGCCTGGCTGCGCGAGATGGGCCATCGTGTCTTTCCGGTGCTGGGCTGGGCCGAGCGTGGTGGCTATGACGCCTGCGGTCACGGCAATTCCGTGCCCCGCTTCCACATCACCTGGGGCACCGGGCC
>JBNJDI010000156.1:0-3681 GCA_051744725.1 Pseudomonadota bacterium | reverse complement strand
CCGATCGGGTCACAGCGATCAGATAGGAAGATAGAATGTCCGGGGCAGGACGGCAAATCAGCCGGCGTTGAGTGGTTTCTCGAGCACCCGGAACCACAGATCGTCCACTCTGGGGTCGCCAAAGCGTGGCGACTCGGGGAATGGCGCGGTCTCACCGGTAGGCTTGAACCCCAGTGATTCGTACCAGCGCAGCAGCTCCGAGCGCTGGTGGAGGACGCGGATGCGCAGTGTGTGGCAACCGAGGCGTGCCCGCGCGGTCTGTTCCGCATCGGTGACCAGGCGCCTGCCAATCCCCTCGCCCTGGCGCTCCGGGTCTACGGCCAGCATACCCAGTTCGGCGGTGTTGTCGTCCACTTGCTCGATCTGCAGGGTGCCGACGAGGATGTCGCCCTGCCAGGCGAGGCGGAAAAGGGATTCATCAAGGAGCTCCCGGATCATGGCGGCGTCGGTGCGCTGGCCGCCCAGCAGGTCGGCTTCCGTGGTCCAGCCCCTGCGGCTGCCGTCACCCCGGTAGGCGCTGTTCACGCGCTCGGCGATGGCCTCCGCGTCATCCGCGGTGGCATCGCGCAGTCCCGCTTCACTGGAACCGGCCAGAAGCTCATGAGCGCGGGAGAAATCCACGCCGCCGCTGAGCTCCTCGGGTTCATACCGGAAGCCGCAACCGGAACGGCGCATGGCCGGCTCGCGGATAGCGCCGGGGCTGGGGCGGTTGTCGTCCTCGTCACTCATGGTGGGCTTTCTCCCTCCGGGAATCACTGACGGTATTATGGCCAGTCACAGGCGGGCTGCACAGGGCAGCGCTGCCGGGGCTGGCGTGGTAGGCTCCGGGCTCATCACTGGTTCTCCGGAGGAGTGCAACGTGCGAGGCAATCCGCTCCGTGGCATGGGCTACCTGGGCGAGGGCTTCCGGCTGATCCGCCAGCCGGGGCTGCGCCTGTTCGTGGTCATGCCGCTGATCCTCAATGTTCTGGTATTCGCCGTTCTGATCTGGCTTCTGGGCGAGGGCTACGCCGCCATGGTGGATGCCGCCATGGGCTGGCTGCCGGACTGGGAGTGGCTTCAGGTGCTGGACTGGGTCTTCTGGATTCTCTACGGCCTGGTGATCCTTCTGCTGCTGGCCTACGGCTTCGTGATGCTGGCGAACCTCATCGGCTCGCCTTTCTACGGGTATCTCTCCGAGCTGGCGGAAAAGGCAATCGCCGGCGAAACACTGACGCCGGATGACGGCTGGCTCCAGATCGTGAAAGACATTCCCCGCGCCCTGTACCGGGAGGTCCGGAAGATTCTCTACTACCTGCCCAGGGCGCTGGTGCTGTTCGTGCTGGGGCTGATTCCGGTGGTGAACCTGGTGGCGGCGGTGCTCTGGTTCCTGTTCAACAGCTGGATGATGGTGCTGCAGTATGTGGATTACCCGGCAGACAACCACCGTGTCTCTTTTGATGGCCTGCTGCGGTGTCTATCCCGCCAGCGGCTGACAGCGCTGGGGTTCGGCCTGCCGGTTGCTCTGCTGGCAATGGTGCCGCTGGTCAATCTTGTTCTCGTGCCGGCGGCCGTTTGTGGCGCTACAGCCTACTGGGTACGTGAAATGCCGTCCGGACCCGATTATCAGGCCGGGAACTGACCGCGATCAGCTTTTACCGCGATGGTGTGTGCGAGTCTGTTGAAACAGGCAACAGCAGCGGCAGCATTACTCCGCCCTGCGTTTGCTGATGCAGGGGAGGAGCATCTTCGTGGTCTGGAATGTTTTTGTGCTGGGAATGGACAATCTGGGTCAGCGATTGCTGACCCGGCTGCGACACACCACCGACTATCGGTTTCATCCGCTGCTATCCATGGACCGGGTGGTCTCTGCCCGCAAATACAACTTCGAGAGGCTGCTCACCGACGCGACGGCGGAACTCGAAGCGTTCTCCGGCTCACCGGATGCGGTGGTAGGCTATTGGGACTTCCCGACCAGTGTTCTGGCCCCCATGATCAGCCAACGCTTTGGCCTGTGCGGGCCTGCCCTGGAGGCGGTGCTTAAATGTGAGCACAAGTACTGGAGCCGGCTGGAGCAGCAGGCCGTGGTGCCGGACTGCGTGCCGGCATTTGAGGCAATCGACCCTTTCTCACGCGCCCCTCTGGCTGAACGTCAATTACCGTATCCATTCTGGCTGAAACCCATTAAGGCGCATTCCTCACAGCTGGGGTACCGGGTGGACAGTGATGAGGCGTATCTGGCGGCACTGGCCACTATCCGGGAGCGGATCGGCCGTTACACGCGCCCATTCGAGAGAGCATTGAGTCATGCCGGTCTGCCGGACGGGATTGCGGCCATCCGGCACAAGACCTGTATTGCAGAAGCCCTTATTGCCACGGGCTGGCAGTGTACCCTGGAGGGCTATGTCTACCGGGGCGAGGTCCGGTTGACGGGTATCGTCGATACGATCACGGATCATCAGTTCCCGTCGGTATTGTCCCAGTACGTTTACCCCTCCAGTCTGCCCTGCGCCAGCCAGGCGCGCATGTTTGAGATTGCCCAGCGGGTGATGACGCACATGGGCTATGACAATGCGCCGTTCAACATCGAGTTTTTCTACGACGAGGCAACCGGAAAGATCTGGCTTCTGGAGATCAATGCGCGTCTTTCGCGGTCCCACTCGATGCTTTTTCTACTGGTTGATGGCGCACCGCACTTTCAGGTCATGGTTGATCTGGCCCTGGGTATCGAACCCCGGATGCCGGCCGGTGAGGGAGCGTACCCGGTCGCGGCCAAGAAGATGATCCGGGTGTTCGAGGATGGTGTTGTTACCCGGGTTCCGAGAGCCTCGACGCTCGCCAGACTTGAGCGCGAATTTCCCGGCACCGTCATTGAGCTGAGCGTTGGGCCCGGAACGCGGCTGTCCACGCTGCTGCATCAGGATGAGTTCTCCTATGAACTGGGTGTGATCTTTACAGGCGCCGACAGCGTGCCCCAACTGCGTGAGCGCTTCCGGATGATCGAAGCGGCGCTGGACATCCGGATCCAGAAAGAGGATCGCCCAGTACCCGCAGCCGGAGTCGGGCTTGATTGACGGGCCCTGGGCCTGGGGAGGGGAAACATGAAAGCCATCTGCGTCCTGACCGGGGACCCGGCGCTGCCGTATCGGTACAACGCGAGTGGCCGTTTCGAACAGCACGATCTTGACGCCATCAATCAGGTCAAGGCCGCGCTAGCGGGCCTGCCCGGCTACCACTTCAGTTACTGGCAAACCCACAGCGAGCTGATCAACCGGTGCCTGTCGAGCCGGCCGGACCTTGTTCTCAACCTGTGCAACGCCGGGTATCGCAACCGCCCTCAACAGCAGTTGCACGTGACAGCGCTGCTGGAGATGCTCGACATCCCGTTCGCGGGTGTTGGTCCCGAGGGCCTGGCCCTGTGTCATGACAAGGCGTTGGTCACCGCGGCCGCCGCTGATCTTGGTATTCCGGTTCCGGATACCCAGTTGATTGAGTTGAGCGATCAACCCCCGTCGCCGAACGGGGATTATCCCCGGATGATCAAGCTCAATGACGAGAGCGGCAGCACCGGCATTACGGATCAGTCGGTGGTGGCAAGCGCGCGCGATGCGCAACGCCACATGGCCCGGCTCAATCGTCAGTTCCCGGAGCGATGGGTGCTTGCTCAAACCTTTCTGACAGGAATGGAAATAAGCGTTGGGG
>JBNJDI010000155.1:0-3681 GCA_051744725.1 Pseudomonadota bacterium | reverse complement strand
GACGAGATCGAACCCATCGAGGCGGATTATTTCCGCGAACTGCACAGCCTGGACAACCCCTGGGTGGTGCTGCCGGTGATTGAGGAGCTCAAGGCCAAGGCGAAGGCCCAGGGGCTGTGGAATATGTTTCTTCCCAACAGCGACCATGGCGCCGGTCTGAGCAACGCCGACTATGCGGTTATTGCGGAGCAGACCGGGCGCAGCTTCATCGCGCCGGAAATCTTCAACTGTAACGCCCCGGATACCGGCAACATGGAGGTGCTGCATTACTACGGTTCCGAAGAACAGCAGGAGCGCTGGCTCAAGCCGCTGCTCGAAGGTGAGATCCGTTCGGCCTTCTGCATGACGGAGCCGGATGTAGCCTCCTCGGATGCGACCAACATGGAGGCGACCGCCACCATCGAGGGTGACGAGGTGGTGCTGAACGGCCGCAAGTGGTGGAGCACTGGTATCGGGCACCCGAACTGCCAGGTACTGATCTTCATGGGCCTGACCGATCCTGAGGCCAACCGCCACCAGCGCCATTCCATGGTCGTGGTTCCGAAGGATACACCCGGTGTGAAAGTGGAGCGGATGCTGAAGGTCTTCGGGGATGAGGATCCGCCCGCCGGCCATGGCGAGGTGAGCTTCAACAACGTCCGGCTGCCGAAAAGTGCCATCATCAAGGCCCCGGGGGCGGGCTTCGAGATCGCCCAGGGTCGGCTTGGGCCGGGGCGCGTGCACCACTGCATGCGGGCTATTGGCGCTGCTGAGCGGGCTCTGGAAAAGATGATTCACCGGGCCAATTCGCGCGAAGCGTTTGGCAAGCCGCTGGCCAAGCTTGGCGGCAATCCGGACATCATCGCCCGGGCACGCATGAATATTGAGCAGGCGCGGCTGCTGACGCTCAAGACCGCCTGGCTGCTGGATACCAAGGGCATCGGTGGCGCACTGAGCGAAGTGTCACAGATCAAGGCCGTGGTTCCGGAGATGCTGTGTACTATTGTGGACCAGGCCATCCAGATGCACGGTGGCGGTGGTGTCAGCGACGACCACGAGCTGGCGGGCATGTACGGCGCGGCCCGCTCTCTGCGGCTGGCGGATGGACCGGACGAGGTTCACCGGGCCATGGTCGCCAGGCTGGAACTGGCCAAATACCGATAACAGGGGAAGACAACGCATGAGCCAACGGGTATTCATCACCGGCGGGGCCAGTGGCCTTGGCCGGGCACTGGCACTGAACTACGCCCGCCAGGGCGCACGGGTCTGCATCGGCGACATCACACCGGAGCAGGGCGTGGAGACCGAAAGCGCCATCAATGAGGCTGGCGGCGAGGGGCTGTTTGTCGAATGCGACGTTCGCCGTCTGAGTGAGTTCGAGAAAGCCAAGGACGTACTGCTGGAACGCTGGGGCGGCGTGGACGTGGTCGTCAACAACGCCGGTGTGGCCTCGGCCGGGTCCATCGAGGACACCACCATTTCGGACTGGGACTGGATCCTGGACATCAACGTCATGGGCGTGGTCCGGGGCTGCAAGGTGTTCACGCCGCTCCTCAAGGAGCAGGGCAGTGGCACTATCGTCAACATCGCCTCCATGGCGGGGCTGATGCTGGCGCCGCTGATGTGCAGCTACAACGTCTCCAAGGCAGGGGTGATCGCGCTTTCGGAGACCATGAACCATGAGTTCATCGACACCGGCGTGAACGTCTGCGTGGTCTGCCCGGCGTTCTTCCAGACCAACCTGACCTCGAGCATGCGCTCCAGCATCCCGGGCATCCAGAACAACGTGAACAAGCTGATGCAGCGCTCCAGCGTGACCGCCGATGACGTGGCGGAAGACATCGCCCGCGCTGTGCGCAAGGGCAGCTTCTGGGTGCTGCCGCACAAGACCGAACGCCGCCTGTGGTACATCAAGCGCGCCAGCCCGAAGGCCTTTGACTTCCTGCTCGGGATGGAAAGCAAGCGCTGGATGAAAAAGATGCAGAAGAACTGAGCGAGGCGACCATGACCCTGATTGATCAGCCAACCGAAACCCGCGAGGGCGAAGCGCTGGACCCGGCCGCCGTGGACCGCTTCATGAAGCAGCAGCTGCCGGAGCTTGAGGGCGAACCGGTGATCCGCCAGTACCCGGGCGGGGCCTCGAATCTGACCTACCAGATCGACTACGGCGAGCGCTCCTTCGTGCTGCGGCGCCCGCCGTTCGGGCACAAGGCCAAGTCGGCCCACGACATGCTGCGCGAGGCGCGGATCATGCGGGCGCTCAAGCCGGTGTATCCCTATGTGCCGGACATCATCGCCATCTGCGACGACCATGATGTGCTGGGGGACGACTTCTACGTGATGGAGCGTCTCAAGGGCATCATCCTGCGCCAGGACTTCCCCGAGGGCTTTGAGCTCAGCGAGCAGGATACCCGCAAGCTGTGCGGCAATGTCGTGGACAAGCTGGTGGACCTGCACCGGGTGGACTACCAGGCGGCGGGGCTGGACCAGATCGGCAAGGGCGCCGGTTACGTGAAGCGCCAGATCGACGGCTGGAGTGACCGTTTCCGCAAGGCACGCACCGATGATGTGGCCGACTTCGAATCCGTCATGACCTGGCTGCAGGAGAAGATGCCCGAGGATGTGGCCACCTGCGTCATCCACAACGATTTCCGTTTCGACAACGTGGTGCTGAACCCGGACAACCCCTTCGAGGTGATCGGCATCCTGGACTGGGAAATGGCCACCCTGGGCGACCCGCTGATGGATCTGGGCAACAGCCTGGCGTACTGGGTGCAGGCGGATGACGATCAGTTCTTCCAGATGCTGCGGCGCCAGCCCACGCACCGGCCGGGCATGATGACCCGGGATGAGGTGGTGGCCTATTACATGGAACGCTCCGGCTTCCATGCGGACAACTTTGATTTCTACGAGGTCTACGGGCTATTCCGCCTGGCGGGCATCGTGCAGCAGATCTATTACCGCTACTACCACGGCCAGACCCAGGACAAGCGCTTTGCGGGCTTCGGTCAGGCGGCGAATTACCTGGAACAGCGCTGCAAGCGTCTGATCGACCAGAGCAGCCTCTAGGAGCGGATGGATGGCGACACTGCATCTGATCCGCCATGGTCAGGCCAGCTTTGGGGCCTCGGACTATGACCGGCTTTCGGACCGGGGCTGGGAGCAGGGGCGTGTGCTGGGCCGTTGGGTCGGCCGGCATACCCGGCCGGAGCGGCTCTTCGGCGGCGAATTGCGCCGGCATCGCGAGACCATTGAGGCGATGGCCGAGGGGTTCGGGGAAGGGCTGCCGGAGGCGGCGGTGCACCCTGGGCTGAATGAGTTCGATCATCGGGCGGTTCTGGATGCTTATCGGCCGGGCTGGGGGAACCCTGAAACCATGGCGCGGGAGCTGGCGAAGGCGTCGGATCCGCGCAAGGCCTTTCAGCATGCGTTCAGTGAGGCGATCCGGCGCTGGATCGGCGGTGAGCACGAGGGGGATTATTCGGAGTCCTGGCGGTCCTTTAAACAAAGGGTACTGGTGGGCTTCGAGGAGGTGATCCGTGAGGCCGGGGATGCGAGGCATGTGTTCGTGGTGACGTCGGGTGGGCCGATCAGTGTGGTGGCCCAGTCGCTGCTGGATCTGGATGACATGCGGGCGTTCCGGCTGAATGAGGTGCTGGCGAATGCGAGTGTGTCGCGGGTGCTGTTCAGTGGGGATCGGCG
>JBNJDI010000154.1:0-3834 GCA_051744725.1 Pseudomonadota bacterium | reverse complement strand
CCTCCCGGCCCTCGAACAGGGCATCGAGTGCGAACAGCGCGGCCAGGTCCGGCTCCCCTGCGTGGATACCGGTATCACGGCCCGGCGCCATGCCGCGCAGGTAGAGGTAGTGCACGCCCCCGAGGTGCTGCTGTGGGTCGTAATCCGGAATACGGATCCGCAGGAAGCGGTGAAGCGCCAGCATGTAGAGCAGGTACTGGAGGTCGTAGAAGCTCTCGCGCATATTGGCGGTCAGTGCCTCCGGGTTGTAATAGCCGAAGCCGGTGCCCAGGTGGTTGGACTTGTAGTCGACGATGTAATAGCGCCCCTGCCACTCATAGACAAGGTCGATGAACCCCTGGAGCATGCCCTTGAGACTGGCCGGCGGCGGCAGGGTGACCCCGGCACCACTGCCCCTGTGCCGCGCCAGGATGCGGCCCAGGGGTGGGTGCTGGTCCGCGTTCATGGGGAAGTAGAATTCGCTTTCCCGCAGGGTTTTCTCCTGAGGCAGAGCGCCCAGGGTCGCGCCACTGGGCAACGCCACGGCCAGGAGGTCCCGCAGCCAGGCTTTCATGGGCTCTCGGGTGGATTCACCCGGGCTCAGAAGGCCCGGGTAGCGTCTTTCGGCCTGGTCCAGAACCCCGTCCAGGTCCGGGTTGCTGAAATCCAGCCATTCCAGAACGTCGTGGAGCAGGTTGCCGGCTTCCGCGCCTTTCTGGAGGGAGAAACGGATGTTGTCCGCTTCCGCATGGGGCCTTGCGGCTTCCAGCTCGTCCTGATCCCGGTCACGGGCGCTGGTGCCGCCATGGCGGGCATTGCGGGTGAGCGCGGAGAAGGACGACAGCCACCAGTCCCGTTCAATACGCCCCTGGAATTCAGCCGCCGCCAGCCCTTGATGGGAAGCCGCCTGTGGCGCGCTGGTCACCGGCTCATCCGTGCTGGTAATCGTCAGCACGCCGCAGGCCCCTTCGCCATGCTGTTGCTGTACAGCGGCTTCCAGCGCCTCAAAACTGCCGACCCGAAGGCAGCGCGCCAGCGGGGAAGACGCCAGCTGATCAAACGCGGCGGCGAGCATATAGACCCGCCGTTCGCCCCGGGTCGCGGCCACGTAAAGGAGCCGGATGCTCTCCGCCGCGTCCTCTTCCGCCGCCAGGTTCAACTGCTCATCCGATGGGTTCAGGGCCAGGTGCACACTGTGGTTCCGGGGGTCGTGGTAACGCACCAGCATGTCCCGCCCGCGATTGCCCTGTCTGCCATAGCTCACGAACGGCAGGAACACGATCGGGTACTCCAGCCCCTTGGCCCCGTGCATGGTCACCACACGCACCAGGTGGCCGTCGCTTTCCAGGCGGAGTTCCGTGTTCTGGACGGTGCTGTCCGTGCGCGCCTGTTCAAACCAGTGCAGCAGCGCCTCGGGCTGGCGGTGCTGCTGGCTGGCCTCCTGCAGCAGCTCCATCAGGTGCATGAGGTTGGTGAGGCTGCGCTCGTGCCGCTGGGGGTCCGGCCGCGCCCGCCACTGCAGGAGCTGCAGCGCCATGCTCATGAAGCCCTTGCGCTGCCAGCGCTCGCGCAGTGCGGTAACGTCATCCAGAAGTCTGGCCCAGTCGCGTTCGCTGTTGCGCAGCTCAAACAGTTCCCGGGTGCTGTAACCGAAAAGCACGGTCGCCAGCGCCGCCATCAGCTGGCGGTCATCCTCAAGGTTGAGAATGCCCCGCAGCGCCCGGAGCAGCTCCAGGGATTCGGTGCTTTCCAGCACATTGTCCCGGGCGCTCAGATAGACGGAATCCAGCCCCCGGGCGGTCAGCGCCTCCTGCATGAGGGCGGCCTCGGTGCGGTCCCGCACCAGGACAGCGATGTCCCCCGGGGCCACCGCCTCACCATCGACTTCCGCGCCCGCCAGCAGCCTCAGGATTTCACGGGCCGTCCACTGGGCCAGCGGTTTACGGCCCTCCTTGGTGTAGCCGCTGCCCTTGGCGCTGAGCCCTTCCACCTCCTGCTCCACAGGCAGCAGCCCCCACTGGAAGGCCGCCCGCCCTGCCGGTCCGCTGACCGGTTGCCGGTCCGGCCTGCCGGCACTGACCGGCGGGTACTGGATGCCATAGCCGAAGATCCGGTCATGGGGCATGGCCTCGCGTGGATCCCCAGGCACGGGCTCGCCATGGAACAGCCGGTTATAGCCCCGGATCACTTCCGGCGCCGAACGGTAGTTGGCGCCCATGACCCACTGGTGATCCGCGTCATTACGGGCGGTGAGATAGGCGAAGACATCCCCGCCCCGGAAACCATAGATGGCCTGCTTGGGGTCGCCGATCATGCACAGCATCCGGCCCTGCTCCCTGGCCTGACCGTAGATCCTCTGGAGGATGGCGTACTGGTCCGGGTCCGTATCCTGAAATTCATCCACCAGCGCCACCGGGAACTGCTCACCCAGGCTCTGCGCCAGGGCGGGTCCGCGTTCGGCCGAGGCCAGCTGTGCGCTCAGGCGGCGGATCAGGTCACTGAAATCCAGCTGATCCAGCCGGTCCTTGCTGGCGGCCAGGTGCTCCCGCGCGAAGGTCACACCCTTCCAGGCCCACCAGGCCTCGCGCGCCCGCTGGAGCCCCGCCATGCCGCTGGCAAGCTCGTACAGCGCCGGCATGGTCTGTTGTTTCTTCTCGCTGCTGAACGCCTCCTTCAGGAACTTTCCCTGGAAAACGTCCGGGATACTGCCATCCCAGGGCAGGCCGCTCAGGCGCTCAAGCTCCTCCTGAACGGCCTGCCAGGCCGCCCTGGTTTCCGCCTTGCGGCGGTTTTCCACGTTATGGGTTGCGAACACTTCCCGCTCCTCGGGCCACTGGCGACAGAATCCCTGCCAGGCGGTCGCCAGGTCCGGCACCTCGGGCTCCGGAAGCGTCTCTGTGCCCTTGATCGTGGCTTCCCAGACCTTCGCGAAGGCGTCAGGCGTGGGCTGGTAGGCGTAAAGCTGCTCGAAACACGGCCCCTGTGCCTCCTGCCGGTACCAGTCCTCCAGCGCCTCGCGCACCAGGGCGCTGCTGTCCACTTCCATGGCCGCCTCGAAGCTGATGCCACTGGTGAAGGCTTCCTGGGTCAGGGCCCGCCGGCAGAAGCTGTGGATGGTGTAGATCGCTGCTTCGTCCATGTGCAGGGCGGCATTGCGCAGGCGCGCCCTCACCCGGGTTGTGTCCGGGAAGCGTTCCCGGAGCGCCACGTAGAAGGGCTCCTCCAGTTCCTCCCACTGATCATGGGCGCGCTGGATCTCGCCCGCCAGCCGGCCCTTCAGTTCGGCGGTGGCGGCGCGGGTAAAGGTCATCACCAGCAGCTGCTGCACGTCCAGCTCCCGCTCCAGCAGCAGGCGCAGGTACAGGCGCGTGATGTTGTAGGTCTTGCCGGTGCCGGCACTGGCCTCGATCAGGTGAATGCCTTCCAGCGGCAGATGGGTGACGTCCAGCTCCTGCATCACACCGCCTCCGTGGTATCGGTGATCGTGAGTGCCGCCATCAGGTGCCCGTACTGGCTGTCGATGGCGGCCAGAAGGGAGTCGGTATCGGTATCCTCTTCAAAGAACCAGCCGATATAGGCATCGTCCCTGACCCCGGGGAAGCCGTTGAAGCTGTCGCCCAGCCAGGCATTGCGCAGGGCCCGGCGCCGTTTCGTTCCGTCCGCATCAGCGTCCATCCCGGCCAGCTCGCGCAGCAGGTCGCCGTGCAGACGCGAGGGCTCACACAGGCTTTCACGCCAGCCGTTAACCAGCGCGGTGAGCTGGGATTCCGCCTCCCCTGGCCCCATGGCTTGCAGCTGCATCACACGCAGGGCGCCGTCCCTGCCCCGGTGAATACTCACCGATGAGCGCTCCCC
>JBNJDI010000153.1:0-3834 GCA_051744725.1 Pseudomonadota bacterium | reverse complement strand
AGGGAAAGCTGGGTCTGGCCTTCATAGCCCACCACCCAGCGCTGCCAGTAGTAGTTGGCTGCATCGAGGCGCAGGCGCATCCAGTTGACCCAGCCCACATCCGCATAGCGGTTCATGGAGAGGGGATCCTCCGACAGGAAACCGCCCTGCTCCTCCATGGCCTCGCGCAGCCCACTCTCGATGCGCTCCGGCGCGATCATGGCCGTGGGATCAAGCCGTACCCAACCCCGCCCCGGCAGCCAGGCCTGCACCCAGGCATGGGCATCATACTGGCGCACAATCAGGTATTCGTTGTCGACGCCCGACTCGCCCCCCAGGTACCCGGTCACGATCCGCGCCGGAATATCCGCCGAGCGCAGCATGAACGCCAGCGCGCTGGCGTAGTGCTCACAGAATCCCTCTCGGGTCTCGAACATCAGCGCATCCACTGTGTCGGCATCGCCGGGCGCTTCAGGCTGCAGGGTGTAATGAAAGGGCTCCTCGTTGAAGTGCTCCATCAACTGCCGGATCAGTGCCTGCCGGCCGTCCGCCTCACGCCGTTGCCGGGCCACCCATTCCCGTGTCCGCTCATTGGTGCCGCCGGGAAGCCGGGTGTAGAAACGCCGCTCGGCATCCGACAGGCGCCGCACCTCTGCCGGCTGTTCGTACTGCAGGCGATAACGCCGCCGTGTATCCACGCTGCGCTCGAAACGCACCATGCCATTGCGGTTGAGACTGACATTGGTGGATGCCGGCACAGAATCCGCCAGCGCGAAGCCCCAGCGCCGTCCATGGGGTTCGAGCATGACCTCGTATTCGTCGTCCGCCAGCTCGCCGGCTGACGCATCCTCGGGCACCCGGGACACCCCCTCCCGGTCATCGAGGCTGCGCCGGTCCCAGCGTGTGCCGTCGAAGCGGTCGAGCACCAGCGCCTGCCAGTAGCGCTGGCCCGGCTCGGGCGTATCCCCGCCGAAAGTCACCCGGAATGCCGGGTCGTCATTCTGCGCCAGGCTGGTGATGGCCCCGGGCTCCATGGTGTCACTCAGCCCGGTCGTGCCCTGTTCCGAGACCAGTGGCACGCTCCACAGCGGCCCGATACGGGGGAAGAAGATGAACAGCACGACCACTACCGGCAGCATCTTCACGAACACCAGTGCCGAGCGCTTCATGGCCTCTCCGCCCATGCCCTGGACACGGCCACCGAGCGCCATCTGCAGGCCGGTAAACAGCAGGAACAGGCTCGCCAGAAGCACGCCCGTCCAGAGCATGGACTGATGGAAAAGCAGCGTGACCACCGCCAGGTAGCACTGGATGAAAAACAGGATGAACAGATCCCGGCGCCGCCCCAGCTCCAGCCATTTGAGCGCCACCGTCAGGACCAGGAAGGAGGCGGCGGTATCCACCGTGAACTGGCCCCGGTAGTAGGCCCAGAAAGCCCCGGCGCTGAACAGCGCCAGCACGCCGAGCCACAATGGGCGCAGGCCACGCTTGCGGTAGCGCTGCAGCAGCCAGCCGGACACCACAGCCGCGCCAGCGCCCAGCGACAGCCACAGCGGCAGGCGCTGGACCTGGGCCAGCAGGATCAGGCCAAAGGCGGCCACCCATGCATCCAGGTGATGGCGGTTCATGCCGGCGCCTCCCCGAACCCAAAGGAGCCAAGGTGGTTCAGACACACCCGTTCATGCTGGTCGCCGGTATCCGGCTCTATGGTCTGGCCCGGAAGCTTCAGGCCGAAGGGCTGCCCCTGCTCACTGAGCCGGCCCACATGCCAGGCCAGATAGCTCAGCCGCAGTTCCGTATCAGCGCCCTGGAACTGCTCCCAGTCCAGCCAGCGCGGGTCCGCCGGTGGCGTGTCCCAGTCCATCACCACCAGCTGGCCACTGCGGGCGAAACGCTTCCAGCTGATGCGCCGTAATGTATCCCCCAGGCGATAGGGCCTGAGCCGGATATCCGAATCCCCGGATGCCGCATCCAGGGTGACTTCGCCCTCTTCCCCCTCGGCGTCCGGTGAGGTTTCGAACGGCGGCGGCACCACCGGCCGTGGTGTCACCAGGCCACGGGAGGCCGGACGGAACCAGGTCCAGGCCCGGATGAGGCCGAACGGGAAGTCCGTGTCCAGCCGGATGGAAGGCAGCTTGAGCGGTCCCCGACGGCGGGTGGGCACCGGCAGCGGGACCACCCGCCCTTCACCGGCTTCCAGGCTGACCGTGACCGGCTCGCCCCCGTCGATCAGCAGCCGCAGCGCTGCCCGGGGGCGGTTGTCCTCATCCCGGATGCGGATCGCCATGGGCAGAGGTTGACCGGCCTCCGATTCACCCGCGCGCACCAGGCTCAGGTGCAGCCCCTCCAGATTGCGGTAGGTCTGGAAGATGGTGCCGTAGAACAGTGCCCCCAGAATGAAGGTGAACAGGTAGATCAGGCTGTTCTGGTAGTTGATGCCGGTCAGCAGCGAGATCACCAGCAACCCGGTGAACATCAGCCCCTCCCGGGTGGGGAGCACAAAGATGTTACGCCCCCCCGGGCGGTATTCATCCGCCCGGGGAATCCGCCGGTTCACCCACCGGCGCCAGGGACGCTTCACAATCTCACCGGACATTTGACCCCTGTCACGTCTGTTAACGGACACTCACGGCTGGGCGCCAATCACTATTGCAATACGCTGTCAAACAGCAAATACTGATTGGTGAACAATCAGCTTACGCGCAAGGGCATACGACCATGGCTTTCAGACCGATTCTTACCGTTACCGCACTGGGTGCAGGCCTGATTGCCGGCAGTGTACTCGCCGATGGTGTACGCAGCCTGTCCCAGGATGAAATGGTCGAGACCTACATCCAGGATTCCGCCATTGTGGTCGCTCCGCGCGGAGATCGCCAGACACGGACCATCGAGGAAACCCGGGCGCGCGCCATCCGGGCACTGGTCCGCCCCGGCGAACCCATCCGCACCGAGGCGGACGAGACCCGGACGGTCATGGACATGCAGCGCCACCGTATGGAGAGCCTGGAACAGGCCCAGAACTACGCCGAGCAGGAGTTCATCCGCCAGGCGCTGGCCTCTCCCGCGGATCAGCTCCAGGGCCTGCAGCCGCAGATCGATACCAGCCTGCCGCAGCCGGTGATTCCCGGTTTCGGCACGCCGGAAATCCCCGAGGGCCCGTTCACCCGTAATTATGCCAACGACCAGCTGGGTCTCAGCTTCGATGGCGAGACCCTGAATTTCTCAATGGGCAACAATCCCCCGGGCGTTGGCGCCATTGATCTGCCCAAGGGCATTGATGAAGGGCCTGTTCAGCTGACCCCGAGGGCCGGCGGCGGGTTTGATCTTTCGATTGATGTCCCCCAGCAGTAAGCTCAGGCCTCAGAGAAGCGACTGGCTGACGCACAACTCGATCTTGTCGAGGATCATCCGGATCTGGCGCACCTCCCCTTCCAGCTGATCCTCGAACGACTCGCCTGCTGCGTAGCTGTCCGAAATGATCCGTGCCCCCATACTGATCCGCAGGGCGGCGGTATGGATGCCCTTCAGCGGAACCGGCTGGCCGATGTGGCAGCACTGGCCGGCAGCCCGGCGCATAGCCTCACCCAGCGGCCCCAGACAGTCCCTGTCCAGCTCCTGATTCAGCAGCTCATACAGTCGCCTGGCCTGGTCCGGATCCAGGTAGCCACCATCGCCTGAGGAGCGCACCAGAAACGGGAATATGCTGCGACGGTTCGACAGCTCCCGCCCCGTAAAATCATCACGGGCCCACCAGTCATCATCCGGCGCGAAGAGTGGCTCCACCAGTGGATGCTCGCGCAGAAGGCTCACCACCTGCTCACTGAACCGGTTCAGCCCTTCAATCCTGACGGATTC
>JBNJDI010000152.1:0-3957 GCA_051744725.1 Pseudomonadota bacterium | reverse complement strand
CTGACGTCCCGCCAGGAACCCCCGCCAAACGTCATCCGGAAGACCGCACAGGTGGGAAGATTGTCGGTTTGCGGGCCGGCCAGCAGGTTGGCCAGATCCGTCAGGTCCGGGTTGTGGCCGACCAGCCAGACCTCCCGTGCCCGGTCCGGCAGATTCCGGATGGCGCCGAGCAATCGGTGGGTATCCGCCAGATAGAGGCTGCGCTCGAAGTGGATGTCCGCCTCCGGAAAGCCCGTGCCCTGGGCCAGTACCAGCGCTGTTTCCCGGGCGCGCCGCGCGCTGCTGGCGATGAAGTGGTCCGGGTATTCCCCGCGTGCGGCCATCCGCCTTGCCATTTCCGGCGCATCCCGCTCGCCCCGCTCGTTCAGGGGGCGGTCAAAGTCGCTGAGGCTGGGGTCGTCCCAACCGGACTTGGCGTGGCGTATCAGCGTCAGTACCCGTTCCTCGCTCATGTTTCAGCACTCCCCGGACGGCGCCTCAGTGCGTCGATGATTCTGTAGCCCAGAAGGATCGCCAGAGTCGACGCGCTGAGAAAAGTGGGCCATTCAAGCACCTTCTGCACCATGGCCTGATGGATGACGCCGCCGATGGCAGCGGCATAGACCAGCCTGTGCAGACGCAGCCAGTGTAACAGCCCCATCCATTCGCGCGCCTGCCGGAACGAGGTCAGAACCAGAGGCACCAACAGCCCCAGACACAGGAGGCCGAGCTGCAGGTGGCGCTGTTCCGCCAGTTCCGACCGGATCAGTGCCGCATCGCCGCCCATGTCCAGAAGGCTCCAGGCCAGTGAATGCAGCACCAGATAGACAAAGGCCCAGAGCCCGGCCTGGCGTCGCAGGGCCAGCGGCAGGCGGCTGCCAGTGAGCCGGCTCAGCGTTGACAGGGTCAGGGTCAGAAGCAGGGCGCCCAGGCCGAGGTTGCCCAGCCAGTGGATCAGCGCCTCCGAGCCCATGAAGCCCAGATGGCCGGCCTCCCAGGCCCAGGCGAGGGCCGCCAGCGGCACCGTTCCCGCTACCAGTCCCGTCAGCTTCAGGATGCCAGTAAGTCGTGGCATCAGAAGTGCTTCTCCAGGTCCATTCCCTTGTAGAGGTCCGCCACTTCCGATTCGTAACCGTTGAACATCCGTGTTTTGCGCCGCCCTGTTTCCCCGACCCGGCGTTCCGTGGCCTGGTGCCAGCGCGGATGCTTCACGTTGGGGTTCACGTTGGCGTAGAAGCCGTACTCCTCCGGCCGAACCGCCTGCCAGCTGCTGGTCGGCTGCTCCTTCTGGAGTCGGATCCGGACCACTGATTTGATGCTCTTGAAGCCATACTTCCAGGGTACGACCAGGCGTATGGGGGCGCCGTTCTCCTTCGGGAGAGGGTCGTCATAGAGGCCCACCGCCATGAGCGTGAGCGGATGCATGGCTTCATCCAGCCGCAGGCCCTCGTGGTAGGGCCAGTCGAGCAGGTCGTCCTTCTGCCCCGGCATCTGCTCCGGGTCATGGAGTGTCTCGAAGACCACAAAGCGTGCCTCGGAGGTGGGCTGCACCGCTTTCAGCAGTTGCCGGAGCTCAAAGCCGATCCAGGGGATGACCATGGACCAGGCTTCCACACACCGCAGGCGGTAGATGCGTTCCTCCAGCTGGAAGCGGTTGAGCAGATCCTCAAGTGCAAAGGTTTTCGGGTTGTCGACCAGGCCCTCCACGCGCACCGACCAGGGGTCGGTCTGGAGCTGGTGGGCATGCTCGCGTGGGTCCTCCTTGGCAGTGCCGAACTCGTAGAAGTTGCTGTAACCGCGGATGGCATCCATTGGTGTGGGCGAGAGATCCTCGCCGAAATCCGTCTCTGTGACGTCTCCGAGTTCACGGGCCAGAAGCGCCGGGCTTGTGCCCATGGCGCCCAGAACCGCTCCGGCGGCCATGCCCTTCATCAGTGAACGGCGCTGCTCAAACACATGCCTGGGTGTGATCTCGGAGCTGGGAGGACGTGGATAACGGTACATAGCTGTTGACTTAAATCATGGTTAATGTTCGGGCTTGCGGGTTTGAATGGAACCGTCTCAAAAGTGACAGATCCGGAGGGATCATGCAAAAGAAAACAGGACGCATTCTCGGTCTCACTACAGCCCTGCTGGGCTGCCTGACACTGACAGCACCTGCAGTGGCCGGTGACGGTTACGGCGACTACCGCGACCGCTTCGAGCCCCTGCCGGCACTGCCCCCGATCCCGGAGGACAACTCCCTGACCCCGGAGAAGGTGAAGCTCGGCAAGATGCTGTTCTTTGAGCCCCGGATCTCATCCAGTGGCGTGATCAGCTGTGCCACCTGCCACAACCCGGCGCTGGGTTGGACGGACCGCATTCCGCGCGCCACAGGGCACGAGGGGCAGGTGGGTAAGCGCAATACACCCACGGTGCTGAACTCCGGATTCCTGGACGCCCAGTTCTGGGATGGCCGGGCCGAGGATCTGGAAGAGCAGGCTCTGGGGCCCATCGAGGCGGATGTGGAGATGGCCATGGATCTTGATGAGGCCATCGACCGGCTGGAGGGTTTTGATGTCTACCGCACGCTCTTTGATGAAGCGTTCAGTGATGACGAGCCGATCAACAAGGAGAACGTGGCCAAGGCCATAGCCACGTTTGAACGCACGCTGAATACGCCCAACTCCCGTTTTGACCGCTATCTTAGGGGCGACCTTCAGGCGCTCAACGAAAAGGAGAAGGAGGGCATGAAGGCGTTCGTGGATACCGGGTGCGTTTCCTGCCACCGCGGGCCCGCCCTGACGGACAGCAACTACCACCGTTTCGAGGTGCCCGGCTCAACGGATGAGGGCCGCTTTGTGGTGACCGGCAACGAGTCGGACAAGTTCAAGTTCAAGACACCGACCCTGCGCAACGTCGCCGTGACCTATCCCTACTTCAACAACGGCAGCGTCGATGAGCTGGACAAGGCGATTGAGCTGATGGCGGACCAGATGCTGGACCGTGAGCTCTCGGATAAGAAGGTGGAACAGATCGAGGCCTTCCTGCATACACTGACCGGTGAAATGCCCGAAGTCAGCGTCCCCGCCCTTCCCTGAGGAGGCACTGTGCCGGAGCAGCTTCTGCTCCGGCCTTTTTGTAAGCCGCGGTCACTTGCGGTTCTTGGTCATCCGGAATACCAGTTCCGGTGATACCCGCTTGAGCCACAGCGCCATCATTTCCCGGCCTTCGCCCACAGGGATCTCGCGCTTGCCTCGGCCCAGGGCACTGATGATGACGGCCGCGGCCTTGTCGGAATCCATGCCGCCGGAATTGTCCTCATCCGCCTGACCAAAGGCGCTGCCGTCCGCCGCCAGTGCGTTCTCCGCAACGGCGGTTGCCACGAACCCGGGGACAATGGTGGAAACCTGTATGCCGTCGTCCTCGACTTCCGCCCGCAGCGCGTCAAAGAACCCCATAACCGCGTGCTTGGCGGCACAGTAACCGGTGCGCAGGCGTACACCGACCTTGCCGGCCACACTGGAAGTGACCGCGATATGGCCCCGACCGCGTTCCAGCATGTGGGGCAGGACGGCCTTGGTCAGCGCGATCTGACCCATCACATCCACATCCATCAGCCGCTGGTAGACGGAGAGATCCGTGTCCCGGCAGAGAGAACGCTGGGAGACCCCGGCGTTGTTGATCAGCAGGTCGATCTGGCCGAAGTGGTTCAGGACCTGGCTGGTCTTGCCGGGGGCTGTTTCCAGTTCGGCGACATCCAGGGGCAGCACCATGATGGAACTGCGGGGCAGGCCCATTTCACTGTCACAGCGCTGCGCGACTCGCTCCAGTTCCTCCTCGCGCCTGGCGGAGAGGACGAGCCGAGCCTGCTGGCCGGCAAACGCCAGGGCCAGTGACTCGCCGATTCCCGATGAGGCCCCGGTGATCCAGACCACCTGATGCTTGAACATGCGTTGCTCCTGGTTGGTTGTTGGTTTCCAGTACAGGAGCAGTATG
>JBNJDI010000151.1:0-4178 GCA_051744725.1 Pseudomonadota bacterium | reverse complement strand
CTGGAGCAGGCGGCCGTGGGCATGGCCCGGCTGTCTCTTTCCGGCATCATCCGTTCGGCCAACCAGCGCTTCGCGCAGACTCTGGGCTACCCCCAGGATTCCCTCGAGGGCATGCAGCTGGACCAGCTTCTGCTGCTCAATGAAGGCGGAGCCGCGCTGGATATGCCCAGCCTGCGCCACAAGGTTATGCGCCACGGCACATGGACCCTGACCCGGGACGAGCCCTGGACCCGGGAGGACGGCACGCCGCTGTGGCTGGAGTTCACCTTCAGCGCGGTGCACGATCACCGGGGGCGTATCGCGGACTACATCGTGGTGGTGGACGACATTTCCCACCACCGCAGCCAGGTGGAGAAGCTCAGCTACGAGGCCAGCCACGACTCACTGACCGGCGCCCTCAATCGCCGGGAGTTTCTGAACCGTCTGGCCGTCTGTCTGGAGAACAGCCGTTACGAACGCAGCCGCCATGCCCTGTGCTTTGTGGACCTGGACTGTTTCAAGGCGATCAATGACACCCATGGCCACCAGGCCGGGGATGACTGCCTCGTCCAGCTGTGCCGGATCATCCGCTCCCAGCTGCGCGAAGGCGATATCCTGGCCCGCCTGGGCGGCGATGAGTTTGCCCTCATCTTCACCTACTGCCCCGTGGATGTGGCCAGACGCCTCACCGAGGAACTGCGGCAGCGGATCACGGACCACCCGTTCAGTTCCGGCAGTGTCACCTTCACACTGAGCGCCTCCATCGGTGTGACGGAGATCCACGGTCATCACCGCGACCCGGAATCGGTGATGGAGGCTGCCGACCAGGCCTGCTATGGCGCCAAGGAAAACGGGCGCAATCACGTCTATGTGGTGAGCCTGGATGAACCGCAAGCCGGGAGTGCGCCCGCCGGCCCTTGAACGCCAGCGGCCGATCAGGGAGAGTGTGCGTCATGACTCTGGACGCACAGCTTGTAGCCACAGCCCGGGAAATGAACGCCACGGGTCTCAACCAGGGCCGGTCGGGCAATCTCAGTGCCCGCTGCGGTGATGGCATGCTGATCACGGCCTCCGGCTGCCATTTTGACGACATCACCCCGGAACACCTGGTGGAAACCGATCTGGACGGACACTGGCGCGGCCCGCTCAAGCCCTCCAGCGAGGCCTCCTTCCACGCGGCCATCTACCGCCAGCGCCCGGACGCCGGCGCCGTCATCCACGTGCACTCGCCCTGGGCCATGACGCTGGCCTGCCTGCACCGGCGCATACCGCCCTTCCACTACATGGTCGCGGTTGCCGGTGGTACGGACATCCCCTGCGTCCCCTACGCCACCTTCGGCACCGAGGCGCTGGCGGAACAGGTGGCGGCCGGTCTGAGCGAGCGCGACGCCTGCCTGATGGCCAACCACGGCCAGGTGGCGCTGGCGGAAACCCCGGAGGCGGCACTGGAACTGGCGCGGGAGGTGGAACACCTGGCCCGCTGCTATGGGCAGCTGCTGCCCATCGGCGAACCGGTGCTGCTGGATGACGACCAGATGGCGGAGGTTCTCGGGCGGTTCAGCAGCTATCGACGCAACGCCCAGACCACTGGAACCTGAAGGCGCGGCGGCTCACTGGCCGCCTTTGCGCCGCGCCACGATGGGCTGGAGCCCGCTGCACTCGACCATGGGATCATCGCAGTTGACCACGATGTCCGAGTGCGCCAGCACGTAGCTCTTGCCGGTGATGGTGTTCTCCACCACCTGGTGCGGGCCTTCCTGGTGGGTGCCGGTGAAGTTGCCGATGAAGCCGGTCTCGCGCAGGGAAATGGTCTCCAGGCGGTCCCCCGGCTGGATGCGGCCCTCGTGGTTCATCAGCGCCAGACGCGCGGACGTGCCGGTGCCCGTGGTGCTGCGGCAGATCACCCCCGGATGCACATAGGTGGTGGAGCGGGAGCGGTAGAAGTTGTCCGCCACCTGCTCCACCGGCCCCATGAAATGCAGGAACGGCAGCGGCCCCACGTCCCCCAGGGTGTAGTGGGAGAAGCCACGCTCCGCCTGGATGGCCTCGACGATGCGGTGGGCGCAGTCGGAAAGGTCGTCCTCTTCGTCCAGGGTCAGGTCAAAGCCCAGGTCCGTGGCATCCACCAGCGCGTAGAACCCGCCACTGTAGGCCACACTGTAGGTGACATTGCCCAGTGAGGGCACATGGATGCTGTGCCGGTAACTGTCGATGTAGCTGGGCAGGCCCTCGCAGGTAATGGCCTCGACCACGCCGTTCTCCACCAGGGCCTCCACCTGGACCAGGCCCGCCGGCGCCTCCAGCTGGAAGGTCTGGCGGCCCTCCTGCTTGGGCACGATGCCCTGCTCCAGCACGGCGGTGGCCGTGCAGATGGTATTGGACCCCGAATAGATGGGGTAGCCCATCACCTCCATAATGATGTAGCCGGCGGCCGCCCTGGGATCAGTGGGCGGCACCAGCAGGTCCACGGACATCTCGGGGATGCCGTAGGGCTCGAACAGCAGCAGCTTGCGCAGGCCGTCCGCATCCCGCTGCAGGTATTCCATCTGCTCGCGCACGGTCGCCCCGGGCAGGGGCACGATACCACCGGTCACGATCCGGCTCACGTCCCCGCCGGCGTGGGTATCCATCAGCCGCAGGGTCAGGTCATTGCTCATCATTGGGCCTCAATGGCGAAGGGCGCACCGTGTTCGTCCCACTCGCTGTCGGGAACGATCACGATCTTGCCCAGGTAACCACTGCCGCGATTGACGAAATACTCCTCCGCCTCACGCAGCTCGGAGAGCCGGAATGCGCCATGCAGGACCGGTTTCAGCTGCCCGGACCGGATCCAGGCCACCAGCTGCTCCGCCTCTTCACGGGTGCCGTGAGAGACGCCAAAGATCTGCACCTGGTACAGGTAGATCCGCGTCCAGAGCACCTCGCTGATGTTACCGGCGCTGGCACCAGCGATGCTCAGGCGCGGATACGTCTTCCGGCGGGTCATGTCCGTGATCATGGTATCGATGAACCGGTCGGTCATCGTGCCACCGGCCAGGTCCATGACCGCATCGATGGGCTCGCCACCGGTCTCGGCCATGACCCTGTCCGTGAAGCTGTCCATGTCCGATCGGTCCAGTACCGCCTCGGCACCCAGTGCCTTCAGCGCCGGTGCCTTCTCCTGCTGGCTGAGCGCGTAGGGAATGGCGCCCATGATGCGGCAGAGCTGGATCAGCGCCGTGCCCACGCCGCCACTGGCACCGGTCACCAGGACCCGCTCACCGGCTGTCACGCCGGCCACGTTCAGCATGTGCACCGCCGTCTGATAGGAGCACATGCCCAGGGCCGCGAGTTCGGCATCCGCAAGCTCCGGGTTGTCCACCCGGTGGAACTGCTCCGAGGGCACCGCAATGTACTCGGCGAAGCCGCCATCGCTGCCGTGACCGTAGTAGTCCGGCGTCAGGTTGATACCCCGGCGGTCATCCGGATAGAGGTTGAAATCAAGAAGGCCGCGTTCACCGACGCGGCCTTCATTCACCCCTTCACCCACAGCCACAACACGACCGGCCACATCGGCCCCCTGGATGCGGGGGAAGGTGAGCGTGGGCTCGCCGCCCATGGCGAACGAGGCCACCTCATCCCTGTCCTTCGTGGGGTAAAGGCCCTCGCGGGCCTTGCGGTCGGTGTTGTTCTTGGCCGTGGCACTGACCCTGACCAGCACCTCGCCCGGCTCCGGGCGGGGTGTGGCCACATCCGTGCGGTACTGCAGCTGGTCCACGCCCCCGTGGCCCACCAGCTGCATCGCCGCCATGGTCTCGGGGACGGACACCTCGCCCATATCAGTCCACGAATTCGTCGATGATGGCATTCAGGGTGTCGCTCGGGCGCATGGCCTTCTTGATCTTCTCGGCATCCGGGTAGTAGTAGCCGTCGATGTCCACGGACTGACCCTGGATGTCGATCAGCTCCTGCAGGATCTGGTCGGCATTGTCTTCCAGCTTCTTCGACATCTTCTGGAAGTGCTCTTTCAGGTCCTGGTCCTCATCCTGATTCGCCAGTTCCTCGGCCCAGTAGCGTGCCAGCCAGACGTGGCTGCCCCGGTTATCGAGCTCACCGGACTTGCGCGAGGGCGAGCGGTCTTCCTCCAGGAACCGGGCCGTGGCCTGGTCCAGGGTCTTCGACAGCACCGCGGCGCGCGGGTTGCCCTGCTTGTCGCCCAT
>JBNJDI010000150.1:0-4180 GCA_051744725.1 Pseudomonadota bacterium | reverse complement strand
CTCCTCGTCCATGCGCAGCCCCAGGCTGAACGAGTAGATGCGCCCGAGGTCGGCCCTGAGCTGATGGTCGCGTCTCAGCATCCCTGAAATCCTGTCCTGATCCGTCCCTGGTCTCAGTTGAGACTGATGTTGGCGCCCTTGAGGCTGATCGTCGCCCCGTCAAGGCTGATCTGTGTGCCCTCGATGGCGATGTTGCCGGAACTCTCGAGCGTAATGCTCGCGCCACCGGTCTGCAGCGTGATGCTGGTGCCAGCGTCGACGGTGATGGTCTTGCCGGCCTTGATGGTGTCACTGCCGCTGGTCTCGCTGTTGCGGTCGCCGCCGATGGTGGCGTTCTGGTTGTTCCCCACCTTGAGCTTGTCGTCATTCCCGACCTCGGCCTGGCGGTTGTTGCCGATATCGTCGGTTTCGTCGTTCTCGACGGTCAGCTCATGGTCCTTTTCCGCGTGCAGGACCAGCAGTTCCTTGCCCTTGTCATCGTCGAAGCGGATCTCGCTGTAGTTTTCCTCGCCGCCTTCAAGCGTGGAGCGTGAGCGGATGCCCGAGGAGTTCAGCTGCTTGTCGGTCGAGTACGGCAGGGGATTGTCGTCGTTGTAGACGGAGCCGGTAACCAGGGGCTGGTCCGGGTCGCCATTGATGAACTCGACCACCACCTCCTGACCCTGGCGCGGCAGGAACTGCGCCCCGAAACCGGCGCCGGCCCAGCCCTGGGCCACACGGATCCAGCAGGAGCTGTCCGGGTTGTTCTTTCCTTCCCGATCCCAGTGGAACTGGACCCGGACGCGACCGTATTCGTCCACGTGCAGTTCCTCGCCCGGCCCGGTAGTCACCGTGGCGGTCTGGACGCCGGGGATAACGGGCTTCGGTTGGCGTGCCGGAACGAACGGCTGGTCGGTCGTCATGCACTCAAAGGTATTGGCGTAATGGGAGGATGCTTCTGAATCCCCATCCTCGCTGTTGACTGGAACGCTGGCGTCGCATTCGAACCGGGTGATGACAAAACCGGTATCCGAGCTGAGCCCGTCCTCATGCTCGCGGAAGCTGAAGGTCAGGCCGGCCCCGAAGGAGAGGTAATCCGAGGCCCCATGGTAGACCTGGGCCTCACGGTTCAGAGCCTTGAGGTGGGTCGCTGCCAGGGGCTCACTGTCATTGATGAGCAGACGATCCTCGCCGATGTAATGGAAGATCTCCTGCTCCCCGAACGCCTCGCCGGGAACGCTGGCCTTGCCGCTGTCGGCAATGGTCTCGCCGGGCCGTGTGAAATCAAAGCCCTGCTCCACCAGGGCATCCGGCCCGGCTCGGTGGTCCTGGCGCCACTGGTAGACGCGGCTGTCACCACTGTCCCCCGAACGGAAGACCACACTGTCTTCAAGCGCCGGCTGATAGGCGTTCACGTTATCGCCGACCACCATCCGGTGGCCGGATTCGGAATGTTCGAAAAAGAAGAAAAGGCCTTCATGGGCCAGTAACCGGGTCACGAAATCCCAGTCCGTCTCGTTGTACTGGACGCAGTAACGGTAGTTGCGCAGCTGCCCTTCCACGCTCCGGACCAGATCAACCTCGTGCTCTCCCAGCACGGTTTCCGCGATGTCCAGCGCCGTTTCATCCTGGAAGATACGGCAGTTACTGCGGTTGCGGGCACTCCAGGCACGCGGCACCACCCGGGCCTCGTAACGCTGGCCCTCGCTGTTGTGCATGGGCTTGCCCAGTTCCCCGATGCTCGCGATATGACCATGGAAATACCGCGCCTCATTCTGGGACTGGCCGCTCAGGCTCAGGCTGATGCTGACCGCCTGCCCGATCTGGCCTTCCAGGTCGCTCAGCCGCTTATTGGCGACAAACCGCACTTGGATCTCAAACAGGCGCGACAGACCTTCGCTGACCCGCAGGTGTTCAATCGCCAGCGCGTCCTTTCCCTGGGGGCCCTGGATCTTCAGGTGGTGATGCTGCTGTTCCGTTGCCATGACACTCCGCACCGTCCTGGTCTGTGGGAATAGAGAATGGGGAGGGCATGCCCTCCCCGGTACCGTGTGGCAGCTGCCACCCTTAGAGCTGCTGGCCCTTCACACCGCTGTAGCCGTAGACCAGCGGAGCAGTCGCCGCGTTGGTGTCGTCAGTCGGCGTGACCGACATGGTCATCTCGGTGTAGCTGATGGTGATGGACTCTGTCGGGCGATCGCCTTCAGCGGAAACGCTGTAGTTGGAGATCATGGCGTCGGAGAGTTCGATCTTCATGATCTCTTCGATCTTGTCGCCCTGCTTGGTCAGATAGAAGGTGGCAGGCTTGCCTTTACCAACGGTCGCTTCCTTGAAGAGATCCGGTGTGGCCTTGTCCTGCTTCTTGGTAATGGTGATGTCCCCTAGGCGGGTCGCCGAGGCTTCTCGATCCATGGCGGTACCTGTGGGCGCGGCAATGTCCCGGTGGACGTTGAAGTCCAGGGTATCCACGGTGATCAGGTCCTTGTATTCCTCGGCGGTTGCTTCGCCTTTCAGGCCACCAAAATCCAGATAGGTGTTGGTCTGCATTGAATCGCTCCTTTTTCATTTTGCGTTACGTCCTGTAACCAGGACATGGCGGTTTGCTCCCCGGTTTCCGGGAAGCGGGCATCCGGGGCCTTTCCATGAAGCGCCCCGGAATCCGGCTCAGGCCCGGACGGAGCCTCTCCACCCGGGCTGAATGCCTTTTCGGTTCATGAGGCGTCATCGCCCGCCAGCTCGATCCTGAATGAGCCATCCACGGTGGACAGCTCGACAGCCCCCGGGCCGCGTTCCCGGCCAAGGCGCTCGAGGATCCGGGTGGACATCTCCGGCAGAACCTCCTGCTGCAGGATCCTCGGAATGTTCCGTGCCCCGGACGTGCTTTCGGTACAGCGCGCCACGATGGCGTCGACAACATCGTCGCTGTAGCGCATCGGGGCGTCGTGATGGCGCTGGATGCGGTCGGCCACCCGGCCCAGCTGCAGGCGCGCGATCTCGGCCAATTGCTCCCGGCCCAGCGGCGTATAGGGCAGCACCGTGGTGCGGCCCAGGAAGGCCGGCTTGAAGGTATTCAGAAGCTCATCCCAGATGGCGTCCTTCAGGGCGTGGGGCCTGGGCGCGGTCATTTCGTCCGCGTACAGGTCATTGATCATTTCCGAGCCCGCGTTGGAGGTCATCAGGATGACGGTATTGCGAAAGTCCACGTCCCGGCCTTCCCCATCCCGGAGCATGCCCTTGTCGAAGACCTGGTAGAAGACGTCCTGGACGCCCGGGTGCGCCTTCTCCATCTCATCCAGGAGGATGACGCTGTAGGGCCGGCGCCGGACCGCCTCGGTCAGGACGCCACCCTCGCCGTAGCCCACGTAGCCGGGGGGTGAGCCCACCAGCTGGGAGACCTTGTGCTCCTCCTTGAACTCGGACATGTTGATCACGGTCATGTTGTCCTCGCTGCCATAGACCTGTTCCGCGAGCGCCAGGGCGGTCTCGGTCTTGCCCACCCCACTGGGGCCCACCAGCAGGAAGACACCGAGCGGCTTGCGTTCATCCGCCAGGTCCGCCCGGGCGATGCGGATGGTCCTGGCAATGTCGTCGATGGCGTGATCCTGGCCCCGGACCCGTTCGCGCAGCTGGTCGTCCAGGGAGAGAACGCTGGCCACTTCATCCGCCTGCAGACGCCCCACGGGGATCCCGGTCCAGTCGGAAATGACTTCCGCCACCAGCGGTTCATCCACCTGCCAGTGCACCATGGGGGCGGTCCGTTCGTTGAGTTCCTGCCGGAGATGGGTCAGTTCAGTGACCGGCGCATCATCACCCTCCTCGGCAATCCGCCGGCCAAGTTCGCGGGCTTCTTGCACCTGCTCGCGTTCGTGGTTCCAGGCGGACTCCAGCTCCTCCAGGGTCTGCTCCAGGCGGTAAAGTTCAGTGCCCAGTTCGTCCTGGCGCGGCCCATGCGCGACACCGGTGCGCGCCTCGGCCGCCAGCCGGTCCGCTTCCTCACGCAGACCACGGTGCCGGGCGCGAGCCTGCTCCAGGGCCGCCGGGAGACTGGCCTGGCTCATCGCGACCCGGGCACAGGCGGTATCCAGAAGCGCCACCGCCTTGTCCGGACGGTGGCCCCCAGAGCCGCGTCGGTCACGGCCACGTCGTGGTGGGCTTCCAGGGTCGGGGCCAGCCCCCGCAGGATCCGCGTGGCGGTCTCCTC
>JBNJDI010000149.1:0-4185 GCA_051744725.1 Pseudomonadota bacterium | reverse complement strand
CCTAGGGGCTGTGCATACGCAATCAACCCGGGGTTGCGCATGCTGTCAGCAGGGTGTTTTTACTCACACAAACGTCAGTGTCCAGAAGCGCGAACATGAGGGTACCGCAGGTCCTGACGGAGCCTAAGGGGGCGGTTCGGCATAGCCAGTCAGTTCCATGTAGCCCTTTCCATCGTGCGATCCGCTGACAGAGACGGGGCTCTCCCAGTAAGGGAAAAGACCGGCATTCCAGTGCTCGCCGGGGGAGGCCTCAACGCGAAGGTCGACTTCCTGACCGGGAACCCTCAGGTGCCATGCCACCGGGACTCTTCCTCTGGCCGATTCTTTCCAGGCGGTTGGCGTCAGTGTCAGATCCTCATGCTGCAGTGACGTGACGTCACCGCCAGCATTGATCCAGCTTCCGGAGGAAAACACGCTGTCTCCCTCGCGCAGGCGAAAAGCCATCAGCTTCTGACCGTCCTCCAGATGCAGTCCAAACCAGTCCCAACCCTGTTGGCCCGTTTTGAGAAACTGGCTGCTCCATTCACGATCAAACCAGCCCTTGCCCGACACCTCCAGGGTGCGACCGTCAACCGTCACGGTCCCCGCAACCCTGAGATGCGCAAGGCTGAAATACATTGAGCCCTCACCACTCGATGACTTGGCGCTGAAACCGTCATCACCATGGGCAGTGATGTTAGCGGTATTGGACAGCGTCAGGTCGTAACCCCAGTTATCCCCCTGGACCTGCAGATGCCAGGCGCCGGATTCTGATACCGATGCCAGTTCCCAGTCATCCAGCCAGACCCGGAATGGCTCAGCGCTGGCTCCCGCGTGACCGATGTCACCTCGAGCCAGTTTCTCTTCGAACCAGTGATCGCCATTGAAAGAGAGTGCTCCATGCGCCATCCAGGCCGAGTCCATAGGCCAGGTCTCCGGAGACGGCGGGGCCTGCTCCGCGGGCCGGGGCTGCAGCGCCTGGCGGAACTGGGTCCATTGAACGCCCAGGGGCCTTCCCTCGGGCGTCGTGAGGTTGGCTGTAAAATACCACCATTCAATACGGTGCTGCGGGTGTGGCCCCCAGTCATCCGGAAAGACGAGGGGGGTGCCCGGCTCCGGTTGCAGAAATGCAGACGCCTCTGCCTGCCCGGCTGATTCGGCAAGGCCCGCAAAGCCGCTCTCATCCGATGGGGTGTCACATCCGGTCAGGCCGGCTCCAAGTACGCTTACCCCCAGCATCACCGCCATTCGTAGTGTCATGGTCGTTCCCCATTAACATCGCGTTCCAGTTGTCGGCGCATCAGACGGGCGACGAGCAGGCCGGCCACTCCCGCCATCAAACCCAGCTCCAACCAGAAAACCGGGTACAGATCCATGGGCAATGACCAGCCGAACGCCAGTGGGTTGATGCGATTGACGAGCACCCAGGTCAGCCAGATGCCCAAAGGAAGCGCAGCAACGGTAATGGTCAGGGTCAGGCTTACCGACAGCCAACGGAGTTGGCTGCGTACCCGACGCTCCTGCAACCCCCAGACCCCGAGCAACCGGAAGTACCAGACCCGGGTTGTGAAGAACACCCAGATCATGATGAGCAGGGCAACTGCTGCAAGCACGAGGGTCAGCGCGCTGATGGCGCGGGTAAGGAGAAACGTCTGATCAAAAATCCGGGAGGCCAGCGCCCGGATGCTGGCATTATCGCGCATCTGGAGATCGGGCGATCCCCAGGTATCCGCAAGTCGATCGCGGATCAACGCCATTGACAGCCCGCCCTTGTTAACCGAGAAGCTTTCGGTGCGCGGGGTGAACGCCGTCGGCAGTGTGTCGTCGTGCAACAGCACCTCTGCCACGGGGCGGCCATAGTCTGCATAGATGCCGACGACATCGGTACGCATCCGGGTTGCCGCGATCGTCACCTCAAGGGAGCTGCCCACCTCGACGTCATGACGCCGGGCCAGTTGCTCGTTAATCATGACACCGCCGCGCGCCAGCTCCCGCCAGGGATGCTCAGCGCTGCTCAATAGCGTCCAGTCCGATACCAGCTCGGTGATCGGGGCCAGGGCCATAAGGTCCGCTGTCACCGGGTCCGCGTCCCGGTCGGGCTCTTGCGTGCGAACTCGCGCCTTGCCGCGCGCCACGAGGTGCCAGGCTCCCAGTCCATCAAGGCCATTCAGTTGCCGGACAGCTGCAGCGGAGTCGCTTCCCTGGGGCACCTCAATGTAGACGTCGGCTGCCAGGCGCTGACCCAACCATTGCTCGAAGGTGTTCTCGAACGTGGTCACCAGGGCGTGGACGGCCAACACGGCTGCCATTGAGAATTGAAGCGCCACCACAGGAAGTGCCAGCTCGCGAAACATGACCGACAGCTCCCGAGCCCGCCAGCGCCGCATGGGGTCGGCCACGGATTGCGCTGTACCTGAACGTCCCGCCCAATGCTCTGCGACAGCGGCCAGGAGTGGGGGCGTCAGCAAGCCGACGCCGGCAAAAACCATGGCTGTCCCCGCGAAAACCCAGGTCAGCTCCGTGGCCAGAATAACGCCCAGGGCTCCAGCCAACAGAAGGGCAGAAGCCCCCAGCCGCGCATATTTGGATACCATTGCCGGCTGCCGAGGCAGAACCCATTCAAGCAGGCAGACCGTGAGTACCAGCGCGGCCATAACGCCGGCAGCACGCCAGGGAAGGGATCCGAAGCTCTCGGCGTAGAGCGTGACATCAAACAGACTGCCCAGCGCCTGCCCAAAGCCAGCTCCGAGCAGTTCAGCGAGACTGGCCCCCAGCCAGAGTCCGGGTGGCACACCGACCGCGGTAAGTACCACCAGCTCGAGCGCCAAAAGCTGTCGGATCCGCCCGGGCAGCACACCAAAACGGTACAGGAGCTCGAAACTGGCCTCGCGCTGGACGAGGCCGAGGCGGTGGACGCTGCGTATGAGCAGGCCTGTGATCAGCAATACCAGCAGGCCCAGAGCATCCAGGTTAAGCAGGAAACTATCGGCCAGTTCCCCCGTCGGCGGCGCGAGCGAGAACTCACGCACTGCATAGCCTTCCGGCAGTTCAGCATCGCCCTGAGGCGCAATCAGGTAAAGCTGGCTGTCATGGCCTTCGCGCGACACCCGCAGCGCGTCTCTGATGTCCATGAAGGGCGTCCCATCGAGACTGGCTGCATCCGCAACGGGCGCAGACCGATCAAAGCAGGCCATGCTCATTGGATCAACGCCAATCACCTGACCCTCTGGAGCCGGACGTTTCACCTCAAGCCAGGGCGCTGCACAGACACCGGCTTCCCGGAGCCTTACAAAGTCTTCGACGCTTACCTGGTGGCCATCCGTTCTTACGATGTGAACACGCGCTGCCACCGCTTCCTCGCTTTGGGCAAGGCTGCCGCGTGCCTGGTCCGTCAGCACGGTAACGCCGGTCCACAGCATGGTTGCCAGCACAATCATCAACACCAGAGCCGCAAGCTGGAACGGATGGCGTCGGTAGTGGCTGAGGAAGGCGCGGATCAGCATCAAGGCTCAGCCAGTGGCGCTGAGGTCGAGAACACGGCCGCAACGCGCGGCCAGTTCCGAGTCGTGAGTGGCCAGCACCAGTGCACAGCCGGTCTCAAGCTGCACATTGAACAGAGAGTCGGCCACCTCATCCGCAGTATGGCGGTCCAGGCTTCCTGTCGGTTCGTCCGCCAGGATCAGTGACGGCGCCATGGCAAATACCATTGCCAGCGCCGCCCGCTGAGCCTGACCGCCGGAGACCCGGTCCGGATAGCGATCAGCCTGGTCACCAACCCCGAGGCGCTGAAGCCACCAGCGTTCATCGTGTTTCTGGCGTCCGGCCAGGTAGGTCCGAAGGCGTACATTGTCCACCAGTGACAGCGCGGGCATGAGGTTGGCTTGCTGAAACACCACGCCAATGAACTGCCTTCGCAGCTCCGCCCAACGAGCAACACTGCCTGCATCGCCTGCGTTGCCGAACGACTCGTTGCCAATTGCGATGACACCGTGATCCGGTGTCCGCAGCCCGCACAACAGGTTCAGAAGCGTGCTTTTGCCGGACCCTGAGCGCCCGACAACCGCCAGTGACTCCCCCGGATCAACGCTGAATGTCAGGTTGTCGATCACTGGAACGCGTTGTCCGGCACTGAGGAAGTCCAGACTCAGCCTTTCAGCGGTTAGCAAAGCGCCCGGCATGACCGCCTCCATTGACAGTTAATAAGGC
>JBNJDI010000148.1:0-4189 GCA_051744725.1 Pseudomonadota bacterium | reverse complement strand
GTTGAGGAAGTGGTGATGGGCAATGTGCTGCCCGCGGGCACCGGCCAGGGCCCGGCGCGCCAGGCCGCGCGGGGCGGCGGCCTGGCGGACAGCACCGGCGCCACCACCGTGAACAAGCTCTGCGGCTCGGGGATGAAGGCCACCATGTTCGGGCACGACCTGATACGGGCCGGCAGTGCCGAGGTGGTGCTGACCGGAGGCATGGAGAGCATGTCCAATGCGCCCTACCTGCTCACGGATGCCCGGCGGGGCTATCGCATGGGCCCAGGCCGGGCGCCCCAGGATCACATGTTCATGGACGGCCTGCAGGATGCGGAAACAGGCCGGCTGATGGGCGAGTTCGCCCAGGAGACGGCGGACCGGCTGGGCTATTCCCGGGAAGCCATGGATGCCTTCGCGATCTGCTCCCTGGAGCGGGCCAATGCGGCCACCGACAACGGCTGGCTGAACGCCGAGATGGTCCCGGTCACCCAGACGGACCGCAAGGGTCATGAAACAACGGTCAGTAAGGACGAACAGCCCGGCCAGGCCAACATTGACCGGATTCCGTCCATGCGGCCGGCCTTCGCCAGGGACGGCACCATTACCGCCGCCAACGCCTCCTCCATCTCGGATGGCGCGTCGGCGCTCATGCTGATGAGCGAAGCGGCGATGGAACGCCACGACTCGAAACCGCTGGCACGGATCCTCGGCCATGCCACCTTCTCCCGGCATCCGTCCGAGTTCACGCTGGCCCCCGTCGGCGCCATCCAGCGGCTTCTGGAGCGCACCGGCTGGTCAACGCAGGACGTGGACCTCTACGAGATCAATGAGGCGTTCGCGGTGGTGTCCATGATCGCCATGGACGATCTGGCGCTGGACCCGCAGAAGGTGAACATCCACGGCGGCGCCTGCGCCCAGGGCCACCCCATCGGGTCCACCGGATCGCGCCTGATCGTGTCCCTGATCCATGCCCTGAGGCGCACCGGCGGGCGGCGGGGCATCGCCTCGCTGTGCATCGGGGGCGGCGAGGCCACGGCCGTGGCCATCGAGCTGTGCGGCTGAGCCCCGTCAGGCTTTGTGGGGCAGTTCCAGGTACTCGTGGGACTGCATCTCCAGCAGCCGTGACTCGGTGCGCTCGAACTCGAACGCCAGGTTGCTGCCCGTGTAGAGATCCGGGATCGGCGCCTCGGCGGAGATGATCAGCTTGACGCAGCGGTCGTAGAACTCGTCCACCAGGTTGATGAAGCGCCGGGCCCGGTCGTCCGAGTCCGCCCCCATCACCGGCACATTGGAGAGGATCACGGCGTGGAACTCGCGCGCCAGCTCGATGTAGTCGTTCTGGCTGCGCGGGCCGTCACAGAGCTCGCTGAATTCGAACCAGACCACATCATCGGCATGGCGGCGGGCATGGATCAGCCGCCCGTTGATCTCCAGATCCTGCCCCTGGTCACCGCCGGTCAGCGCCAGCTCCTCGTAGCTCTTGAGCAGGCTCGCTTCCGCCTCCGGCCCCAGCGGCGCGTGGAACAGCTGAGCCTGCTCCAGGGTGCGCAGCCGGTAGTCCACACCACCGTCAATATTCATCACCTTCGTGTACCGGTTGAGCAGGTCAATGGCCGGCAGGAAGCGGGCGCGCTGGAGGCCGTTCCAGTACAGGCCATCCGGCTCGATATTGGAAGTGCAGACCAGGGTCACACCCCTGTGGAAGAGACCGTCCAGCAGGTTGGCCAGAATCATGGCATCGCCGATCTCGGAGACGAAGAACTCGTCGAAGCAGATGACCCGGCACTCGGCCGCGAACCGTTCGGCGATGGTGTCCAGCGGGTCACTGTGGCCTTCCAGCCCCGCCAGTTCCCGGTG
This sequence comes from Pseudomonadota bacterium, assembly GCA_051744725.1. Classification (GTDB taxonomy): domain Bacteria; phylum Pseudomonadota; class Gammaproteobacteria; order Pseudomonadales; family Oleiphilaceae; genus Halospina. Next base: position 2,350 of record JBNJDI010000148.1, on the reverse strand, counting down.
CACCCGCTGCATGAAACGATGGAAATGCACCCGCAGTTTGCGCTCGAACGGCAGTGAATCGTAGAACAGATCCATCATGTAGGTCTTGCCGCGGCCAACCCCGCCCCAGAAATACAGGCCGGTCACCGGTTCCTCGCGCCCGCGCCGGAGCTTGCGCATCAGCCGTTTGGCGGGCCGGTTGTGCCCCTCCTCGGCGGCCACCAGCTTTTCATACAGGGACTGGAGCTGCTGGATGGCGCTCTCCTGGGCGCTGTCGCGCTGGAAGCCGGCGTGTTTCTGATCCTCGCGGTAGCGGGCCAGCGGCCCCGCGGATGGTGCTGCGTCACTGGCGCTCATGCGTGCCTCACAACTGCCATTTGAGGAGGGCATTATCCGGATTTTTGCGCCGCCCTCAAAATCCCACCTTGGTCGGGACTGTTGCCCGGGCGCGCTTTGTCATACCATGAACGCGTTACGGCTGGTCACAGACCAGCGCCTTCCAGGCAACAGAAGGATTGCACTATGGAGTCCATGCTCGCTGTCGGTATTGCGGCATTGGTGATCGGCCTCGCTCTGGGCTGGGTTATTGCACGCTCAACAGGCGGGCGCAACGTACGCCAGCGTCGCCTGGCGCAGCAGCTCGACGCGCTTCAGAACGAGCATACCCGCTACCAGGCGCAGGTGAACGAACATTTCGTGGAGACGGCGGAACTCTTCCGGCGGCTCAATGACTCGTACCGGGAAGTGCATGAGCATCTGGCCAAGGGCGCCTCACGCCTCTGCACTGAAACCGAAGCCCGCGAGGAGCTGGAACAGGTTCAGCGTGATCATCAGCTCAGTTACAAGGGCCCCGCCGAGGATGAGGGCGGTGTGGAGCCGCCACGGGATTATGCCCCGCGCAATACGCGCAACGACAACGGCATGCTCTCTGAGGATTTCGGTCTGAAGAAGGAAGAGACCGAGAACGGCAGCCGCAGCTCAGCGACCTGAGCCCTGGCGTCTGAGCCCGGTTACGCCGGGCTCGGATCCTCGATGAAGCGGTGCTCAATGCCATGGGCCTCGGCGAGTGCCGCGCCCAGTGCCTGCACCCCGTCCCGTTCGGTAGCGTGGTGGCCTGCCGCAAAGTAGTGAAGCCCCTGCTCCCGTGCGCTGTGGACGGTGGGCTCCGAGATCTCGCCGGACAGGTAGGCATCCACCCCGAGCGCGGCCGCCCGGTCAATCATGCCCTGGGCGCCGCCGCTGCACCAGGCCATCCGCCGGATCAGCTCCGGCCCACCCTCAACGGGCAGCGGCGCCCTCTCGAGGCGCGACTCCAGGCGTGAAGCCAGGGCCTGAGGGGTGACCGCTTCATCCAGGGTGCCCGCCCACATCAGCTCGCAGGGATCGTCCGACACCGGCGCGCCATCGGAAACACCCAGCGTGTGCGCCAGGCAGGCGTTGTTGCCCATGGTCCGGTGGGCGTCCAGCGGCAGGTGATAGGCCACCAGCGAGACGTTGTTGCTCAGCAGAAGCTCGATGCGCCGCTGCTTCATACCCCGGATGCACGGATCCTCGCCCTTCCAGAAATAGCCGTGATGCACCAGCACCATATCGGCACCGGCCTCGATGGCCTGCTCCAGGAAGCGCTCGCTGGCGGTTACCCCGGAGATGACCGTGCGCACCCGGTCGCGCCCCTCCACCTGGAGGCCGTTGGGGCAGTAGTCCCGGAACAGCTCCGGGCGCAGCCACTGGTCCATGGTCGCAACGAGTTCATCGCGCTCCGGTGCACTCATGACGGAACCTCTCCACCGTTGAGAATTTCGGCCAGGGCGGCGAGCAACGCATCCATCTGCTCCGCCGTGCCTATGGTGATGCGCAGGTACTGCTCGATCCGTGGCTTGGCAAAGTGGCGCACAATGACGTGGCGTTCACGCAGCTGCGCCGCCAGCGCCGCACCACTGACCGCCGGGTGGCGGCAGAAGACGAAGTTCGCCCTGGAAGGCACCACCTCAAAACCCAGTGCTTCCAGCCCGCTGTTGAGCCGTTCGCGCTGTTCGATCACCGCCTGCTGCCCGGCACGGAAGCCCGCCTCATCCCGGAAAGCCGCAATGGCGCCGGCCTGTGCGAGCCGATCCAGGGTATAGGAATTGAAGCTGTTCTTGATCCGCTCCAGCCCCTCGATCAGGTGCTGCTGCCCCAGTGCATACCCCACCCGCAGACCGGCCAGTGACCGGGACTTGGACAGAGTCTGTGTCACCAGCAGGTTGGGATGATCCGGGATCAGCCGGGCGGCGCTCTCACCGCCGAAATCCACATAGGCCTCGTCGATCACCACCACCCGATCCGGGTTGGCCACAAGAATGCGCTCAATGGATGCCAGATCGAGGAAACG
>JBNJDI010000147.1:0-4199 GCA_051744725.1 Pseudomonadota bacterium | reverse complement strand
GGAGCCCGCCTGTGGGTGCAGCAGCAGGGTGTGCTTGCCCTGCCAGCCCAGGCCCGCCTTCACGGCGATGGGCTTTTCCATCACCGGGGCGCTGTCGACGAAGGCGCGGTGGTAGTAGCCCGGCAGCGCCTCGTCGATCCACTTCGCCAGCTTCGCCAGGCGCTTGCGCATGAGCTTGTGGTAATCGCGGCCCAGGCTGTAGCGGGTGATGTAGGCCTTTTCGTCATTGGCCAGGACCGCGTCCGGGTCGTCGGGGTCGGGGCGGTAATCCAGCCGGACCGCGATGATCCGTTCAGTGCCCGCCACCAGCTGTGCCGGCCTGTAGCGCTTCTCGCCGTGCTGGGCCATGTAGCTGAGATCGGCGTTCAGCCCCCTGTCCAGCCACTGGTTCAGTCGCTGGCCGGTGTCCTCCAGCTCCGTGTCCGTAATGCCAACGGCCTGGAAGCCCAGTTCGTGGGCCCAGTCACGGATTCTTTCGGCGGTGGCGGTAAGATCGTTGGTCATCCGGACCTATGGCGTTTCATTGGGAATTTGCTATGCTTATCAGGGTTCTGTGCGGATTTCTTAAACCGCATTGTGATAACTGGTTCATTTTTGAGCGAAAATATGCCCGACCAGCCACTGCCATTGTACACCGCTGAACAGGTACGCAACCTGGATCGGACCGCCATCGAGGACTTCGGGGTGGACGGTTTTGATCTAATGAAGCGGGCGGGTAAAGCCGCCTTCCGGCTGGCGCGTCGGCGCTGGCCGGAGGCGCGCCAGCTGCTGGTGCTCTGCGGTGGTGGCAACAACGGCGGCGATGGTTATGTGGTGGCCGGGCTGGCCGCCCAGCAGGGGATCGCCTGCCACTGTGTCGCGGTCTCCGACCCCGCGAAACTCAGCGGCACGGCAGCGTCCGCCCATGCGTTTGCCCGTGAGAACGGGATCGAGGTAACACTATTTGAGTCCCTGAATGAGGGGCAACTCGGCGCACTGCTGACGGAATCGGACCTGGTTGTGGATACCCTGCTCGGAACCGGGCTTGCCGGTGAGGTCCGTGCGCCCTACGCCGGGGTGATCGATCAACTCAACGCCTCACCGGTGCCAGTGCTCGCCGTGGACATCCCATCCGGTCTGTGCAGTGGCACGGGTCGGGTGCTGGGCACGGCCGTCCGGGCAGCGGCCACCATCACCTTCATCGGGCGCAAGGCAGGGCTGTATACGGGGCGGGCGCGGGACTGCACCGGGCCAGTGAGCTTTGATGATCTTTCCGTGGATCCGGCGGTCTATGACGCGGAACCGGCGCCAGCAGCCTGGCTCTGGCCTCCGGAAGCCGCGCTTGCCCGTCTGCCCCGCAGGCATCCCACCACCCACAAGGGCGAGTGCGGTCGCGTGCTCGTCGTCGGTGGCGATGAGGGCATGGGTGGTGCCGGAATCCTGGCTGGTGAGGCGGCCCTGCGCTGCGGTGCCGGCCTGGTGTTCCTGGCAACACGGGGTGCCCACGTGCCGGCGGCGCTGGCGCGGCGCCCGGAAATCCAGGCGCGGGCCGTGGAGCACGCCAATGATCTGGATCCGTTGCTGGAGCGCGTGGATGTGGTCGTGGTCGGCCCCGGTCTCGGGCGCAACGCCTGGGGGCAGCAGATGCTGCAGCGGGTGGCCGGGTTCTCCGGGCCTGTGGTCGCGGATGCGGACGCCCTGGCACTGATGCAGCAGCAGGGGGTGCCGGCGGATGCCCGGCAGTGGATCCTGACGCCACACCCCGGAGAGGCGGCCAGGCTTTTGGGCTGCAGTGTGCCGGAGGTTGAGGCCGACCGTTATCAGGCCCTGGCGACACTGGTTGAACAGCAGGGGGCGACTGTCATTCTCAAGGGCGCCGGAAGCCTTGTAGGGGCGCCCGGACGAGCGCCGGCTGTCATCGAGGGTGGCAATCCCGGCATGGCCACGGCCGGCATGGGGGACGTCCTCAGTGGTGCCCTGGGAGCGCTTCTGGGTCAGGGTATGGAGCCGCTGGGCGCTGCCGTTACCGGTGCTGCCTGGCACGCGGCCGCTGCGGATCACGCACTGGCCGATACGGGCGCCCAGGGGCTGCTGGCCGGTGATCTGGTACAGGCGTTCGGCGCAGCGGCGGGTTCCGTTTCCCCGGAGGCGGCCCGTGACTGAGGCGCTGGAACTGGAGCTCGCGGACGAACAGGCCACGGAAGCCCTGGGGGTAGCCCTGGCCCGGGCCTTTTCCACTGGCGGGGTGATCCACCTGGCCGGTGACCTGGGGGTCGGCAAGACCACCCTGGCGCGCGGGCTCATGCATGCGCTGGGGCACGAAGGCGCGGTGCGCAGCCCGACCTTCACACTGGTGGAGCCGTACGAAACGCTGTCGCCCAAGGTCTATCACTTTGACCTCTACAGGCTCGGCGACCCGGAGGAACTGGAAATGATGGGCATCAGGGACTACATGGAAGAAGGGGCCCTGGTGGTGATCGAGTGGCCCGAACGCGCGGACGGCATTCTACCGGCGCCGGAATGCCGGGTTGAGCTTGCGGATGCGGGCAGCGGGCGCAGTGCCCGTATCCACACGAATGATCGCATTGCCGGGGCTCTGTCCGAAGCCCTGGCCAGCAGGAGCAGCACGCAATGAGCACATGGATCACACGCGTTCTGGCGAGTCTGGTTCTGATGCTGGCGACCGTCGCACAGGCCGGTACGCCGGTGGACAACGCCCGGATCTGGCCGGCCACGGATCACACCCGGCTGGTGCTGGAAACCGGTGATTCGGTGGATCATCGGCTGTTTGCACTGGAGTCGCCGCGCCGGCTGGTGATCGACGTGGAGCAGGCGGATCTGGAGACCGATCTGGAGAAGCTGGACCTGGATGAGACGCCCATCCGCAAGATCCGTACGGGGCGCCGGGATAACGGTGACCTGCGGGTCGTGCTGGATATGAAAAAGGATGTGGAGCCGCGCAGTTTCCTGCTCAAGCCGAACCAGCAGTACGGCCACCGGCTGGTGGTGGATCTCATGAGCGGCAACAGTGAGCGTGAGGAGGAGCAGCAGGCGGTCCTTGAGGACCAGAGCGACAGCAAGCGCAGGGACATCATCGTGGTGGTGGACGCCGGCCACGGTGGTGAGGATCCGGGCGCCATAGGCCCCTCCGGGGTCCAGGAGAAGGATGTCACCCTGAAGCTGGCAGAACGCATGGTGGAGCGGATTGACGCCATGGAAGGCTTCCAGGCATACATGACGCGCAAGGACGATTACTACATCGGTCTGCGCAAGCGCACCAAGATCGCCCGGGACTACAATGCTGACCTGTTTGTCTCCGTTCATGCGGACGCCTTTAATTCCCCCAACCCCAGGGGGGCTTCGGTCTACGCGCTGTCAACGGATGGCGCCAGTAGTGAAACGGCCCGCTGGCTTGCCGAAAGTGAGAACAGCGCAGACCTGGTTGGCGGTGTCGGGGGTGTGTCGCTCAAGGACAAGGACGAGATGCTGGCGGGTGTGCTGCTGGACCTGTCGATGACGGCCAGCATTGAATACAGCATGGGGGTCGGCTCCAATGTGCTGGATCAGCTGGACACGGTCGGTCAGTTGCACAAGTCCTCGGTGGAACAGGCGGGCTTTGCGGTGCTCAAGAGCCCGGACATCCCTTCGATCCTGGTGGAAGCCGGGTTCATCTCCAATCCGACCGATGAGATGAAGCTCACCCAGGCGGCGCACCAGAAGCGCGTTGTGGATGCCATGGTGGATGGCATTAACCGGCATTTCCGCTCATCGCCGCCCCCGGGCACGCTGATTGCCCACCAGCAGCGCAGCAGCGACGGGAAGCGCGAGTACGAGATCCGGCGGGGCGATACCCTCTCGGCCATCGCCCGGCGCAACCAGGTGTCGGTGCAGAAGCTCAAGTCCGCCAACAACATCAATGGTGAGACGCTGCATATCGGGCAGGTGATCAGCATCCCCTCGTCCTGATCTGGTACCATTCCGGTCATGGCAGCCATCCAGACCCTACCCCCCCGTCTCGCCAACCAGATCGCGGCCGGCGAAGTTGTTGAACGCCCGGCCTCGGTCACCAAGGAACTCATCGAGAACGCGCTGGACGCCCGCGCCTCCCGGGTCGAAGTGGAGGTGGAGCAGGGCGGCGCGCGCCTGATCCGGGTGCGTGACGACGGCGACGGTATTGCCCATGACCAGATGCCGCTGGCGCTGAGCCGCCACGCCACCAG
>JBNJDI010000146.1:0-4225 GCA_051744725.1 Pseudomonadota bacterium | reverse complement strand
TCCGTGGTCATCCTGGGGCAGGATCCCTATCACGGGCCGGGCCAGGCCCATGGCCTGTGCTTCAGTGTCCGGCCCGGCGTCCAGGTGCCGCCCTCGCTGGTCAACATCTTCAAGGAGCTCAACCAGGACCTGGGCACACCCATCCCCGACCACGGCTGCCTGCAGCCCTGGGCGGAGCAGGGGGTGCTGCTGCTCAACAGTGTGCTGACGGTGGCCCAGGGCAATGCCGGCGCCCATCGCGGGCAGGGCTGGGAGACCTTCACGGATCGCGTTATCGGGCACCTCAACGAGGAGCGCGAGGGCGTGGTGTTTCTGCTGTGGGGCAGCTATGCCCAGAAAAAGGGTGGCTTCATCGACCGCAACCGGCATCTGGTGCTGGAGGGGCCGCATCCATCGCCTCTCGCCGCCCACCGGGGGTTCTTCGGTCAGAAGTGGTTCTCGCGGACCAACGAGTGGCTGGCGCAGCAGGGGCTTCCGGAGGTGGACTGGGCGCTGCCGGACCAGGCTGCCCTGGAAGCCCGTTACCGTGGCGGCAAACAGGCCCAGGGCTGAGCGGGCTCAGCCCTTGAGCAGGGCCATGGCCGCGTCCATCTGCTCACCCAGGTCCTCGTCATCGTCCATGCCGGATTCCGGATCCAGGCCCAGCCGGTGGAATGCGGTGACCTCGTGCCAGTTCATTTCCGTGTAGGGGTGACCGGTGCCGACCAGCGTCTGGAGGCTGGCGACCATGACCACGTCCGCGTAATCCGCTTCCGGAACCTGGCGCCCGAAGTTCACGTGCTCCGACGGCACGTGGTGCAGCTCCAGAGGAAAGTCCCAGCGCTTGAGAATACGGTCCCCGATCACCGGGTGGAGTTCGTCCACCAGGTTGTCCAGCATGGCGCTATTGACCTGCAGGTCATGGTCCTCAACAAAACGCAGCACCGGCAGGGCGCCGATCTGGCAGACAAGACCCGCCAGGGTCGCCTGTTCGGGCCTGAGCCGGGTGTAGTGCTGGGCGAGCACCTGGGCAATGCCGGCGATTTCGGTGCTGCGCTGCCAGATGGTGCGCAGGCGCCGGTCCACCATGTCCGAGGTCGCCTGGAACATCTGTTCCATGGCCAGACCCATGGCAAGGCTGCTGGTGTAGTCCATGCCCAGCCGGCTGACCGCCATGTTGAGGGTCTCGATCTCCCGGGAGCCCCGGAACAGGGGGCTGTTCACCACCTTGATGATGCGCGCGGACATGGCGGCATCGTCACTGATGGTCTTGGCGATGTCATGGATCGTGGAGTCTTCGTCCTCGGCAATGTCCCGGACTTTCAGTGCCACTTCCGGCAGCGTTGGCAGGGTCAGCTGATCCTGGTCGATGGCTGTTAGGAGCTGATCACGGATGCGGTTGGCCAGTTCCGTCATAGCCTTGAGGGCCTCCTGGATGCTTTGGAATGCTGCCCTCTTTATAGCAGGCGCGGGCGCGGCGTGCCGTTATATTTTGTCACGGCTGCTGTTCGGGCACCCCATAACCCAGTGGTTGCAGCGCCAGCTGTGCGCCCGGCTGGTCCGCGAGCGTGATGCTGGCGTTCATGGCGGCGTGCTTGAGGACTCCGAGCAGTTGCACGGTGCCGTCGTCGGTGGCGATGCTGTCGGTGATTTCGCCCAGGGCATTGCCGTCGCCGTCCACCAGCCGGTCGCCGGGGGCGGGGAGGGTGTCGGTGAAACGGGCCTCAAGGCGGAAAAGACTCTTCTTGAGCTGCCCCAGGTGATGCATGCGCGCGATGATCTCCTGGCCCGTGTAACAGCCCTTGGTAAAGCTCACGCCCCCGTAGGCCTGGAGGTTCAGGTTCAGCGGTATGTACTGTTCCGTGGTGGTGTCGTTGAGCAGGGTCAGGCCGCTCAGGATTTCCGAAAGCTGCCACGCGGCGCTGTCCTGGTCGGGCTGTGGCGTTGCCTTTGTAGCCGTGTTCCACCAGAGTTCGAAGCGGGCCCGGCCGTCGGGCAGGGGCACGGTACGCACCAGTATTCCCTCGTCCGTGACGGTGGCGTGGTTCACCTCTGCCGGCAGTGAGGGCGCCAGGGTAGCGGCGCGCTCTTCCCCGATGAGCCCCAGAAGCTGCCAGTCCTCCGCTGCTTTCAGCTCCGCCTGGAAGAAGGCCAGGTACTTGCTCAGCTGCTGGCTGATCCGGTCGCTCAGGGATTCGGGAAAACGCACCAGGACCCTTTCGGGAGACAGGCGCACCAGACGGAAGAGCGCGTAGGCGCGGCCCTTGGGCGTGCAGGCCGCGCCGGGCAGGCTGTGTTCGCGGGTCAGCTCGTCAATGTTGCAGGTGACCTGGCCCTGGAGGAAGCGATCCACATCCGGGCCCTCCAGCAGCATCAGCCGATGGGCGTTGACCGGGGCGGTCATGGCATCGGGCAGGGTGGCGGGGGCCGTGGCGGTCGTCTGGGTCATTCCGTGTCTCCGTGAAAGGGATTCTTGGGCTCACTCGCCCGCGCGGGCCGGCCCCAGCCGGAGCCAGCCCGTCAGCCGGCGCAGGCTTCGCGCATCAGTATTGCGGATACCCGGGAGGGTGCTCAACAGCAGGGGCCGGGCAGGGCCGTTTGCGCTGAGGCGCAGCCAGAGAAAGCGGTGGGCGATTCGTGAGCCGGTCCCGACCCGGACCGGCTGTTCGTTACCTCCGGCATGGACGGCCCGAAGCCCGTCCGGCCCAGCGATCAGCCGCAGCGGGCTGTGGCGGGTGAGCAGGAGCTGGTGCCGGATGGCCGCGATGGCGCCGGCGGTGCAGGCGACAGTCACACCTGCGGTAACGGTACCGGGAATGCCCTCAAGGCTCAGGACCAGCGCCGCCGGCAGCAGCCATGGCGCGGCGGCGACGGCTGCAAGGCCGGGTGACGGGCTGAGCGGGACGTCAATCCGGCTGAACCCGCTGGAGGATGAGGTCGACGATGCGGGCAAGGTCCGGGTCCTCGGGGCGGCTGCGCTGCATGAACCAGGCAAAGAGGTCGTTGTCCTCGCAGTCGATCAGGCTCCGGTAACGGGCCTGGTCGGCCTCGGGCAGCGAGGGGTAGGCTTCCTTCACAAAAGGCACCAGCAGCAGGTCAAGCTCCAGCATGCCTCTGCGGCTGTGCCAGACAAGGCGTTTGTATTCGCGGTCGTCGGTCATGGGATCCGTGGTTTCCATCAGCAGGTCAGGCGTCAGAGCGCATATAGGTGGTCGGCACCAGTATGGTGTCCTTGGGGTCCGCCGCAGTGGTGGGGTAGTCCAGGTTGTAGTGGAGCCCCCGGCTTTCGCGGCGCTGCAGTGCCGAGCAGATGATCAGATCCGCCACCGTTACCAGGTTGCGCAGCTCCAGCAGGTCATTGCTCACCCGGTAGTTGCTGTAGAACTCGCGGATCTCGCTGTGGAGCATATCCGCCCGGTGCTTGGCCCGCTGCAGCCGCTTGGTGGTGCGCACAATGCCCACATAGTCCCACATGAAGTGGCGCAGTTCATCCCAGTTGTGGGCGATCACCACGTCCTCGTCCGAATCGCGCACCCGGGATTCGTCCCACTCCGGTACTTCCGGCGGTTCCGGTACATGCGGGTTCTGCTCGTTGATGTCGCGGGCCGCTGCGCGGCCGTAGACCAGGCATTCCAGCAGTGAGTTGCTGGCCATGCGGTTGGCGCCGTGCAGGCCGGTAAAGGAGGTCTCGCCCACCGCGTAGAGCTGGTTGACGTCCGAGCGGGCGTGCTCGTCCACCATGATGCCGCCGCAGGTGTAATGGGCGGCGGGCACGATGGGAATGGGCTCGTGTTTGATGTCGATGCCATAGTCGCGGCAGCGGGCAGCGATGGTGGGAAAGTGTTCCTCGATGAAATCCGCCGGGCGGTGGCTGATGTCCAGGTAGAGGCAGTCCGCGCCCAGGCGCTTCATCTCATGGTCGATGGCCCGCGCCACAATGTCCCGTGGTGCCAGTTCCGCGCGCTCGTCAAAGCGGTCCATGAAGCGGCTGCCATCGGGCAGCAGCAGTTTGCCGCCTTCGCCGCGCAGCGCCTCGCTGATCAGGAACGACTTGGCCTGCGGGTGATAGAGGCAGGTGGGGTGGAACTGGTTGAATTCCATGTTGGCCACCCGGCAGCCCGCGCGCCAGGCGATGGCGATGCCGTCGCCGGTGGCGCCATCCGGGTTGCTGGTGTAGAGATAGGCCTTGCTGGCACCGCCGGTGGCCAGCACCACGAACCGTGCCCGGAAGAGTTCCACTTCCTGG
>JBNJDI010000145.1:0-4245 GCA_051744725.1 Pseudomonadota bacterium | reverse complement strand
CGGTTCATGGCGTTCATCTTTTCCGGCCGGTTCAGGCCGATGAACAGGATGTGATCCTTCGCTTCAACGTTTACCAGCGCCATAGTTCCAATTCCCCGAATCTCAGTTTTTCACCGTAGGAGCGCGCCCTGCGCGCGATAACCCTGATCGCTTGCGAAGCAAGCTCCTACTGCTCAGAACCACTCATCACGCATGGCGTAGCAGGTGTCATCCTGATTCTGCAGCAGGACCAGGTCCTGGGCCACCGTGGGCAGTTCCCAGTGGAAGAAGTACTGGGCCGCCTGCAGCTTGCCCTGGTAAAAGGCCTCATCCGCGCCGGAGACCTCCCCGGCCAGCGCCTGTGTGGCGGCATTGGCCTGGCGCAGCCACATCCAGGCGACACAGATGTGGCCAAAGAGCCGCAGGTAGACGCTGGCGTTCGCAAGGCCCTTCTCCGGAGCCTCCTGGGCCAGCGCCTGACCCAGGGACTGGGTGACCTTGCCCGCCTGCTGCAGGGTTTCGCTCAGTGAATACGCCCACTGGCGGCAGCGTTCATCCGGCGCTTTCTGCAGGTCCGCCTGGATGGCCCCGAACAGCTGCTGGATGGCTTCGCCATTGCCCTGCCAGACCTTGCGCCCCAGCAGGTCCATGGCCTGGATGCCGTTGGTGCCCTCATGGATGGGATTGAGGCGGTTATCCCGCCAGCACTGCTCCACCGGGTATTCGCGGGTGTAGCCGGCACCGCCGTACACCTGGATGGCCAGATCATTGGCCTTCGGTCCGTACTCCGAGGGCCAGGCCTTGATCACCGGCGTGAGCAGGTCCAGCATCTGCCGCGCCTGTCGGCGCTGCTCCTCATCCGGGTGGGTATGGCTGTCGTCCATCAGCCGCGCGCCGTAGAAGCAAAGCGCCAGTGCGCCTTCCATCCAGGACTTCTGCGCCAGCAGCATGCGCCGTACGTCCGCGTGCTGGATGATGGGTACCGGCTCGGTGGTTGGGTCCTTCTCGGACGGTGGCCGCCCCTGCCGGCGATCCCGGGCGTATTCCAGGCTGTGCTGGTAGCCCCGATAACCAATGGCGGCCGCGCCAAAGCCCACACCGACCCGCGCTTCGTTCATCATCTGGAACATGTACTTGAGGCCCTGATGGGGTTCGCCCACCAGATAGCCATGACAGTCCGCGTCGTCACCGAAGCTGAGCGCCGTGGACGTGGTGCCCCGGTACCCGAGCTTGTGGATCAGGCCGGCCAGGCCCACGCCATTGCGCTCCCCCGGATTGCCGTCGGCGTCCAGGCGGTACTTGGGCACAATGAACATCGAGATGCCCTTCACCCCCGCAGGCGCCCCGCGGATGCGCGCCAGCACCAGGTTCACGATGTTGTCGCTGAGCTCATGCTCGCCACCGGAGATGTAGATCTTGGCGCCCTTGATCAGGTAGTGCCCCTCGTCCGTGGGCTTGGCGGTGGTGCGCAGGTCCGCCAGCGAGGAGCCGGCCTGGGGTTCGGTCAGCGCCATGGTGCCGGTAAAGCGCCCTTCCAGCATGGGCTGCAGGAACCACGCCTGCTGTTGTGTGGAGCCGAAGGTCCGGATGACGTTGGCTGCGGCGGTGGTCAGGAAGGGGTAGCCCGCGGTGCTGGGATTGGCCGCCATGAAGAAGCCATTGCAGGCGGTCATGACCGTCTCGGGGAGCTGCATGCCACCCAGCTCGTAGTCATAGCGCCCGGCGATGAAGCCGGCCTCGGCGTAGGCATCAACCGCCGCCTTCACCTCCGGGCGCATGACCACCCGGCCATCCTCGAAACGGGGCTCTTCCTTGTCCGCAAGGCTGTTGTGGCTGGCGAACTGTTCCCGGGCGATCCGCTCCGCCGTATCGAACACCGCATCGAAGGTCTCGCGGCTGTGGTCGGTGAAGCGCTCACGCTCACTCAGGGATTCGGTGTCCAGCACTTCGTAGAGCTGGAAGGCCAGGTCGCGTCGGTCAAGCAGGGTATCGGCCATGACGATGGAATCTCCGCTGGTTCATTCCGTTCCCACACTGCCACAGGCGGCCATGGTCGCCTACTGTCATCAATGACACAATATCGGCGGATCCTGCCAACTACGGATGCCGTAATGCCCCAGCCGGAGCACTACCAGGTCACCATCATCGGCTTCGAGAAAGCCCTGGCCACCGCCATCACCGGCGTCATGGACCTGTTCCGGATGGCGGGTGTGACCTGGGCCCGCATCCACGATGAACAACCGGAACCCAGGTTCAGCGTCACCCTGGCGACCGCTGATGGCGGCCCCTGCCACTGCGTCAATGGCGTCAGCCTCATGGCCGGCAGCCGCTGGGATACGGCACCACCAGCCGATCTGGTCATCATTCCGACCATCGGTGGCGACATTGACGCCACCCTGGAGGCCAACCGCGCACTGCTTCCCCTGCTCCAGCGCTGGCACGATGAAGGCCGCGACCTGGCCAGCAACTGCACCGGTGCCTTTCTGCTCGGGGAAGCCGGTCTGCTGAACGGCCGCGAAGCCACCACACACTGGGGCTACAGTGGCCTGTTCCGCGAGCGCTACCCGGATGTGGGCCTGCGCCCCCACCGTCTGATCACTGCGGACGGCAATATCTTCTGCGCCGGCGGCGGCATGGCGTGGCTGGATCTGGGCCTTTTCCTGGTGGAGCGCTATTGCGGCGTGGATACCGCCCGCGCCCTGGCCCGGGCCTTCGTGATGGACATGGGCCGGGAAAGCCAGGCCGCCTATGGCAGCATCCATGCCCGGCGCTACCACCAGGACGAGGCCATCAGCGCCGTGCAGGACTGGCTGGCCGACCACCTGGCCGAGCCCATCCGCATGGATGCTCTGGCGGAACGCTTCCACATGACCCCACGCACCTTCAAGCGCCGCTTCCGCAATGCCACCGGCGATACGCCCCTGCGCTATCTCCAGCAACTGCGCGTGGAAAAGGCCAAGAAACTGCTGGAACAGCCCCACCGGCGCCTGGCGGAGATCACCCGGGCCGTGGGCTACGAAGATACCAGTGCCTTTTCCCGCCTCTTCCATACCCGTACCGGCATGACACCCGGCGCCTACCGCAGCCGCTTCCTGCCCTCAGGCTCCCGAAACCCAACGGAATAACGGGATCATTACATTTTGTTGACACACCACCCGCACAACCATACTATCAGCATCTAATAATCGTTCTCATTACGTTTCGTTCTCACTTAATTGCATTCAATCCACCAGAGGAAAGCGGAGCAACCATGCAGCACATCCAATCCCGACGCAGAACCCTCACCCTGGCCATTGCCGCCGCGCTCACCGCCGGCGTTGCCCAGGCCCAGGAAGACGGATCGCAGCAGGATTTCACGCTGGATCAGCTGACCATCACCGGCGGACCGGAACGCATCAGCAATGTGCCCGGCTCGGCCCACGTGATCGATGAGGAAGCACTGGATCGGCACAACTACGGGGACCCCATCCGGGTACTCAGGCAGATCCCCGGCGTGAACATGCGTCAGGAGGACGGCTTCGGCCTCTTCCCCAACATCGGCATGCGGGGCACAGCCACCGGGCGCAGCAGCAAGATCACGCTCATGGAGGACGGCATCCTGGCCGCCCCCGCCCCCTATGCGGCGCCCTCCGCCTACTACTTCCCACCGGTTGGGCGCATGCACAACGTGGAGGCGCGCAAGGGCTCCAGCTCCATCCAGTATGGCCCCTACACCAACGGCGGCGCCCTCAACATGATCTCCACGCCGATCCCGTCCGAGGAATTCAGCGGCCGCATCCAGTCGATGCTCGGCTCCGACGGCGGGGAACGCCATCACGCCCATATCGGTGGCTCCGAGGGTCAGTGGGGCTGGATGATCGAGGGCTATACAGACGGCTCCGACGGCTTCCGCGACCTGGATACCCCGCGCGATGTACAGGGCCAGCGCAGCGAGAACCTCAGCGAGCAGGACACCGGCTTTGAGCGCCGCGAATTCGTGGGCAAGCTGCGTTGGCACTCCGCTCCGGGCGCCGAGTACTACCAGCAGGTGGACCTGAAGGTTGGCATGGGCGAGCGCGACGCCAACGAAAGCTACATGGGCCAGACCCTGTCCGACTTCCAGGATGATCCCTATCGCCGCTATGCCGCCTCGGCCCAGGACCGCTTCCACAGCGAGCGTGAGCAGTACAGCCTGACCCACTACATCGAGTTCTCCGAGGATCTCGACCTGAGCACCACGCTCTACCGGAACAACTTTGAGCGGAACTGGTACAAGCTGGGTGGTGT
>JBNJDI010000144.1:0-4368 GCA_051744725.1 Pseudomonadota bacterium | reverse complement strand
CTAACTATAGCGTACAAGCCGGCTGCGTCGAGTCAGCGTGTGTCTCCGCGTTGCTCGCGGCGCTGTCGGGCCTGCTGGCGTTCCCGGGCCTGGAGCCTGAGCACATGCCGGGCGATCTGCTGGCGCTCGGCGTCTTCCAGGTTGTGGAACTGCAGGTGCAGGCGCTTGCCTTCTTCCGTGGCATCCACGGATACCACGCGGCCATAGGCGGCAACCTGGCTGAGCTCAGGCATCAGGGTCAGGCGGACGGCCATCAGTGAATCCAGCTCGGGCACCGGCTCCGTGGTGATGAAGGAGAGGCCTCCCTCGCTGAGCGTGACCTGAACCCACTCACTGTCTTGCAAGGGATTCTGCTGAAAGGTCATAATCCGCGCCACCGTGTCGAGCTTCTCGTTGAGGGCACGGGCAAGCTGGGAGAGGATCCGGTCGCTTTCCGAAAGCAGCCCGAGCTGATGGCGGATCTCCGCATCATGCCGACGCAGTTCTTCCTCCAGTGGAAGCGTTTCACCGCCCTCGAAGAGGGTTTCGGGAGGGCCGGCTGGCTCTCCCTCGAGTTGACGGCACTCGAGGCCCACGCGGTCCTCGATCCGGTAGAACTGGCGACGCTCGGGATCGTGTTCTGATGGCATGGTTTTCTCCTGGACCCGATTCTCTGAGTGTAACAGTGATTCATGACAGTGCAGGCGCGGCCGACCTGCCCAAGGATTCCGGTAACCATCTATGTTCAGACCCCTTTCCGTATTCATCGGCCTGCGCTACACCGCCGCCAAACGCCGCAACCACTTCATCTCCTTCATCTCGCTGGTGTCGATGCTGGGCCTGATCCTCGGGGTCATGGTGCTGATCACCGTGCTTTCGGTCATGAACGGCTTTGATCGGGAGCTGCGTGAGCGCATTCTCGGCATGGTGCCGCACGCCGTGGTCGAGAGCCCCGAGGGCATGGAGGACTGGCGCGATGTGGCCCGGGTCGCCGAGTCCAACCCCAAAGTGACGGGCGTGGCACCCTTCTCGCGGGCTGAAGGCATGCTCACGGGCAAAGGCGAAGTGCAGGGCGCGCTCATCAACGGCGTTGACCCGGAGCATGAACCCGACGTCTCGATCATCCAGAAGCACATGAACCACGGCAGTCTCTCGGATCTGAAGGCGGGTGAGTTCGGCATCATCCTCGGGGAGTCGCTCGCCCGGCGGCTGGGTATCCGCATGGGGGACCGGGTGACGGTGGTGCTGCCGGAGGCGTCCGTTTCACCGGCGGGTGTGATGCCACGGATGAAACGGTTCACGCTGGTGGGCACCTTCAGTGTTGGGGCGGAGCTCGACAGCAGCTACACCCTGGTCCACTACCGGGACGCGGGCAAGCTGCTGCGGCTTGGCGACCGGGCCCAGGGCGTGCGGATCCAGGTGGATGAACTCTTCCAGGCCCCGATGGTGGCCAACCGGATCGCGCAGTCGCTGCCGGGCGCCTACCGGACCATGAACTGGACCCAGACCCACGGCAACCTGTTCCAGGCGATCCAGATGGAGAAGACCATGATCGGCCTGCTGCTGATGTTCATTGTGGCGGTGGCCGCGTTCAACATCGTCTCGGCGCTGGTCATGGTGGTGACGGACAAGAAGGCGGATATCGCCATTCTCCGGACCATGGGTATGACCCCGGCCGGCATCATGGCGGTGTTCATCATCCAGGGGGGCGTGATCGGCGTGGGCGGTACCCTGATCGGCACCGGCCTGGGTGTGCTGCTGGCGCTCAACATCAGCAGCGTCATCGAATGGGTTGAAAGCGTTCTGAGCATGCAGTTCCTGAGCGCCGACGTGTACTTCATCAGCTACCTGCCGTCCGAGCTCCAGCTCAATGACGTGCTCATTGTGGGCGGCGCGGGCCTGGCCATGAGCCTGCTTGCAACCATCTACCCGGCGTGGCGCGCCTCCCGGGTCCAGCCGGCGGAGGCTCTGCGTTATGAGTGAGACACCGATCATCCAGTGCCGGGATCTGGCCAAGACCTACCGCGAAGGGCGCGATACCCTGCGCGTGTTCTCGGACGTGAACCTGAGCGTTGCACCCGGTGAGACCCTGGCCATTGTGGGCAGCTCCGGCTCCGGCAAGACCACGCTGCTCAACATGCTGGGTGGTCTTGACCGGCCCAGCGAGGGGGAAGTGTGGATCGACGGCGAGAACATCCATGGCATGCGCGAGCGTGAGCGCTGCCGCTTCCGCAACCGCACCCTGGGGTTCGTGTACCAGTTCCATCACCTGCTGGCGGAGTTCAGTGCGCTGGACAACGTCGCGCTCCCGGCGGCTCTGGGCAGTTACAACCCCCGGCAGGCGAGAGCGAAGGCCCGGGACCTGCTGGAGCGGGTAGGCCTGGGCGAGCGCCTGAAGCACAAGCCTTCAGAACTTTCCGGCGGTGAGCGCCAGCGGGTGGCGATCGCGCGGGCACTGGTCAACGACCCGCGCTGTGTGCTGATGGACGAACCCACGGGCAATCTGGATGACGATACCGGCGAGCGGATCCAGGGGCTGATGCGCGAGCTCAACGAGCAGTTGGATTCCGCCTTCGTGGTGGTCACCCACGACCTGGAGCTGGCGCAGGGGATGGGGCGCGTGCTGCGCCTGGATCACGGCGGGATCAGTGAGGCCCATTCCTGAGGCGGCGTTCGCGCTGGCGCTGATGCCAGCGCTGGCGCACACGTCGCCGCCATAGCTGCTGTATGGCGAGATAGGCGCAGAGGGAAAAGACCACCCCGAGAATCAGGGATCCGATGTACAGCGGCACGCCCACCTCGATCAGGCGGCCGCTGATCCAGTCCCAGCTGAGCTGGAACTGCTCCGCCTCCCTTGGGCGCCCGAGTACCAGGACGCCCACGGCGTAACCCGCGTAGAGCAGCGGTCCCATTGTCAGAGGGTTGCTGATCCAGAGGGTGATC
This sequence comes from Pseudomonadota bacterium, assembly GCA_051744725.1. Lineage (GTDB taxonomy): Bacteria > Pseudomonadota > Gammaproteobacteria > Pseudomonadales > Oleiphilaceae > Halospina. The sequence continues at coordinate 1,446 of JBNJDI010000144.1, read as the reverse complement.
AGGGTCAGCGGCAGGTTGGCATTGAACCAGATGGCCGTCATGGCGGCGGGCAGACTCTGGAAAGGCATGGGCACCATGCACCAGAACACGCCGAGCAGGATGGCCCTGGAAACCGAATGGCGGTTGATGTGCCACAGGTTGGGTTCGTTCAGGACGTTGCCGAGCAGCTTCAGGGCACGGAACCGGCGGAGCTGGTCCGGGTGCGGGATGAGGCGCCTGAAGAAACGTCTGTCCATGAGTGAAGCTCACCTCATCCGTATGAAAACAGGGTATGACAGGGAAGGGTGCTATGCGCGCAGGGATGCTGGCGCTGACAGTTGTGCTTATCCTACTGGAATGGCCGGGGGTGCAGCCACCCGCTGAGCCAGGGGCTTGGACGGAACCGGTTACGCTTCAGGGGTATGTCTGTGAGCCCGCCCGCCGCACCAGCGCCGGTCAGCTGGCTTTTGTGCTCTGCACAACCGATGGGGGTGGGACACGCCCTGCCCGGATCAGGGCGACGCTGGAAGGCGACAGGTCCCGCCATCGCATCAGTGGCGGCCTGGTGCTTGAAGCCCGTCTTGAGGCGCCCCGTGCCCCGCTGAACGCCGGTGGCGGCGGATTCGAGCGATGGCTCTGGCGCGAGCGCATTGGCGCCATTGCCAGGGTCAGCCGCATGGAGCCGGCCCCGGAACTCTGTGGTCCCCTCTGCCATTACCATGCCGCCCGCATCGAGCTGATCCACCGCCTCAACCGTCACGGAGAACGCCTGCGCAATCCGGAGCTGGTGGAGGCGCTGCTCCTTGGCAGCCGCTCGGGTCTTGAGGACGAGCACTGGGACCGGCTGGATGCCACGGGCACCCAGCATCTGGTGGCCATATCCGGCCTGCACGTGGGGCTGGTGGCCGCTATTGCCGGCGTGGTCCTGGGAGTGCCCATAACCCGTCTGGCGCATAAACGACCCAACGTCGGCCGGCTGGCTGCCTTCACGCTTGTGGCTCTGCTGGCGACCGGCTACGCGCTGCTTGCCGGCCTGACCGTGCCGACCCAGAGGGCGCTGGTGATGGTGGCCGTGGCAGGCTGGATGCTGGCCTCCGGGCGCCAGTGGCGTCTCTGGGACGGCTGGCTGATGGCGCTCATGGTGGTGGTGATGCTGGAGCCGCGGGCCCTGTGGGGGCCTGGGTTCTGGCTGTCCTTCGGGGCGGTGGCCTGTCTCATACTCGGGCTGGGTGCCCGCTTCCGGTCTCCTGGTGCCGTAACGGGACTGGTGCTGGCCCAGTTTTCCGTGGTGGCCGGCCTCGCGCCGCTGCTGCTTTGGCATGGAATGGCCCCCTCCGGCATCGCCTTCGCTGTGAACCTGGCTGCCATTCCCTTGCTGTCCGTGGTGGTGATGCCGGTGATCCTGGTCGCGGCGCCCCTGCTGCTGTTCCATCCAGCACCCGCCAGCTGGGTTGTTCCCGGCGTGGA
>JBNJDI010000143.1:0-4388 GCA_051744725.1 Pseudomonadota bacterium | reverse complement strand
GAGATGCGCCTCGAGGACGGCGAACCCCGGGTCCGCCGCGAACGCCTCTACGCCAACCGCGTCGTCAGCTCGGTGGACACCGCCCCCTCCGGGGCGGACCTGCGCAGCGCCCTGGCGGAGCTGATCCTTCAGGGGCAGCTGCTCTCGCCTGTCGGTGAGCGGGTCCAGGCGGACATCCAGCAGTGGGCGCTGTACGTGGCGCTGGGCCACGGCGAAGGCGAGGTGCCGGACTCCGCCCGGGAGTGGCTCTGCCGGCGCCTGCAGGCGCTGGGCGTGGAGGAGCCCGGGGATGAGAGCCTGATTGAGCCCGCGGATCTGGCCTTTGAGGGCATTCCGGAATGGGAGCGCGAGACTTTCGACCGGCGCTACCCCCGCCGGATCTCGCTGGGAGATCTGGTCATGACTGCAACCTATGAACCCGCCGCCCGGCGCATCACCCTGGAGTACCGCCACGGCCCGCGCAAAACACCGCCCAAGCGCTGGGAGCTGCCCAGCTGGAAGGGCTGGAAGATCCGCTACCGCCGTGCCAGCAAGGTGGTTACGGTACAGTGATCCCGGTTCCCCCCCGGCGCCCAGTGTGGAACAATGACCTCTTTCACGAGGAGGGGATCCGATGGCAAGACTCTGGCTGACCGGGCTGTTCTGCCTGCTCATCCTGCTCCCGGCAGGGGCGGGTGCATCACCGCTGACAGAAGGGCTGGATACCCGGAACCTGGAACTGGCCTCCGTTCACTCAGCCGTGGTTGACCTTGAAACCGGCTCCCAGATCCATGGCAAACACGCCCAGACCCCGGTGCCCATCGCCTCGATCACCAAGGTGATGACCGCCCTGGTGGTTCTGGATTCCGACCAGCCGCTGGATGACTACCTCACCATCCTGGAGCGGGACCGCGCGGCTCCGGTCAACGCCTACTCCCGCATCCGCATCGGTTCCGAGGCCACGCGCCGGGACCTTGTGCGCATTGCCCTGATGGCCTCAGAGAACCTGGCGGCCCACCAGCTGGCACGCCATCATCCGGGCGGCTACGACGCCTTCATCGAGGCGATGAACCGCAAGGCCACGCTGCTCGGCATGAACAATACCCGGTTCGTGGATCCGGCCGGGCTGTCGTCGAAGAACCAGTCCACCGCCTCGGACCTGACACGGCTGATGCGTGCGGCCTGGAAAAATGAGACCCTGCGCGAGCTGTCGACCACGCGTTACCATACGGTGCACTTCCGGAGCCCGCGCTACCAGCTGCGCTATGGCAACACCAACGTGCTGGTGCACCGGCGCGGCTGGCCGGTACGCCTGACCAAGACCGGTTACCTGAACGATGCCGGGCGCTGCCTGATGATGGTGACCCGGGTGGATGAGCGCCCGGTGGGCATGGTGTTCCTCAATTCCTTTGGGAAGCGCACCCCGCTGGGCGATGCCGGGCGCGTGCGGCGCTGGCTCCGGACGGGCAACAGCGGCGCCGTTGCCGGTGCCGCCAAACGCTATGAGCACCGACAGGTCCAGGCCCTGAAGGCCCGCGAGACCCAGACCGCCGAAAACACACACAAGGATTCAATGGAGACCGCGCAATGACCGGACTGTCCCTCTCTCTGCATGCCCTCGCCGCCGTGATCTGGGTGGGTGGCATGTTCTTCGCCTACATGGCCATGCGCCCGGCCGTGGTGCGGGTGGTGGATCCCGCCCAGCGCCCGGTGCTGTGGTGCCACGCCCTGTCACTGTTCTTCCGCTGGGTCTGGGCCGCGGTGGGCATCCTGCTGGTCACCGGCTACGGCCTGATCCACGCCTACGGCGGCATGGCCAACGTCAACTGGCACATCCACGTGATGCACGGGCTCGGCCTGCTGATGATGCTGCTGTTCCTGCACATCGTCTTCGCCCCCTACAAGCGCCTCAAGCAGGCCGTGGACAGTGGCGACATTGAGGAAGGCAAGCGCCGGGTCGGCCAGATCCGCCTGTTCGTGGCCATCAACCTGGTCATCGGCCTGATCGTGGTGGTCATCGCCACCGGCGGGCGTTACTGGTAACGGTAACGATAGACCCGTGTGGCGTAGAGATCCGGGAGCTCGCTGACCGTCTCGGGCTCGCGCCCACGCAGGGCAAAGCAGTGGCTGATCACCCAGCGCACCGACCCCGGATCGCGCTCCAGCCGCTGCTGCACCGCCTGCATCCCCCCCGGCATCAGGTAGCACAGCAGTACTTCCACCCCATCCAGATCCGCCTCCCGGAAATCCCGCCTGTGGAAGTGCAGGTTCTCCAGCCGCAGCAGCCGCGCCAGTAACACCGACACCAGCCAGGGAAAGAACGACACCTCGTAACCGACCACCGGCGTCTGCGGGAAGCGCCGCGCAAAGCGGATGGCAAGCGTGCCCCAGCCGGAGCCCATATCCACGATGGTGCCGTCCGGCCGCTCAGGCGCCAGCTCCAGCATCGCTTTCGGCGCCCGGCCCAGACTGGGCATCGGCGGCATGCCCGTGCGCAGGGTCGACCACAGGATGGACGCCCCCACCACCAGCACCACGGCAAGTGCCACCAGCGCCGCTACCTCCACGGACAAACCGCTCCCCGCTTCCAGCAAGTCTCAACACTCATCCGGACTCCGACTCCCGCCAGTTCTCGGCCACATCCTGCCCTCGGCCCTCATTCACCGGCAGCACCGTAACCATGGCCAGCACGAACAGCGCCAGGCAGAACAGAATGGCATCCGCCAGGCCCAGCGCCCACTGGATCAGCCCCAGCCCCAGGATCCCGAATATAGCCGCCAGCTTGGAGGCGGTGCCCCAGAAGCCGAAGAACTCCGCGGCCTTGCCCGTGGGCGTGAGCACGCCCACCAGCGCCCTGCCGGCGGACTGGGCCGACCCAAGGCTGAGTCCGGCCAGCACACCCGCCACCAGGAACACCTCCTGGGCCTCGAAGCTCAGCCCGGCCACCCGCTCCAGCAGCAGGGTCATGTTGGGAGTCTGCCAGATGGCCAGTATGGCAACCACCCAGAGCCAGAGGGTGATGAGGTAGGTGCGGCGCGCGCCCCAGTGCCCCTGGAGCCAGCCGAACAGCAGCGCGCCGATGGCGGCGGTGATCTGGACGGTGATGAACATCAGCGTGCGCGTGGCCTCATCCCAGCCGATCACCTGGGAGCCATAGATGAACGAGAAGCTGACGATGATGTAGATCCCGGCCATGGAGAAGAAGATCGAGACCAGCAGCCAGCGCAGGTCCCGGAAATGGTTCACCACCCGCCCCGTGGCCAGAAGGCGGTTGACGCCCAGCCGGGTCAGCGACCAGCCCTCGGGCACCACGCGAGCCTCGCCGCGCTCGCGCACCCAGACGAAGGTGGGGATCGCGGCCAGCAGGAAGAACACCGCCGCAAAAGGCCCGACCCAGCGGATGGTGTCGTAGTTTTCCGCCGTCACATCCCCCAGGAAGGCCAGGGTGAAGGCCGTTGCCACCAGCCCGCCGATGTAGCCGAGGCTCCAGCCCAGCCCCGAAATCCAGCCCAGCTCACTGCGTGGGCCCAGATCCGGCAGGAAGCTGGAAATGAAGCCCTCGCCGATGGCGTAGGCGAAGTTGGAGACAATGATCAGCACCATGGCGATGGTGATCCAGCCCGGCTCCACAAAGTACAGCAGTGCGGTTGCCCCCACGGTCACAAGGTAGCTGGCGAACAGGAAGCGCTTGCGCGAGCGGGTGTAATCCATGACCGCCCCGCACACCGGGTTGGCCACCACCACCAGCCCATAGCTGACCGCCAGTGCCAGGCTCCAGAGGAAGTTCCCCAGCCGGTAGTCGGGGCCGTCGCCGACGATCACACGGGTGAACAGGTCTCCGAACACCACCGTGATGATCAGCAGCGTGTAGGCCTGGTTGGCGAAGTCGAACATCGCCCAGCCGAAGATCTCACGGCGCGGTGCGCGGGTCTGTGCGTCCATCAGGGTGCCTGGAAGGTCAGCGAAACACTGGCATGGATGGTACGGCCAGGAGCAGGTTCATAGAAAGCACCGCCGTTGGCATTGACCCGGATATTGCTGAAATAGTCGCGCTCGAACAGGTTCTGGATGCCCGCGCCCAGTGTCAGGCGCGACCCGCCCAGCGGCAGCTCGTACTGGCCGCGCAGATGCACCAGCCCATAGCCACTGGCGGAAACCTCGTTGGCGTCACTGACGTAGACATCACTGACCGCCTCCGTCTCCACCGCCGCCATCCAGGGCCCCTGCTCCCAGGCGGCCTCCAGGAACAGGTTGTGTTCCGGCAGCCCCGGCAGGCGGTTGCCTGACAGTCCCTGCGACCGGTCGCGGAACCGGAAATCCGACCAGGTGTAGGCGCCGGTCAGGGTCAGATTCTCCGTGGCAAAGGCCTCAGCTCCCAATTCAATGCCATCGCGGCGGGTTTCGCCGGC
>JBNJDI010000142.1:0-4466 GCA_051744725.1 Pseudomonadota bacterium | reverse complement strand
TCGCGGATCTCGCCGATCATGATGATGTCCGGATCCTGGCGCAGCAGCGCGCGCACGCCGTGGGCGAAGGTCAGGTCGATGCCGTGCTGCACCTGCATCTGGTTGAAGGCCGGCTCCACCATCTCGATGGGATCCTCGATGGTGCAGATGTTCACATCGTCCGAGGCCATCTGGCGCAGCGTGGAATAGAGGGTGGTGGTCTTGCCGGAACCCGTGGGGCCGGTAACCAGGATGATGCCGTAGGGGTTGTCGGTGATGCGCTGCCAGCGCTCGCGGTCATCCCGGGAGAAGCCCATCTGTTCAAAGGGCTTGAGCAGCACCTCGGGGTCGAAGATCCGCAGCACCATCTTCTCGCCGAAGGCGGTGGGCATGGTGGCGATGCGCAGCTCCACCTCGCTTTCATCCTGTTTGCGGGTCTTGATGCGGCCGTCCTGGGGGCGGCGCTTCTCGGCCACGTTCAGCCGGCCCAGAATCTTGAGGCGACTGAGTACCGCGATGCCCACGTTGATCGGGAATTCGTACACGGTGTGCAGGACGCCGTCGATGCGGAACCGCACCTGGGACATCTCCCGACGGGGTTCGATGTGGATATCGCTGGCGCGCTGCTCAAAGGCATAGTGCAGCAGCCAGTCCACGATGCTGACCACGTGCTGGTCATTGGCGTCCGCCTTGCCGTCACCCAGGTCGAGCAGCTGCTCGAAGCTCTGCACGTGCTTGCTGGCATCCTCGCCGCCGGCTTTGCTGACGGAGTTGGCCAGCTGGTAGAACTCCACCGTGAAGCGGCGGATGGAGGCCGGGTTGGCCACCACCGGCGTCACCGTCCGGCGGGTGATGTGCTCCAGGTTGCTGATCCACTCGCGCTGGAAGGGCTGGGCCGTGGCCACCCGGACCTCATCGCGGCTGACCTCCACCGCCAGGATGCCATTGCGCTGGGCGTAGGCGTAGGACATCACCTCCGCCACCGAGGGCACATCCACCTTGAGCGGGTCGATGTGCACGTATTCCAGCCCCGCCCAGTGGGCCAGCCACTGCGTGAGGGCATCCAGGTCCAGGAGCTTGCCGGTATTGGCATCATGGAGCTGGGCGTCGGCAATCATCTCCAGCGGGTGCCTGTGGGCATCCGACCCCAGGTTGGCGTTGCGGACCTCGCGGGCTTCCTCCTCGGCGATGCGCTCGTCCCGCACCAGGGCCTCGCAGACCTGGGGCAGGCTCAGTGGCTGGTCACGCTCGGGGTTGGATGTTCTTGCCATGGAGGATCAGCCCGTGGGGATGCCGGGGTTGCGCGGGTCCTGGCGCAGCTTGAACAGGGCCGCCACGAAAAAGACCAGCGTCAGGACCAGCGGGATCACGCTCGTCAGGGGCCAGCCGTAGAGGTAGGAGCTGACCGACAGCGGCGCGAAATAGATCATCATCATGAAGCAGGCCCAGATGTAGGTGATGTTCCGGCCGCGCAGGAGCCCGGGCACAAAAATCACCAGCGGCACGAGCTTGATGGCCAGGATGGCGGTTTTCGACGCCCCCTCCACCGGTGCCGGCCAGAAGGTGGTCAGCGCCAGTATGGCCATGAGGGAGAAAAAGCTTGCCAGCCCGACCCAGTGGGCCAGCGGCAGGTCGGAATGGCGGCGTGCGGTCTCGGTCATTACGGGCGATTCACTTCAGCGGGTATGGATTACGGAGGCCGGATTTGCCGTTACAATATCCGATCCGGCTTTGCCCGTTACTCTATCAGGAGGTTGGCGGTGATTCATCTCATGCGCGCGACGCTTGTCGTGCTGATGCTCGCGCTTGCGGGCTGTGACGGTATGCCCGGCGGTCTGGGCGGCAGCGCCGATTTCGCCTCCGCCGAGGGGGAGGTGGTCAGCACCGGCGAACTGGAAGGCCAGTGGGTTTTCGTCAACTACTGGGCTGAATGGTGCAAACCCTGCTACGAGGAGATCCCGGAGCTGAATAAGCTGGATCAGCGCGACGGGGTCCGGGTTCTGGGCGTGAACTTCGATGAAGTGGAAGGCAAGCCACTGCGCACGCTCATGGAGGACATGGGCATCCAGTTCACCGTCGTCACCGATGATCCCCAGGCCCATTACGGGTGGGAGCACCCGGTTTCCCTTCCTGCTACCTTTGTGATCAGTCCCGAGGGGGAAGTTGTCGAGGCCCGCTTCGGGGAGCAGACCGAGGAGGAACTGGTCGAGGTCATGGAGTAGCCCTGTGTCGCGCACATTCGTTCATCTTCGCATCCATTCGGAGTACTCCCTGGTCGATGGCCTGATCCGGATCAAGCCACTGATCGAGCGCGCGGCGGAGATGGGCATGCCCGCCATCGGGCTGACCGAGCAGTCCAACATGTGCTCGCTGGTGAAGTTCTACGAGGGCACCACCAGCGCCGGCATCAAGCCGATCATTGGCGCGGACATCTGGCTGCGTAATCCCGAGGACCCGCACAAACCCTTCCGCATCACCCTGCTGGCGCGCAACCAGACCGGCTTCGGCCACCTCACCGAAATCATCTCTCTGGGCTATACCGATGGCCTGGCCACTGGCATGCCGGTGGTGGAGCGGGAATGGATCGAACAGCGGGCGGACGGGCTGCTCATGCTCTCTGGTGCCCGTGAGGGCGATGTGGGCCGGGCCATACTCGCCGGCAAGGAAGGACTGGCCGAGGAACGCGCGCGCTACTGGGCGGCGCTGTTCCCGGGTGCCTTCTACTTTGAGCTCCAGCGTACCGGTCGCCCCTATGACGAGGACTGCGTGCACGGGCAGGTGGCCCTGGCCCAGCAGCTGCAGTTGCCGGTCGTCGCGACCAACGACGTGCACTTCCTGGAGGCCGACGATTTCGAGGCCCACGAGGCCCGGGTCTGCATCGGCGAGAGCCGGACCCTGGATGATCCCCGCCGGGAGCGGCGCTTCAGTGACCAGCAGTACCTCCGTTCCCAGGAGGAGATGATCGAGCTGTTCGAGGACATCCCCGAGGCCATCGACAATACCATCGAGATTGCGCGCCGGTGCACGGTTCCGGTCAAGCTGGGCGAGATCTCGCTGCCCCAGTATCCCATCCCGGAAGGGATGACCATGGACGAGTACTTCCGCAAGGTCTCCGAGGAAGGGCTCGAGGCGCGCCTGGAACGCATCCTGGACCGCGCCGACCCGGACTACGAGGAGAAGCGGGCGCGCTATTACGAACGCCTGGACTTTGAGCTCAACATCGTCAACCAGATGGGGTTCCCGGGCTACTTCCTGATCGTGATGGACTTCATCCAGTGGGCCAAGGACAACGGCGTACCGGTGGGGCCGGGGCGCGGTTCCGGCGCGGGCTCGCTGGTGGCCTACGCGCTGCTGATCACCAACATCGACCCCATGCAGTACGATCTGCTGTTTGAGCGCTTCCTCAATCCGGAACGGGTGTCCATGCCGGACTTCGACGTGGACTTCTGCATGGAGGGGCGCGACCGGGTCATCCACTACGTGGCCGAGCGCTACGGCAAGAACGCCGTGTCCCAGATCATCACTTTCGGCACCATGGCGGCCAAGGCCGTGGTGCGCGACGTGGCGCGCGTCCAGGGCAAGTCCTACGGCCTGGCGGATCGCATGTCCAAGCTCATTCCCTTTGACCCGGGTATGACCCTGGAGCGGGCGTGGGAGGAGGAAGAGCCGCTGCGCGAATTCCTGGAGCAGGACGAGGAAGCCCAGGAAATCTGGGATATGGCGAAGAAGCTGGAGGGCATCTGCCGCAACGCCGGCAAGCACGCCGGGGGCGTGGTGATCGCGCCCACCAAGCTGACGGACTTCGCCCCGCTCTACTGTGAAGAGGACGGCGGCAGCGTCGTCACCCAGTTCGACAAGAACGACGTGGAGGAGGCCGGACTGGTCAAGTTCGACTTCCTCGGCCTGCGGACCCTGACCATCATCGACTGGGCCCTGGCCATGGTGAACCGCCGCCGGCGTGAGCGCGGCGAAGCGGACCTCGACATCGACGAGATCCCACTGGACGACCAGCCCTCCTTCGAGCTGCTCAAGAAGGCCGAGACCACGGCGGTGTTCCAGCTGGAATCCCGGGGCATGAAGGACCTGATCCGGCGCCTGGTCCCGGCCAGCCTGGAGGACATGATCGCGCTGGTGGCGCTGTTCCGTCCCGGCCCGCTGCAGTCCGGCATGGTGGACGACTTCATCGACCGCAAGCACGGCCGCCAGCCCGAGGCCTACCCACACCCGGACTTCCAGTACGACGGCCTCAAGCCGGTGCTCAAGCCCACCCACGGCATCATCCTCTACCAGGAGCAGGTGATGCAGATCGCGCAGGTCATGGCGGGCTTCTCCCTCGGCCAGGCGGACCTGCTGCGCCGGGCCATGGGCAAGAAGAAAGCCTCCGAGATGGAGAAGCAGAAGAAGGCGTTCCTCGAGGGCTGTGAGAACAACGGCATCAGCAAGGAACTGGCCGACAACATCTTCGACCTGGTGGAGAAATTCGCCGG
>JBNJDI010000141.1:0-4482 GCA_051744725.1 Pseudomonadota bacterium | reverse complement strand
GCGATGCGCAACGCCACATGGCCCGGCTCAATCGTCAGTTCCCGGAGCGATGGGTGCTTGCTCAAACCTTTCTGACAGGAATGGAAATAAGCGTTGGGGTCGTCGGAAATCCGCATACCGGATTCCTGACGCTGCCACCGATCGAGGTCAATTTCGACGGGCTGGACAGTCGACGGCCGCCTGTTCTGACCATTGATTCGAAGACGGAGTCGGACTCCGAGGACTGGCGCGCCATCCGCCTGCAACCGGCACCACTGGATGAACCGACCCGTGAGCGAGTCGTGGCGCAAAGCCGCCAACTGTTTGCCCGCCTGGGCTGTCGGGACTATGCCCGCTTTGATTTCCGGGCTGATGAGGCAGGCACCTTCCGGCTCATTGACGCCAATGCCCACCCGGTCCTGGAGCCGGGCGGTATGCTGACCACGATGGCCGAGCATGCCTCAATGGGTTACGGCGCGCTATTGGCCGGGATCCTGCAGGCGGCAGAGCGCCGCATTGCGCGATCCGCAGGCTAGGCACCGCAGGTCTTGCGGGTGGCCCGCGCGCGGCAGGCCTCGGCAAAAGCCTGATACAGGGCCATTGAATGGGGGTTGTTCCATGCCTGCCATTCCGGGTGCCATTGCACCGCCAGCGCGAAGGCGGGCGCATCCCTGACCCGGACAGCCTCCACCAGCCCGTCCGGAGCCGTGGCTTCGACAATCAGGCCTTCCGCCAGCCGCGCGATACCCTGACTGTGCAGGGAGTTGACCTCGATGGTGCTTGCCCCCAGCAGCCCCGCCAGTGTGCCCCCCTCCACCAGATCAACCGAATGAACCGGGTCATAGCGCTCCGTTTCCGGAACCAGCGTGTTCTCACGGTGATCAAGCCGGCCCGGGTCCGCATGGACCTGCTGCGACAGGGTTCCGCCGAGGGCCACATTCATCTCCTGCAACCCCCGGCACGCGGCCAGCAATGGCACCCCCCGGGCAATGGCTTCACGGATGAGGGGCAGGGTGGTCGCGTCCCGTCTCACATCCAGAACCTGCTCGCCTTCAGGGCCGGCGTCGTATTGGCCGGGCGCCACGTTGGAGGGGCTGCCTGTCAGGAAGATGCCGTCGACTGCCTGCAGCAGAGCATCCATGTCCGGGGCCTCGTCCAGCGCCGGAATCAGTAACGGCAGACAGCCACCGGCTCTCACCAGTGCTTCCGTGTACTTGCGGGCCACGCAGTCAGCCGCATAGTCGGGCAGCTGTCGGGTGCAGGCTGAGACGCCAACAATGGGAGGCCGGGCCGGAGAAGATGTTGTTTCAGGCATGATCGGTCGCCTCTGTAAGCAACCAGGGGAACCATCAGTCTACCAGCAATCATCGGGGAAGAGATGTTCAACAGCTGACCCAGGTCAAGGTTGTGGCCCCTGGTTTCTGCGATGCTTGGACATCGAGGGAGGTTGACCCGTGAAGGTTGTGAGCGAATTTCCATATACCGTTAGGATGCTGGACCCGGTCTGGATCCCCATGCAGGACGGGATCCATCTCAACGCGAGGATCTGGCTGCCGTCCGGGGCTGAGAATGCGCCAGTCCCGGCTGTTCTTGAGTACATCCCCTATCGGCTCCGCGATGGCTCTGCTCGCCGGGATGCCATCCATCACCACTATTTTGCCGGTCACGGCTATGCGTCCGTGCGTGTGGATCTGCGCGGCAGTGGCGATTCCGAGGGCGTGCTGCGCGATGAATACCTGGAACAGGAACTGGCCGATGGTGAGGACATCCTGCGCTGGCTGGCCCAACAGGATTGGTGCGACGGCAATGTTGGCATGATCGGCATCTCCTGGGGCGGGTTCAATGGGCTTCAGCTGGCAGGCCGCACCCCACCGGAGCTCAAGGCCGTGGTGAGTGTCTGTTCCTCGGATGACCGCTATGCCGACGACGTCCACTACATGGGAGGCTGTGTCCTCGGAGACAACCTTTCCTGGGCCTCGACCATGTTCGCCTATAACTCATTGCCTCCCGATCCCTCCGTAACCGGCGAGCGCTGGCGCGAACTCTGGCACCAGCGTCTGGAGGAGAGTGGCTTATGGCTGGTGAACTGGCTGGAGCACCCCCACCGGGACGGATTCTGGAAACACGGGTCGCTCTGCGAGGACTTCAGCGGAGTCCAGGCGCCGATTCTGGCGGCCAGTGGCTGGGCGGACGGCTATTCCAACGCGGTGGTCCGGCTGGTGGAAAAACTCCCGGGCCGCTGTAAGGGCCTCATCGGTCCCTGGAGTCATAAATACCCTCACATGGGCGAACCCGGCCCGAAGATCGGCTTTCTGCAGGAATGCGTGCGCTGGTGGGATCACTGGCTCAAGGGGCTGGATCGGGGGGTCGAGCAGGACCCGGCCCTGCGAGTCTGGATGCAGTACAGCGTCGAACCGAGCACCGCCTACGAACATCGGCCGGGCCGCTGGGTTGCTGAGCCCAGCTGGCCGTCACCCAACATCCAGTCCCGACACTGGCTCCTGGCACCCAATCGCCTGGCGGAGGGTGAGCATCGCCGCCGGGAAGAAACCGCCATGACTGTGGAATCGCCCCTGAGCTGTGGGCTTTATGCGGGCAAATGGTGTTCCTATGGCGCGGGTCCGGACATGGCCTACGACCAGCGCGAGGAAGACGGGGGCGCGCTGACCTTTGAAAGTGAGCCGTTGACGGATGACCTGGAGATCCTCGGGGCAGCGGTTGTGGAGCTGGATGTTGCCGCGAACCAACCGGTGGCCATGGTGGTGGTGCGGCTGTCCGATGTCGCGCCGGACGACAAGGCGACCCGGGTGACCTATGGTGTGCTGAACCTGACTCACCGTAACGACCACGAACACCCGGAACCCCTGGTGCCCGGGGAACGCTACCGCATCCAGGTGCGGATGAACGAGGTGGCCCAGGCCTTCACCGCCGGTCACCGCCTGAGGCTGTCACTGTCCACCTCCTATTGGCCCCTGGTCTGGCCTTCGCCAGAGCCGGTGCGGCTGACCGTTTTCGACCGCCACAGCGCGCTCGTGCTGCCAGTCCGCCCTGCTCGGGATGAGACCGGTGAAAAGCCCGTTTTTGAGTCGGCCGAGGGTGCGGGCACACTCCCGTGCACCATGGTGGAGCGCCCCCATCACAACTGGTGGGTTCATCGGGATCTTTCGCGCAACCTGTCCACGCTGGAGGTCATCAACGACGCGGGGACCGTTCGCCTGGACGATTCCCGGCTGGAAGTTCAGGTCCGGGCCGTGGAAAAGTACAGCTCTCTGGGTGACGACTTTGGGTCGATTCGTGGCGAGACCCTGTGGGAGCGCTCTCTCAAGCGGGATGACTGGGACGTCAGGACCGTCACCCGCACCATCATGACCTCCGACCGGGATCACTTCCATGTGAACGCAACGCTGGATGCCTACGAAGGCGAGCAACGCGTGTTCTGCCGTACCTGGAACCAGAGTATCCCGCGCCGCCTGGTGTAGCCGTGGGCAGCGCGCTGGACTGATCAGGCCACGGACAGAAAGTCATTCAGGTGACGTGCCACCTCGGCCGGCTTCTCTTCCTGAAGGAAGTGCCCGGCTTCCACTTCGCACACCCTGATGGACTCGAAGCAGTCCTCAATGTGGTTGAGGTATTCCGGCAGGATCACATGATCCCGGTTGCCGTAGATGTAGAGCCCGGGCATGGGCCAGATGTGGTCGGCGAGTGTTGCCCAGCGCCTGGCGTCGTCATGGAAGGTGCGGTAGTAGTTGGCGCTGGAATGGGGCGTGCCCGGTATCTGGAAGGTGCGCACGTACTCGTTGAAGGCCTCCGCCGGGAAGGGCTCGCGGTTGGCCAGCTTCAGGAAATACCCGAGCCATTCCGCCTCCGCGCCCGGGATCATGGCCTCGGGCAGCCCCTTGGTCTGCATGAAGTGCTGGTACCAGTACTGGGCGCCGCCCGAGCCCCGGACCTTCTCGATCACCTCCTGGTTGCCGCGCAGGTTGTTGATGATGGCAATGTTCAGGATCACCATCCGCTCGACGCGCTCCGGGATCGCCAGGGCCATTTCCTGGGCCACCACGCCGCCCCAGTCGTGCCCCACCAGCTGGAACCGTTCGATACCCAGGGCATCCAGCATGGCGATCACGTCCTGCGCCAGGTTCTGCTTGCGGTAGTGGTCCACGCCTTCCGTGCGCTCGCTGTCGCCCAGGCCGCGCAGGTCCGGGGCGATCACTCTCAGGCCGGGCTTCAGATGCTCGCTGACCGCCGCCCAGCACCAGGAGCTCTCAGGCCAGCCGTGGATCATCACGACAGGTGTGCCGGCGGGGTCACCACCTTCACGCCAGGTGAAACGGCCGCGGTCGGTGTCGAGGGACTGGGCGGGGCTCAGGGGCATGTGGGGCCTCCGTAAGGGTCCGGATCAGAGGAAATAGAGAATCGACTGGCCATGCGAACTCCGTTTCAGTCGCTGCGCGCGAGGGCGTCGTTCATGCGTTGGGTCAGGGTCCGGAGCAGTTGGATGGC
>JBNJDI010000140.1:0-4676 GCA_051744725.1 Pseudomonadota bacterium | reverse complement strand
CTGGCGCGGCCGGGGGAATTCTCCGAAAGAGCCTTCCTGAACGATAAGCTGGACCTGGCCCAGGCCGAAGCCATTGCCGATCTGATCGAGAGCAGCTCGGAACAGGCGGCTCGCAGTGCCCTCCAGTCCCTTCAGGGGGCCTTCTCCCGGGTGGTTTCAGGACTGATCGACGAGCTGATCCAGCTGCGGGTCTATGTGGAAGCCGCTATCGATTTTCCCGATGAGGATGTGGATTTCCTCGGCGACGGCAAGGTGGCCGCGGACCTGCAGGCCCTGCTGGACTCACTGGATCGCACCGTTCAGGAAGCCCATCAGGGCACCCTGTTGCGCGATGGCATGCAGGTGGTGATCGCCGGGCGGCCGAACGCGGGCAAATCCAGTCTTCTCAATGCCCTTTCCGGACAGGACACCGCCATCGTGACCGAGATCGAAGGCACCACCCGGGACGTGCTGCGCGAGCAGATCCAGATCGATGGCATGCCCCTGCACATCATTGATACCGCCGGCCTGCGTGACAGCACGGACGCGGTGGAACGCATCGGCATCGACCGGGCCTGGGCGGAGATCGAGAAAGCGGACCGTCTGTTGCTGCTGGTGGACAGTACCACCACGCCTGACACTGACCCCGCCAGCCTGACAACAGGGCTGCCCCGCCAGCTGCCGCAGGAACTGCCGGTAACCGTGCTGCGCAACAAGGTGGACCTGTCCGGTGAACCCCCCGGCTATACCGAAGACGCTGGCACCCCTGTCATCCGACTCTCCGCCCAGTCCGGCGAGGGCGTGACGGTGCTCCGCGAACACCTGAAGGACTGCATGGGTTACCAGACCGCCGCCGAAGGCCGCTACATGGCCCGCCGGCGTCATCTCGACGCGCTGGAACGGGCCCGTGCCATGGTGGTCCAGGGCCAGACCCAGCTCAGCGAATTCGGGGCCGGTGAACTGCTCGCCGAGGACCTGCGCCAGGCCCAGGAGGCGCTTGGCGAGATCACCGGCGCCATGACGCCGGATGAACTCCTGGGCGAGATCTTCAGCTCGTTCTGTATCGGCAAATAAACGGAACCACCAGGCGCAGCGGTGTGACGGCCACAAGCATCAGGGCCAGCGTAGGGCCGAAGGGTTGGTCAACGCCGATCGCCACCAGAAACGCGGCGACGTAGAGGCCGAGGGCCAGCAATACACTTGCTATAACCCCCTGACGCCAACCCCTCGCAAGCGCAAAGGCCACCCAGGGGGGTATGAACAGCAGGGCGAACACCGGAAAAGCCCCCATTGCCTGGGTTCCCAGGACCACCGCGGCCACCACGCATCCGTGATAGACAAGCCCGTGGGGCCACCGCGCCTGGCCATTGGCCGGGAAATGGTCCGGGAAGAAGCGCTCCGTCAGCAGGCGCCTTGTTAACCATTTCAGGCCCGCCAGTACGGCCAGGAGCAGTGCCAGTGCGCCGTACAGATGGCCATGGCTGCTGAAGTAGAGCTGCCCCCGCAGAAGCCCCTCGGCGATGACACTCCCCTGGTGGACGTTCGCCGACAGGATCAGGGCGGCGCCCCAGCCAAGGATCAGCATGAGCGCGTAATGGCTGTTGCTGCCGCCCGGCAGCAGGCTCTTGATAGCGGCGGCGGCACCGGTGGCCAGGGCACTGCCCACCAGCACCGGTAATCCCAGGGCCATGCCCAGCACACCACCGGCGGCGGCCATGTGCGGCAATCCCAGTGCCGCCAGCCACTCGTCGCGCAGCCGCAGGAAGCAGCCCAGAAGCGCCAGGCTGATCGACAGCAGGGCGCCCGTCAGGAAAGGAGCGCCAAACAGTTCGGTGAGCGCGCTGAATTCCAGTGAGGCCATCAGTGGAGCCGGCCTCCCTCGAGTTCCAGGATGCGTGTGCAGTGCGCTTCCAGGAAGGGCCGCTCATGGCTCACGATCAGGATCGCGCGTTCGGGTTCCGGCTGCAGCAGCGACCCCAGAACCTGCTGGGCATTGCCGTCCAGGTTGTTGGTAGGCTCATCCAGCAGGACCAGCTCGGCATCGCCGCACAGGCAGGCACAGGCCTGAAGCAGCTGGTATTGCCCGCCGCTGCGTCGGGCGATGGGCTCGTTCAGTATCGGGTCCAGCGCTTGGGGCAGTCGATGGGCCTGCACGCCGAGCAGATCCAGCAGTTCCCGCCCGGTCAGGGGCAGTTCCGGCGTCTGTTCCGGGCGCTGGCGGTGGTGGCGGACGCGCAGCCCGGGCCGGCGTTCCACGCGTCCGCCGAAGATACGGGCATTGCGGGTGATGGCCCGCAGCAGCGTGGACTTGCCCGCGCCGTTGGTTCCGCCGAGCCCGACCACTTCCCCGGGTGCCAGTGAAAAGCTGACAGGCCCCACCACGGGTTCACTGTAGCCGGCCTCAAGCGTCTCCACCTGCAACAGGGGCTGGGTCATGCGTTGGGCTCCAGTGCCGTTACCCATTGCTCGATCATCCGGAAATAGGAGGCGGCATCATCACCCGGCTGTACCTGGGTGGGCAAGGCCTGCCATGGCCAGTCCAGTTCCCGTTCCAGGAAGCGGGCGCCGCGATCCGGCTGGAATTCGGCAAACAGCACCACACCTTCCTCATCCTTGAGATCACTGACCAGCGACGAAAGGTGGCGGGCCGTGGGTTCAACCCCCGGCAACGGTTCCAGGTACCCATGGACCGGTACATCCAGCCGTTCCATCAGGTAGTCAATGTCCTTGTGGTAGAGCACGACGCCCGGTGCATTGCGAGCCTGTTCCTGCCACTCAGCAACGTGCTCACAGGCCCGTTCCTCGAAGGCCTCGGCATTGCGCCTGAACGTTTCCGCGTTTCCGGGATCCAGTTCCGCCAGCCGGTCGGCAAGCGCATGGCCCACTTCCGCCAGTTTCACCGGATCCATGTAGAAATGGGGATTACCCTCAGGGTGGACATCGCCCCCGGAGCGATCCGCGTCCTGACCCTGTTGGATCAGGGTCGTATGCTCCGAGCCGGCGAAATAGCCATCAGTGCCCTCGCGGATGGCGCCATTGCCCGCATTGCTGATGGCGGAGGGCAGCCAGCCAACCTCCAGCCCGGCCCCCACGGCGACGACCAGATCGGAACGTCGCAGTGTGGCCATCATGCTGGGCCGGGCTTCGAGGTAATGGACGTTGCGATCCGGCGGCGCCAGCACGGAGACGGACACCGCCTCTCCGCCAATGGTGGAAGACAGCATGCCCAGGTTGGCCGTGGTGGCGGCGACCCGTATCTCGGCGTTGGCAAGCCCGCTGGCCAGTACCAGCAGGGCGGTGATCAGAACTCTCATATCAGAAGGCTCCCTAAGTCCGGTGGATCAGAAACTGTGAGCGCCGTGGGCGCCCAGGCTCAGGTTGTACTGCAGCATGAACTGCCAGGATTCGCCGGTGTGGCCGCCAGCACCCACGCCGTGGTCGTGACCGTCTGCGTCACTGTGACCGGTGTCGGCATCCACCAGACTCAGCTGCGCCCGCAGCCGTGAGAACTCCGAGGGCGCAAAGCTGACCTGACCGCTGTAACGGAAGGAGGTTCCGGCCTCCTCCCTCTCCGCGCCCTCGAAGACCTTGTTGGTCATGCCCAGTGCGTCCATGCGCAGGCCGGCGTCCCAGCGCGGCGCAAACCCGTAAACACCCTGAAGGTAGGCGCCATCCTGGCGGGGCCGGAGGGTGACGGGAGCGCCAACAGGATCAGAATGCCCGTCATGGGATTCGAATTCCTGCAGCTCCAGATCCCGGGCACGCACCAGGTATTCCGCCTGCAGGGTCAGGTTCCCCTCCCCGGAAGGACCCTGGCCGTTGTACTTGTAGACGGTGTCCACACCCGCGAACCAGGTCTTGCCCTGGAGGGCTTCCACCTCGCTGTCGTGTTCCGCTACCTGGCGGAACTCCTCGGTGAAGCCCCCGGAGAGGCCGAACTGGAGGGCATGATCATAGCCCAGATCCGGGCCGATCTTGGCGAAGGCGGTGAACAGCCGTGGTCCGGGGCTGTCATCCAGCCCGAATTCCTCGTTGGCCTGGTAGCTGGCGATGCCCTCGGTCTCGCCCTCCAGGGCCTCGATCCCCAGGCGTGTATAGGTGGTGGTGGGTGCCACCCAGCTCAGCTGCACACCCTTCTCATTGAGCCCGTGGCCGCTGAAGAGGAACTCGCGCATCCAGGGCTGGTCCACGAAATCCCAGTCATGGATGTGTTTGCTGTTGATGTAGGTGGCGTCACTCAGGAACTTGCCGGCCTTGATCTGTAACCCGGCGGGCAGCGCCGTGGTCTTGGCATAGGCCTCTTCGAGTTCAATGCTGTCCTCGCCGATGCCAGCGGTTACCATCAGTTCCATGTAGGGATCCACGGACCCTGAAAGTGCCAGTTCCGCCTCGCGCAGCTGGAAGCCTTCGCCGACGCCGTGGCCGTGGTCGTCGCCATGGCCGTCATCGTGGCCTTCATCCCCATGACCGAAGCCTGCTGGTTCACCGGGCTCCCGGCTGAAATTGCCGTAGACAAAATCGGGGATCACGGAAATGGCCGGGTTGAAGTTGGTGCCTGTAAGCACGCCCTGGCTGGCACCCGTTCCAGTGTCCTGGGCCATGGCGCCGATCGGCAGGCTGACTCCGGCAATCATGATGGGCAGAAGCAGTCGGTGTGTCATGGGTTGTCTCCCTGGATCCTGCTGTATGGGGGATAA
>JBNJDI010000139.1:0-4703 GCA_051744725.1 Pseudomonadota bacterium | reverse complement strand
TCACGTTCCTCCACCTGCATCAGGTAGTCGCCGGCGTTCTCGCTGAGGCTGGTGAGTTCGTCCAGTTCCTCGTCGTAGCCGGACCGCAGCACGCCGCCATCGCGAACAACCACCGGCGGGTTGTCCACAATGGCCCGCTCCAGGGTCTCGGCCAGCTCCGGGTAGGTGCCGATGCGTTCGGCGATTGCCCGCAGGTGGGGCAGCTCCAGGCCGGCCATGGCCTGCTGCAGTTCGGGCAGTGTTGTGAGGGCATCGCGCAGCCGCGCCAGGTCCCGGGGGCGGGCGGAGCCCAGGCCGACCCGGGAGAGGATCCGCTCGATATCACCGATACCGCGCAGGCGCTCGTGGATGGCCTCGTGCTGGTGATCGGCCAGCAGGGCGCTGACGCTGTCCCGGCGCTGGCGTACGGTCTCGGCATCCCGCAGGGGGCGATTGAGCCAGCGCCGCAGCAGGCGCCCGCCCATGGCGGTGGCGGTGCGGTCCATGACCGAGGCCAGTGTGTTCTGCTGGCCCCCGGCTAGGTTGGTGTCGATCTCCAGGTTGCGGCGGCTGGCGGCGTCCATGGAGACGCTCTCCTCGCGCCGTTCACGGCTGAGCCGGCGGATGTGCGGGAGGTTGTTGCGCTGGGTGTCGCGGGCGTACTGCAGCAGGCAGCCTGCTGCCTGTATGGCCAGGGTCAGGTCCTCGCAGCCAAAGCCGCGCAGGTCACGCACCTGCAGCTGGCGCGTGAGCAGTCGGTGTGCGGACTCCATCTCGAACAGCCAGGGACCCTGGCGGCGGATACCGCTGAAGCCTTCCAGCAGTTCCATGCTGGGGAAGTCCTCGCTGATCAGGATCTCAGCGGGCTGCAGACGCTCCAGCTCGGCGTTCAGGGCCTCTTCCGAATCCAGCTCCTCGACCACGAACTGGCCGGAGGAGATCTCCAGGGTGGCCATGCCGAAGGCGCCCTTGTGGGCGTGGATGGCCATGAGCAGGTTGTCGCGGCGCTCCTCGAGCAGGGCCTCGTCGCTCAGGGTGCCCGGGGTGACGATGCGCACCACCTCGCGGTCCACAGGCCCCTTGGCGGTTTCCGGGTCGCCGGTCTGCTCGCAGATGGCGATGGCGTGGCCACCACGGACCAGGCGCGCGATGTAGTTCTCCGCGGAATGATAGGGTACCCCCGCCATGGGGATCGGCTGGCCCGCGGACTGGCCGCGGGCGGTCAGGGTGATGTCCAGCATTTCCGCGGCGCGGCGGGCATCTTCATAGAACAGTTCGTAGAAATCGCCCATGCGGTAGAACAGCAGCTCGCCCGGGTGCTGGGCCTTGAGCTGCAGATACTGGCGCATCATGGGCGTATGACTGCTGAGATCGGGTTCCGCTGCGGACATGATCTGTTCTTGTGCCTGCTGATCTGGTGGAATGCACGATTCTAGTCCGATGAACCCGCGAACGAAACGGAGAGCCGTATGGTAGAACCATCCGATACCAGTCTGGCGCAGGACGCTGCCTCGTTGGGCGAGTGCCTGCGTGGCCAGGGGCGGGTGATCGCGACCGCCGAATCCTGCACGGGCGGCTGGATCGCCAAGTGCCTGACCGATACCTCGGGCAGTTCCGATTATTTCGAGACCGGACTGGTCACCTACAGCAACATGGCCAAGGAAAACATGCTGGGGGTGCCCGCGGGGATCCTCGCGGGCCACGGAGCCGTGTCCTCCGCCGTGGCCTCGGCCATGGTCTCCGGCACAATCGAGAAAACCGGAGCGGATGTAGCCGTGGCCGTCAGCGGTATCGCGGGGCCCGGCGGTGGCAGCGCCGACAAGCCTGTGGGCACTGTGTGGTTCGGCTGGGGGGTTGCGGGGAGTACCCCGGTGACAACCTGCAAGCAGTTTGAGGGCGACCGGGACCAGGTCCGCCGGGACGCGGTCCGGTTTGCCCTGACGCATCTGAAGCACTGGCTTCAGGATGACCGTTGAATCACTGATCAGGTCTGTGCATAATACTGTCCATACATACAGTTCAGGCATTCCTGAACACGTCGTGATTACGGCAGGCAGCAACCGACCAGAAGGCATATGCAATGGATGACAACCGCAAGAAGGCACTGAACTCCGCGCTTTCCCAGATCGAACGCCAGTTCGGCAAAGGCGCGGTGATGAAGATGGGTGATCAGCCGAGGGAAGCCATGCCAGCGGTTTCGACCGGGTCGCTGGGGCTTGATGTAGCCCTGGGGATCGGTGGCCTGCCGCTGGGGCGGGTGGTTGAGATCTTCGGCCCGGAATCCTCCGGCAAGACCACGCTCACGCTTCAGGTGATCGCGGAAGCCCAGCGCGAGGGCAAGACCTGCGCCTTCGTGGATGCGGAACACGCCCTGGATCCGGTTTACGCCGAGAAGCTGGGTGTGGACATCAACGAGCTGCTGGTATCCCAGCCGGACACCGGCGAACAGGCGCTCGAGATCTGCGATATGCTGGTGCGTTCCGGTGCTGTCGATGCCGTCGTTGTGGATTCCGTGGCCGCGCTCACGCCCAAGGCCGAGATCGAAGGCGAGATGGGCGATTCCCATGTGGGCCTGCAGGCAAGGCTGATGTCCCAGGCACTGCGTAAGCTCACAGCCAGTGTGAAAACCTCCGGTACCATGCTGGTGTTCATCAACCAGATCCGGATGAAGATTGGCGTGATGTTCGGTTCGCCCGAAACCACCACGGGTGGTAATGCGCTCAAGTTCTACTCCTCGGTACGGCTCGATATCCGGCGCACAGGCTCGGTGAAAGAGGGCGAAGAGGTGACCGGTAACGAGACCCGGGTCAAGGTGGTCAAGAACAAGGTGGCGCCGCCGTTCCGACAGGCCGAATTCCAGATCATGTACGGCACCGGCATCAACCGCATGGCCGAGATCATTGATATGGGCGTCAAGGAAGGCCTGGTGGAGAAATCCGGTGCCTGGTACAGCTATAAGGGCGACAAGATCGGCCAGGGCAAGGCGAACGCCAGCAAGTTCCTGAGTGACAACCCCGAGATCGCCAATGAGATCGAGACGCAGATCCGCGAGCGGCTGATGCCCAAGCCGAATGAATCGGCCGGCAAGGAAAAGGAAGAGGCCGGTGGCGACGATGCCCTGAGTGAGAACACCAGTGAGGATCTGCTCTGAGACATGGTGATCCCGTCGGATCAGCTTTCTGCTGACGCGCTTGAGGCATTGATCGAGGAATACTGCCTCCGGGAAACCGGGAGTATGGAGGTTGAGGATCCCCTGGCTACCTGCCGCGAGCAGGTGGCCAGGGCGGTTGCCCGGGGGAGCCTGGTGGTTCTCTACACGCCCTATAACCCCAACCAGGTGGCAACACTGGTGCCGGCTGATCAACTGGACGACAATGAGGTTCCAGAGCAACAGCAGGGAGAATCGGCACCGTGAGCAAGTGGTCCACACTCGGCATTGAGCAGACCCATGATCCAGAGGCCATTGAGGCCGCTTTCGAGCATCAGCTGAGGTTCGTGGATCCGGATTCCACGCCTGAACGCTATCAGACGCTGGTGCAGGCCTACGAGGCGGCCATGCGGGAGGCGGGAGCAGCACCGCAGTCCCGGGATTTCGGGGTTGATGTCGAGAATGACAGCGCGGCATCGGAGAGTGGTCCTGAAACCGTCCAGATGCCGGAACCCCCGAGTCAGGAAGCCGAAATCCAGGCGGGCCGGGTGATGACGGAGCTTGAAACCGTGTTCTCCAACCCCGGCTGGCGGGACGATCTGCGCCGCTGGCGGGCCCAGCTTGAAAGCGAGCGGGCCCATAAGCCGGGGGTTACCGAGGTACTGCGGTTCAGCCTGTTTGACTTCCTGTCCCGTCAGGCCAGACCGGGGGAGCCGCCGGTGACCGAGGAGGTTCTGGCCTATCTGGATGAGCGCCTTGGCTGGCACCAGCATCGCACCCAGCTGGAAAAGGCCTTCCCGCAGGAGCGGGTCAGGCTTGTGCTCGGTGGCGGCCCTCACAGCGCTGAGTCCCCCCTGGATATGGACGGGCCCTTCCCCGAGGCTGGAGAGTCCGAGGGTGCGGGTAATCCGATGCCGAACGGTTTCGGGGTGGCATTGATCGGCTGGGTTATCGCCATGATCATTCTGACAATGCTGTTCAGCGGTATGCGCTGAAACGCTGGCTCAGCGCCGGTAACGGGCCATCTGGCGGCGGCAGAACGCCTCGATCTGGGACAGGGCATTGTCGATGGCGCGGGAGTAATGGCCGCGCATTGAGCAGTAGGTGAACTGGATGCCCAGCCGGTAATGGCCATCCTCTTCCCGGACACAGCTTTTGACCCGGCCGTTCACGTCGGACTGTGTGATGTACTCGCCGCGGAAATCCATCCGCAGGTAAGTCCCCTCCTTCAAGGCTTCCGCTGTCAGAATGGCGACACCGTATCGGTTGATGTCCAGGCATTCCACGGGCCGGCTCTGGCGTTCCCAGTGCAGCAGGCGCCGTGCCCGCACACGCACACTGAGGCCGGGGGCGGCGAATCGGGGCTGGATCCGTTGCTCCCGTTCATCGGTCTGGCCGGACCAGGAGGTGGTCAGTAATGGGTCACTGCGACCCTGTTTGCGGCGCCTGTGCTTCCTGCGCAGCGCGAAGGGCATTTCCGCGAGATGCATGGTGATCCCGGAGGAGTCACTCTGATTACTCATAGGCGGTTGCTGCCTCTTGAATCGGATCGGGCTGTCCACTTATTGGTAACCTT
>JBNJDI010000138.1:0-4722 GCA_051744725.1 Pseudomonadota bacterium | reverse complement strand
AGCCAGAGCGCGGGAGCATCCGGTGACTCGGACAGTGACAGTGGTTCGGACAGTGACAGTGGTTCGGGCGGTGACAGTGGTTCGGGCGGTGACAGTGGTAGTGGCGTCAGCGGGACCACTGGCGCGGGCACCCAGGCGGTAGCGGGCGCCCCGATGGCGCCGGCAACGGATGCCTCGCTGGAAGGTGTGGATTTCAACCGCACCTCGGACGACAAGGGCGAGGTGGTGCTGGACCTCTCCAGCTCCCGGGTCTCCGTGGACGTGGATGAAAAGTCCGGCAAGATCCGATTGGATCTCGGGCGCGTGGATCTTCCGGATCGTCTCCGCCGCCGTCTCGATGTGACCGATTTCGGAACGCCTGTGGAGCGTGTTGATACCTTCACCGAGGACGGGCGCACACTGGTCGAGGTGAGCGCTTCCGGCACCTATGACTACGCGGCCTATCAGACGGATGGCCGCTTCACGCTCAGTGTGGAAGAGCTGTCCGAAGACGAGGCCGAGCAGCGCCAGGAAGAACGCTTCCCCTACGACGGCGAGAAGCTGTCCCTGAATTTCCAGGACATTGAGGTCCGCTCCGTGCTGCAGCTGATCGCTGATTTCACCGGGCTCAACCTGGTGGCCTCGGACACGGTAACAGGCTCGATCACGCTGCGGCTCCAGGATGTCCCCTGGGATCAGGCCCTGGACATCATTCTCCAGACCAAGGGGCTCGATAAGCGCCGTATGGGGAACGTCCTGCTGGTCGCGC
Source organism: Pseudomonadota bacterium (assembly GCA_051744725.1). GTDB lineage: Bacteria > Pseudomonadota > Gammaproteobacteria > Pseudomonadales > Oleiphilaceae > Halospina. Next base: position 3,974 of record JBNJDI010000138.1, on the reverse strand, counting down.
CGGCCCAGGAGATCGCGGAGTACGAGCGCCAGGAGCTTGAGACCGATCGGCAGATGGAAGACCTCCGGCCTGTGCGCCTGGAAACCATCCAGGTGAATTACGCCAAGGCCGGCGACATCGTCTCCCTGCTGCGTGAGGATGATGAGCTGATCTCGGACCGCGGGTTCATCTCCTCGGATGATCGGACCAATACCATCAGTGTGCGCGAGACCGCGCCCAAGCTTCAGGAGATCCGTGATCTGATTGAGACCTGGGACCGTCCGGTGCGCCAGGTGCTGATTGAGGCGCGGATTGTCCGGGCGAATACCGATGTGTCGAGCGAGCTCGGGGTTGCCTGGGGTGTCAGCGGTAATGGTGAAGCCGGAGATGGTGAGTATGCCGTTGGCGGTGGGCGTGGCAGCCTCGGTGGAAATACCGGGAGTATTGATGACTTCCCTTCCGACATGAATGTTGATTTTGGGATCACCAGTAGCAACACGAGCACTGCTGCCATTGGTTTCACTCGTGATGGTTTCCTGCTGGATATGGAGCTCAGCGCCCTCGAGTCTGATGGCCAGGCCGAGATTGTGTCCCAACCCAAGGTGGTGACAGCTGATCGAAAGGAAGCCAGTATTAAATCGGGTGAGGAGATTCCGTACCAGGAGGCCACTTCGTCCGGTGCCACCAACGTCTCGTTCAAGGAGGCGGCGCTGTCGCTGAACGTGACGCCGCAGATTACACCTGATGACAACATCATCATGGATCTGGAGGTGAACCAGGATTCCCGTGGGCAGGTCACTGCGGGGGTCCCTAGCATCGACACCAATACGGTGCAGACGCAGGTGCTGGTCGGTGACGGTGAGACTGTGGTTCTTGGTGGTATCTTCCAGTCTGAGGTTGCGACGAATATCCTGAAAACACCTTTCCTCGGGGATATCCCATATCTCGGGGCGCTGTTCCGTCAGACTGAGAAGATTGACGAGCGCAGCGAGCTCCTTATCTTCGTGACACCGCAGATCATGGAAAGCAACGTGCTCGACTGATCGGCGGGATACCTCTGGATCAGTGAAAAGCCACCTGCGGGTGGCTTTTCTTTTGTGGTAGTCTCGGGCACTGAACTGGAGAGCGGGTGCTCGGATCCTCTGCTATGGCGCTGCCGGAAAGAATCATCCTCGTTGGGCCCATGGGGGCGGGCAAGAGCACCGTGGGCCGTCAGCTCGCCCGTGCACTCGGCTATCGTTTCATCGATACCGACCGGGAGCTGGAGGCGCGCACTGGGGCGGACATCCCCTGGATCTTTGATATGGAGGGGGAATCCGGATTCCGGGACCGGGAAAGCCGGGTGATTGATGAGCTTCTCAGTGAATCTGGTATTGTGCTGGCAACAGGCGGCGGTGCCGTGCTGCGGCCGGAGAACCGGCAGCGGATGGCGGATGGCTATGTGATCTATCTGCGTGTGACGCCGGATCTCCAGTACGAGCGCACGCGTATGGACCGTAACCGGCCACTGCTGCAGAACCCTGACCCGCAGGGAGTGCTGGAGCGGCTGTTCGAGGAACGGGATCCGCTCTATCAGGAAATTGCGGACCTGACCGTCGAAAGCAGCCAGCGCGCTCCACGCCACCTGGTACGCCATCTCTCGCGGGTTCTCGATGAATCGGAAGGACATGCGCATGCAACCGAAGCAGGATCATCTGAACGTTGAACTGGGAGAGCGCCGCTACCCCATTGTGATCGAGGAAGGCAGTCTCGGGCGCATGGACCTCAGTCCCTGGGTCGCGGGCGAGCAGGTACTGATCGTCTCAAACGAGACAGTCGCGCCGCTCTACCTGGAGCAGGCCCGCGCCAGTTTCCCCGGGTGCCGGGTGGATGATGTCATCCTGCCCGACGGCGAGCGCTACAAGACCTGGGAGACGCTCAACCGCATCTTTGATGTGCTGATTGATAAACAGCACACACGCCGGACCACTCTGGTGGCACTCGGCGGTGGCGTGATCGGCGATATCACGGGCTTTGCGGCTGCCACCTGGCAGCGGGGCGTGGACTTCATCCAGATCCCGACCACGCTGCTGGCCCAGGTGGATGCCTCCGTTGGCGGCAAGACCGGCATCAACCATCCCCAGGGCAAGAACATGATCGGGGCCTTCCATCAGCCACGCATTGTGGTGGCCGATCCCCTCACGCTGGGCTCGCTGCCGCCCACGGAGATGGCCGCGGGCATGGCCGAGGTCATCAAGTACGGACTCATCCGGGATGAACACTTCCTTTCCTGGCTCGAGGAGCACATGGATCACCTGATGGCCATGCAGCCCGAGCCACTCAAGGAGGCCATCCGCCGCTCCTGTGAATGCAAGGCCGCCATTGTGGCGGAGGACGAGCGCGAGGCCGGTGTGCGCGCGCTGCTCAACCTCGGACACACCTTTGGTCATGCCATCGAGACCCACACCGGTTACAGCGACTGGCTGCATGGGGAGGCGGTGGCGGCCGGCATGATGATGGCCACGGATCTTTCCGAGCGCCTGGGCTACCTGAACTACAATGACTCGGTGCGCGTGCGTCAGCTTCTGATCCGGGCGCGCCTGCCCGTGAACCCGCCGGAGGGGATGTCGCCGGTGCACTTCAGGGCCCTGATGCAGGTGGACAAGAAGAACGTCAGTGGCCGGGTGCGGCTGGTCCTGCTGCGGGCGCTTGGTGATGCCTTCGTGACCGAGGACTTCGACCCTGAGGCCTTCGAGGCGACGCTCAACCACTTCTGTCATCCCCTGGACTGAACCATGAGTGAGCAGGCGGGTCAGGGCACGGCGGACCCCTTCGCCGAGAGCCCGGACTTCTTCTTCACTGGGGCGCAGCGTCAGCACCAGCTGGATACTCTGGGGCATCTGGTCGCGTTCGGGGATATGGTCCTGGCGGTCACCGGTGAGTCCGGTGCCGGCAAGAGCCGTCTGCTGGCCGAGCTTGCCCGCAATGCCGCCCATCGTCTTTCCGTTCAGCGGCTGCGCGCGGAAAGTCTCACGGATGCCTCGTCGCTGCCCGGCATGCTCTCGCGCCTCAGTGGCCAGGCACTGGTGGGTATGGCACCGACAGAGGCGGCCCGGGCCTTCTTCCAGTGGAGCGTCGGGCAGGCGGAGCGGGATCGGCGCTGGGTCCTGGTGCTGGATGATGCGGATGCTCTGGGCGATGACGTCCTCGAGGCTCTGGTCGATGGCTTTGCCGCCAGTGATACAGGGCAGGCGGCTGTTCCTGTGCTCGCGGGTACGGAGAAGCTGACCCGTCGCACGCCTCTGACCGATCCCGCCCGCAGCGCCATGGTCCATGAAGCTGTTCTGCCGCCTCTGCAGGAAGAGGACATCCGCCATTTCATCCATGCCAGCTACGATCATGTGGGGGAGGATGCCACGCCGCTGCTCTCCGAAAGCGTCGTCCGCCGGATCCAGCAGCAGAGCGGCGGTAACCTCCGCGCCATCCGGGAGATTGCGCCGGGGATTCTCAGTGGCCGGGCGATGCCGGAGCGCGAGCCCCGGCATGCCGCTAAGAAGCGATCGCCAGTCGCCACGCCACGCCGGTTCCCGTGGCGCCTCTGGGCTGGTGTCGCGCTTCTCGCGCTTGGCGTCAGCGTCATCCTGGTATCGCTGCAGTACGGCGGCAGTGGGGAGGACCCGGAACCGGTGACAGAGACGGAAATGGCCACGGAAGCGGAGTTTGATGAAGTCAAGCGCGCCCGCGAGGTCATAGCGGAAACGGAACAGGCCGGGCAGCCGGAAGGGGTTAAGGAAGGTCGAATAAGGCGCGATGAAGAGCCGACTCTGGATGTGTCACCCATCACGGTCCCGGTCCGGGAAACCGCCCCGGAGACAGCATCTGAGCCAGAGCCGGAACCAGAACCGGAACCGGAACCTGATACGGATTCGGGCAATGCGGACTCTGTGGCTGAAACGGAGGGAGAGGGCGGCGGGGACGGCTTCAGTCCCCGGAACCCCGACCGTTTCCGTGAGGCC
>JBNJDI010000137.1:0-4731 GCA_051744725.1 Pseudomonadota bacterium | reverse complement strand
TCCGTGGCGAGGCTGACGCTGACCTCCCGTGCCAGGGGGGAGAGCGAGGGCTGGTGCGTGGAGGCCGAGGGGCAGGACATGCAGACGCGGGTGTCACCGGCGGCCCATCCCCAGGGCACCACCGTCGAGGTGCGGGACCTGTTCTTCAACACGCCGGCCCGGCGCAAGTTCCTGCGTACCGAGAAAACCGAGTTCCATCACCTGGAAGAGAATCTGCGGCGCCAGGCGCTGAGCCGCTTCGATGTGGGCTTCACGCTCCAGCATAACGGCCGGGCGGTGCAGTCCCTGCGGCCGGCGACCACCGAGCGCGACCGGCAGCAGCGGGTGGCCAGTCTCTGCGGCAGCCAGTTCATGGAACATGCCCTGAGTATTGATGTGGAGGCCTCGGGGCTGCGCCTGCAGGGCTGGGTGGCGCTGCCGACCTTCTCGCGCAGCCAGGCGGACCTGCAGTATTTCTTCGTCAACGGCCGCCCCATCCGGGACCGGCTGGTGGCCCATGCGGTGCGCCAGGCCTACCGGGATGTGCTCTATAATCAGCGCCACCCGGCGTTTGTACTCTACCTGGAAGTCGACCCCGCCAACGTGGATGTCAACGTCCACCCGACCAAGCATGAGGTCCGCTTCCGCGACGGCCGCCTGGTTCATGATTTCCTGTTCCGGAGCCTGCACCGCGCCCTGGCCGAGGTGCGCCCCGGCGATGACAGCACCGAGCCGGCACAGGGTGATGATGGTGGGCCGACCATACCCGGAGACGGGGTGGCGACGGGGGCCGCCGGCGCTGCCGCGGGGGGCAGTCAAGCGCGGAACCAGGATAGGCCCGCCAGCCCCTCGGAGACCGAGGCGCAGATGGCGTTCTACGGTGGACTTCACCAGGGCGGTGGCCCTTCCGCCAATGCCGTGCGGGAAGCCTCACCAACCCCCTTCATCCAGAGCCGCACCACGGCACCCTCCGGCATGCCGGAGGCCTCGGAAGGGGAAGTGCCGCCACTGGGCTACGCCGTCGCCCAGCTTCATGGCGTCTATATCCTGGCCCAGAGCGCCGAGGGCATGGTGATCGTGGACATGCACGCCGCCCATGAACGCATCGTCTACGAGCGCATGAAGCGCGGTGTGGCGGGGGAGGGCGTGACCTCCCAGCCGATGCTGGTGCCGCTGACCCTCAACGTGAGCCAGCGTGAGGCGGACCATGGCGAACAGTACGCCGACGATATGGCAACCCTGGGCCTGCACCTGGACCGCATGGGGCCGGAGACGGTCACCGTGCGCCAGGTTCCGGCGCTGCTGCGGGATGCGGACATGGAGCAGCTGGTGCGCGATGTGCTCTCGGATCTGGTCACCCACGGCCGCAGCCAGCAGGTGGAGGCGCGCATCGAGCACCTGCTGGGCACCATGGCCTGCTATGGCTCGGTGCGCGCCAACCGCCAGCTCACGATTCCGGAAATGAATGCACTTCTGCGCGATATGGAGGCCACGGAACGCAGCGGCCAGTGCAACCACGGCCGGCCCACCTGGACGTGGATGAGCATGGGCGATCTGGACAAGCTTTTCATGCGGGGGCAGTAGCCGTGGCGTGGCGGCCTCCGGCGGTTCTGATCATGGGGCCAACGGCCTCGGGCAAGACGGACCTGGCCATTGAGCTGCGCGAGCGCCTGGACGGCGAGCTCATCAGTGTGGACTCGGCGCTGGTCTACCGGGGCATGGACATTGGTACCGCCAAGCCGGACGCGGCCACCCTGCGCCGGGCCCCCCACCACCTGATCGATATCCGGGACCCGGCGGAGCCCTATTCGGCGGCGGAGTTCGCGGCCGATGCCGGGGCACTGATCGAGCGCATCCGGAGCGAGGGGCGGGTGCCGATCCTGGTGGGCGGCACCATGCTCTACTTCAACGTGCTGCGCCAGGGCATGGCCAGCATGCCGCAGGCCGATGAACGCGTAAGGGCGCACCTTGAGCACCGCTTTGATACCGAGGGCGGCGACACCCTTTATCGTGAGCTGGAAGCCGTGGACCCGGTGGCCGCCGCGGGTCTGCATCCGAACAACCGCCAGCGCCTGATCCGTGCCCTGGAGGTCTATCGTCTCTCCGGCCAGCCGATCTCCGCGCACTGGGCGCAGGGTTCCGCTGGGGATCAGGGCGGGGGGCTTCCGGAAGGTACCATCAGTCTTGCGCTGGCGCCGCCACAGCGCCGGATCCTGCATGAGCGGATTGAGCGCCGGTTCATGGCAATGCTGGAACAGGGGCTGCTGGAGGAGGTGCGGGGGCTTCAGGCGCGCAGCGATCTGTCCCCGGATCTGCCGTCCATCCGGGCGGTGGGGTATCGCCAGGTATGGGACTACCTGAGCGGCGCAACCCCATATGATGATATGATTGGGCGTGCGCTGGCGGCCACCCGTCAGCTGGCCAAGCGTCAGCTGACCTGGCTGCGCAGGTGGCCGGGCGCCCACTGGCTGGACAGTCAGGGCACGGATCCGTTGGCCGATGCCTTGAAAATCGTTAGCGGCGGCGCCACTGTCTCCGGTGATCCAGACACCACGCCGCATGGTATGAAAGGAACTGTGCCCGGGGATCGCCCCGGGGGCGAGCAATCATAAAAAATACAGGAGCAGCATCATGTCAAAAGGGCATTCCCTACAAGACCCTTACCTGAATTCCCTGCGCAAGGAACGCATCCCCGTGTCCATCTTTCTGGTCAATGGCATCAAGCTCCAGGGGCAGATCGAATCGTTTGACCAGTTCGTGATCCTGCTGCGCAATACTGTCAGCCAGATGGTCTATAAGCACGCCATTTCCACCGTGGTGCCAGCGCGCAACATCAAGGCGCCCCAGCATCCCGGCGAAGAAGGCGAGGTACCCGAATCCGAGTGAGGAGCATCACCTGATTGTTTGAGCGTCCCGAGGTCGGTGAACGGGCCCTGCTTGTTCACATTACGCTGGCGTCCGAAATGGAGCCGGAGAATCCGGAGGAATTCCGCGAGCTGGCCGAGTCCGCCGGGGTGACCTGTGCGGCCGTGGTTACGGGCAGCCGGAATCAGCCCAGTTCGCGCCTGTTTCTGGGCAAGGGCAAGCTCGAGGAGCTGCGCGCAACACTGGACGCCGAGGGCGCGGACGTGGTGCTGTTCAATCACCAGCTCAGCCCGAGCCAGGAGCGCAATCTCGAGGCTGAACTCAAATGCCGGGTTCTGGACCGCACCGGCGTTATTCTCGACATCTTCGCCCAGCGCGCCCGTACCTATGAGGGTAAGCTGCAGGTGGAGCTTGCCCAGCTGGAGCACATGTCCACGCGCCTGGTCCGGGGCTGGACACACCTCGAGCGCCAGAAGGGCGGTATCGGCCAGCGGGGGCCGGGTGAGACCCAGCTTGAGACCGACCGCCGGCTGCTGCGTTCGCGCATCAACCAGATCAACCGCAGGCTGGAGAAAGTCCGGCGTCAGCGCGAACAGGCCAGGCGCTCGCGCAAACGCGCCGAGATTCCCGTGGTTTCGCTGGTGGGCTACACCAACGCCGGTAAATCCTCCCTGTTCAACCACCTGACAGACGCCACGGTGTTTGAGGCGGATCAGCTGTTCGCCACCCTGGACCCCACGGTGCGTCGTGTGAGTGTGCCGGATGTGGGACCGGTGGTGCTGGCGGATACCGTCGGGTTCATACGGCACCTGCCGCACACCCTGGTGGAGGCGTTCCGTGCGACGCTTGAGGAAACGGTCGAAGCCTCGCTGCTGCTCCACGTTATCGATAATACCGATCCGGCCCGTGATGACACCATCCACCAGGTCGAATCGGTGCTGGGGGAAATCGGGGCCGGCGAAGTGCCGGTTCTGCAGGTGTGCAACAAGATTGATCTCATCCCCGGCGCGCAGCCGGGTGTGGAGCGGGACGAGAGCGGTCGTCCGGTGCGCGTCTGGCTGTCCGCCCATACCGGGGTCGGCATGGAGGAGCTGCGCGACGCTGTGGCGGAGCGTCTGGCCGAGGACGTTATCCATCGCTACGTGAAGCTCTCTCCCGCGGATGGCTGGCTGCGGGCCCAGTTCTACCAGAGCGGGGCCGTGGTGGCGGAGCGCATGTCCGGCAGTGGCGAGCCAGTGCTGGAGCTGCGTATGGAGGCACGGGACTGGCACCAGCTGCTTGCACGTGCCGGTACAGACGAGGATCGGCTGGCCTGCCTGGACGGCAGTGACTGGATGGCGGTTGAAGCGGTTTAGTGCCCCCGGTTGTCGCAGCCTGCCAGAACACCTACTATTTGCATCTGTTGTGCCCGGCAGCCCCGGGCGCCGCTGCAGCGTATAACTTCAGACGGAGAACATTATGGCCTGGAACGAACCGGGTGGTAACCGCAACAACGACCGCGACCCCTGGAGCTCGGGCAATCGCGGCGGCAACGATCAGGGGCCGCCGGACCTCGATGAGGCACTGAAAAAAGGCCTCGACAAGCTGAACCGGCTTTTCGGCAACAAGGGCGGCTCCGGTGGCAGTGGCGGCTCGGGCACTAGTGGCGGCCAGGGGGGTGGCGGCTTCGGTCTGATCCTGGCCGTGCTCGGTCTGCTGGTGTTCGGATTCCTGGCCTGGCAGTCGGTCTACATCGTGGACGAACGGGAGAACGCCGTTGTCCTGCGATTTGGTGAGTACCACACCACCACCCTGCCGGGTCTCAACTTCAAGATTCCCCTGATTGACGATGTGCGCATGGTCACCGTCACGGACGTGCGCTCGTTCAAGTCCACCGGGCATATGCTC
>JBNJDI010000136.1:0-4745 GCA_051744725.1 Pseudomonadota bacterium | reverse complement strand
GCCGCACTGGCGATCATGAACGCCATTGGGTTCGCGGTCACGATACCCGCCATCGCGCTTACCACCAGCCTCTGGGCAAGCCAGTCGCTGCACGTGCTGTGGTGGCTTCTGCCAGGGCCGGCACTGGGGCTGATGACCCTGCACCGCATGGACCGGAAGGAACTGCAGGAAATCTAGCTCAGCCCTGGCGCTCACCCATCCGGCGTGCGAGCCACCAGCCGGCTGCCATGGCAGCCAGGAATGCCGCCAGAGGCCCTGTCAGGCCACTGAGCGAGGCCACTGCCGGCCCGGGGCAGTAACCCGAAAGGCCCCAGCCAATACCAAAGAGCGCAGCACCGCCCAGCAGCCGCCCGTCCAGGTCTTCACGGGTGGGAATGAAGAAACGCGGTTCCAGACTGGGAGCGCCCATCCGCCAGACCAGCCGGTAGCCGATGAAACTGGTTACCACGGCACCGCCCATGACACCGATCAGTGTCGGGTCCCAGGCGCCGGCGACATCCAGGAAGCCGACAACGCGCTGGGGATCGGTCATGCCCCCAACAGCAAGCCCGAGGCCGAACAGCAGCCCTGCAATAAGACCCGCCAGTGCCCTCATGCGCCACCTCCAAGCAGATGCCTTACAACAAATACCGTGGCCATGCCGCAGGCCAGGAACACAAGCGTTGCCGTGATCGAGCGGGTGGAAAGCCGTGCCATGCCGCAGACCCCATGGCCACTGGTGCAGCCCGCACCGAGCCCGGTGCCCAGACCCACAAGCAGCCCGGCCACGATCATCACGGGCAGGCCCGCGAGCGGTTCACCGATCGCCCCTGCGGCCATCCCCGCCCGATTGCCCCATTCCGGGACCACCAGGGTAAGCATGAGCGGCGCCAGAACCAGGCCCACCACAAAGGCCCCTTTCCAGATGCGTTCACTGCGGGCGCGATCGTAGAGCAGTCCGGACACAATCCCACTGATACCGGCGATCCGGCCCATCATGCCCATGAGAAAAACCGCGGAGGCGCCAATAAGCACCCCTCCGGCGACGCCATTAAGAAGACTTGCTGTATCCATCAGGTGAATCCCGTTGTCTTTCGATAATGTCTTAATATTAGATTATAATAATATACTCGAGTGCGATACGGGAAGGCTCTTGCCGGGATAGCCTCTCCCCATTGCAGGGAGCCCGGCTGACATGGATTATTTGAGAGCATTCCATCACCATTCCAGGATCTAAGGATACATGGATCTCGATAGCCCGGAAGCCATCCACCAGCTTGTCCAGGCGTTCTACGGGCGTCTGCTGGACGATCCCCTGATGGCGCCCGTCTTCCTGGAAACCGCGGGCGTTGACCTGGATCACCACCTGCCGACCATCGAAGCCTACTGGCGCAAGATGCTTCTGGGCGAACGCGGGGTCTACACACAGAACATGGTGGCACGGCATGAGGCGGTTCATGCGCAGCAGCCGCTGGAACCGGACCATTTCGAGCGCTGGGGCGCCCATTTCCACGCCACCCTGAACGAGCACTTCGAGGGCCCCTGTACGGACCGGGCACACCGGATTGCCGACCGTATCCTGGCGAACCTGCAAGCCTGGCTTCTGGAGCCTCAGGAGGCGTAGAGCCGGTGCGCTTCTTCCGTGACCATGGCGTGACGCCGGGCCAGGGCTTCCCGGTCATCGTCGTAGCCCCCCGCAATCACCGTGGCCACGGGAATGCCGCGCTTCTTCAGGGTTTCCAGCACCAGCGCCTCGCGCTGGCGGAGACCCTCAAGACTGACTCCCAGGCGCCCCAGTGGGTCCCCGGCATAGACATCCACCCCTGCCGCATAAAGCACCAGGTCGGGCTGCCACCGGTCCAGCTGCGCGTGCAGACAGTCGGAGACCTCGCTCAGGTAATCATCGTCCCCAAGTCCATCCGGCAGGGCCACATCCACGTCGCTCAGTGCCTTGGTGAAGGGAAAATTCCTGCCACAGTGAATGGAACAGGTGATGGCACGGGGTTCATCCGCCAGCAGGCGCGCCGTGCCGTCACCCTGATGCACATCGCAGTCAAAGATCAGGATCCGCGCCAATCGATTGCGTTCAAGCAGCACATGGGATGCCACGGCCAAATCATTGATAATGCAGAAGCCAGCCGCGACATCGTACTGGGCGTGATGGGTTCCACCGGCCTGATGGCAGGCGACACCGTAATGCAGGGCCAGTTGCGCCGCCAGGACCGTGCCTGCCGGTGACGTCAGTGTGCGACGGACCAGCCCTTCGCTCCAGGGCAGGTTCACCCGCTTGAGTTCCCGGTGAGTCAGCCCGTTGTTACGGAATCGCTCGATGTAATCCGGGCAGTGCACCGCGTGCAGCCAGTCGTCACGGCACCGCCCTGGCCGGAAGCGATTGGCCGCGGTGGCGATCCCGGTTTCGCTGAGATGCGCCATGAGCAGGCCGAACTTGCTCATGGGAAAGCGGTGCGACCCCGGGAACGGGAAGCTGTAGCAGGGGTGATGGATGATCGGGACCAAAAGAAGACCTTTCACTCAGGGACCGCCTAACTGTATAAGGGACCCGGTGTCCTGCCAACCTGAAGGAGGATCGGACGTGAGCCGCCGGCTGAATTACCGTCATCTGCACCACTTCTGGGTGGTGGCCCGGGAGGGCTCAATCGCGCGGGCCGCCGAGGCGCTGGATCTTGCGCCACAGACACTGAGCAGCCAGGTCAGTACCTTCGAGGCGGACCTTGGAACGCGCCTTTTTGAGCGCCGGGGCCGCCGCCTGGTCATGACGGACGCCGGGCGCACCGTCTTCCAGTATGCCGACCCGATGTTCCGCACCGCCGAGGAACTGGAAGCATGGCTGGACGCGGCGGATGCCGCACCGGCACGTAAGCTGCGGGTTGGTATCGTGGCCTCAATCCACAAGCTGTTTGCCTACCGGGTGATCGCACCGGCGCTGGAAACCACCACGCCTGTCACCCTCAGATGCCGCACGGGGGCGCCGGAGGACCTCACCAGTGCCCTGGCCCGCCATGATCTGGATGTGGTGATCACCGACAGGCCACCGACGGGGGACGAGGATTTCCGCTGGTATCTGAATCCCCTCAGCCAGTCCGCCATCAGCCTGTTTGCGGAACCGTCACTGGCGCAGCGTCTGGCGCCCGGATTCCCCGCCAGCCTGGACGGTTTTCCGTTTCTCGCCAGCGCCCTGGATGCGCCCTACTACCAGCAGCTCATGCAGTGGTTCCGCGACCAGGGCATCCGCGTGCGGGAAGCCGCGGAAATTGATGACAGTGCCCTGATCAAGGTGTTCGGCCGTGCCGGACTCGGCGTATTCGCCGCCCCGACACTGATCCGCGAGGAAGTCTGCCGCCAGTACCAGGTCGAGGAGATTGCGAGCATTGAGACCGTCCGCGACCAGATCTATGCCCTCTATGGCGTGGAAGGGATGCGTCACCCGGGAATACAGGCCATCTGCTCGGGCAGCTGATCATCAGATTTTTTCGTCACAAAAACTCAGAAAACCTTATTCATTCGATCCAATCAGGAAGGGATACTGAGGCTGTCACCAACAGAGGAGACCGGCCATGAAAACCATCCTCAAGTACCGCCTCGATGCCTCAGGCAACGATACCTCCCTGACACTGACCCACGGCTTCCGGGTTGTGCGCACCGAGTACATCCCCGCCGAGAGGCGGGTTCACCTGTGGGTGGAGGTGCCCCTGAAGGCGGGAACACCCGAGACGAAAGTGGACTTCCGGGTCATCGCCTCGGGGCAGCCCATCGGGAATGATTTCGGCTACGTCGGCACCGCCCTGGATACCCACGCTCCGGAGGCCTACCACGTGTTCAGCCGGGGCGCGGATCAGGAGGTCGCCCAGCCGCCGGCGTCCTCCTCCGCAAACGGGCGTCTGGTGAGAGTTGCCTGACAGGATCCGGGGGCCGCGAATGCGGCCCTCAGAACCACCCGCCATCGTCGCGGTTGGCCTCGAACTCGAACTGCAGCCGGACCTCATCCCCCACCAGGTCGTCCGCAATCCCATAGGTCATGCCCCAGTCACTGCGCTCAATCTCAGCGTGCGCTGACAGCCCCAGGGTATAGTCGCCGTGTCCGATGGGGTACTCTGCCGCCTTGTTCAGCACCACATCCAGCGTCACCGGGTTGGTCTCGCCCAGCATCGACAGGTCCCCGGTCAGTTTCCCGGTGGATTCCCCGGTCATCTCAAAACCCGTGACCTCGAAGCGGATCTCCGGGTACTCGGATACATTCAGGAAGTCCTCGCCCCGCAGATGCTCGTCCCGCTCCTCGTGGTTGGTGAAAACGCTGTCGGCCTGGAAAACAACCTCGCCGTCGCTTACCGTCTGTTTCTCGGGATCATAGACGAACTGCCCCTCCACCTCGCGGAACATCCCGATCACCCGGGCATAGCCGATGTGCATGACCTTGAAGGTCATGGTGAAGTGCTCATCATCGATGGTGTACTCTTGCGGCTCCGCAACCGCAGTGCCGCTGGTTGCCATTCCCCCAGCGAGGATGGCCGCCGCGAGTGCGTTATGTTTCAGTGCCGTGCCTGTGCGTTTCATGCTGTCCTCCCGCCCGGTAGAGCCAGGCCAGATCCACGGTGAATGAGTACGCCAGCAGCACCAGTGCCGGCGCCAGTATCCAGACCGCAAGCCAGGACGGCGTGACCGGCACCAGGACGATCACAAGGCTGGCAATCTGCCATACACAGATGGTCTTACGCCGGAAGCTTTCGGGCAAGGGGTGATTGACCCAG
>JBNJDI010000135.1:0-4750 GCA_051744725.1 Pseudomonadota bacterium | reverse complement strand
GTGGCATCCATGGCAACGCCCAACTCCCAGCAGCTTGAGAAAAGCCGTCTTGGCCGGCTCCTGGTCAATCGTGGCTACATCTCGGACTACCAGCTCCAGGTGGCGCTGGAGGAACAGCGCGAGTCCGGCGAGAGGCTGGGTGCGATTCTCCTGCGTGCAGGCTGGGTTTCCGAGCGGGAGCTGCAGCGCACGCTGCGCCACCAGAACCGGTACCGTTATGCAGCAGCCCTGACCGCCATGGTGGTTACACCCCTGCAGCCGGTGGCTGCTCTGGCATCGCCCACCCCAGCACTCCCCACCAAGGCGCCGCAGACCAGCGGCCAGCAGGTGGGCGTGGATAGCGCCGGTATGCAGCCGCTCAGTGAGGGCGAGATGGGGCGTGTTGTCGCGCAGGGGAGCGAGGCCTTGCCGGCGGGCGCCGTTGAGCTGTCCGGGATTCCGGAGCCCGATCAGGAGGCTGAAGACCAGGCTCTGGATGCTCTGGAATTCACGGCGCGCACGTTCCTGCCGGCAATGAATTTTCTGGATGCGGACGTTACGGTCACCGGTGTGGAGTTCGGGCCGGAAGGTCCCGGATTCGCCATTGGCCAGCAGGGCGGTGTGAGCCTTGCCATGCCGGAGCGTATCCGGGAAATCCGCATGGAGGGCATTCGCGTGGATGGCGCTCCGGCTTCCCGTTCCATGGGGAATATCACCATGAGGGATATCCGCTTCTCCAGTGACTCCAGCCTGACCATCCGGTCCCGCTGAACCGGCGCCGTAATCAGGCGCTGGCGAATACCTGGCTGTGGGTGAGGCTGTGGGATTCGCCGCTGCTGCCGTAGAGTGCCTGCTGCTGATCCGCCCCCCGGATGATGTCCGAGATACGCGATATGCGGCGCTGAAGGTGGCCAAGAATCCGGCCATTGACGGCATTGCGATGCTGGCATTCGTTGAGCTGCTTCTGGGCGGCTTCCCAGCGCTGCATCAGGAGTGAGTCGGCGCCAACCTGCTCGCGGAGGTAATCGCTGATGGCCTGGCCGCTGTCCGGCCGGTAGCCGATCTGGGCAAGAAGGCGGATTTTCTGTTTCGCCCGCTCCCTGAGTGCATCGAGCAGTTCGTTCTTCTCACTGGTCGCCTGTTCCAGCTGTTGCATGTCGTTGCCGGCCAGGGCCTGGTGTTCCTGCTCCAGTACTTCGGCCAGCCGGGTGAGGTTGGCCTCGTCCTTCTTCAGCAGTTGATCCAGCGTTTCGAACGTTGTCTTGCGGTCAGTCATGGCGTTTTACCCGAAAATGCTGTCATCCACATCAAGCATTTTCTGGGCCAGTTTTTCGGCATCGACTGAGTAGGAGCCGTCCTCAAGCGCTTCGCGGATGCGCGACACCTTGGCGTCGTCCACTTCCGGCTGTTGCTGGAGCGTCTGCTCAGCAGCCTTGATGTTGCGCGCGTCAGGGCTGAGGTCCACGCGCGTGCTCTCACGCGCCTCTGAGCCGCCTTCGGCGGGCTGCTGTGGCGTCTTCTGCCCCTGGGCATCATCGCGCTGCCGCAGCGTCTGTTTCTGGGTGTTGAGGGCGTTGTTGTTGGCCCCATTGAAGTCGATTGCCATGGCTTTCACCCCGTTCGGATCCGGATTCTCTGTACATTGTAACGGCAGCGTGGCCGCAGACTTTAGCTTTGCTTGGCAATTTTTTCATCAGCAGGCAGCGGGCTGCCGCTGATCGGCATGATCCTGCCGCTTGCGCTCAGTTGATGGCGACGCGCCCGGGCTCGGTGATCCGACCCCGTACCCGGCGCCCCGAGTTTTCGTTGACCACTGGAATCTGTTCCCCCACGCGGCCACTGCGCTCCGCCTTGCCCCGGGTGGAGATGGAGAACACATCGCTGCCGGCGGAGATGACCACGCGGTCACCACGTTCCACCGCCAGTGGTTTTTCCAGCATGCGGGGCGTGATGGCGGTGCCGGCGCGGATGGTGCGCCTGGCCTGCATGCCGATCATGTGCTCCGGATCCCGGAATCCGCTGCGGCGCTGTTCGTTGAGGACCACCTCGCTGGAACGCAGCATGTCCTGGCTCAGGCGCTCTCCGCGGCCAATGGGGCGGTCCGCAACCCAGCCGTCCACCTGGATGCGCACCGTGGCGCTGAGAAAAATCCGCCAGGGGCGATCCCCCTCACAGCTGACCAGCAGGGTGCTCCGTGTGGAACGCTCCGGGTCGCCGGCGAACTCAACCTCCAGCGCCTGTGGGCAGCGGTTCAGGGAGAGCCGGTTGTCCACGCTGCCGATTTCATATTCAACCTCACGCCCGTCCTGGGACTGTTCCTCGCTGAAGGATTCCAGGAAACGGTCCGCCGCTTCGGTGATGCGTTCAGCGGTGCTCTGTTCCGCTTCGGAGGCAGCTGCTACCCCGGGAAGCAGCAGTACTGCCAGAAGAACACGACGGAAAACCGGCAGTGGATTGACGTTTGCGATGCGCATGGTGGTCAAAATGTCCTATCCTTGCGGGTAATCGGTGCCGCGCTCGACCTGTGTCAGGAGCGGCACAACCCATACCGGCGGAAATCCGGCACCGGCCGGACGTTGTTGGCATTCTGACGAAGGGATTGCAACAATCATGCCGGCTCATCAGAATGGGCAGGACTATGGCGGGACTACTCGACAATGTGAATCAGCGTACCCAGATGGTGGGGCAGAACCGGCTTGAACTGCTGCTGTTCCAGCTCAGGGGAGGCCAGTTCTACGGCATCAACGTGTTCAAGGTACGTGAAGTGCTCCCCTGTCCGGGGCTGACGGCAATCCCGCACAGCCACCCTGTGGTGAGGGGCGTCTCTCACGTGCGGGGTGAGACGGTTCCGATCATTGATACCGGTATGGCTATCGGCAGACAGCCGATTCCGGACGAGGAGCTGTCGGAGTCACTGGTGATCGTTTCGGAATACAACCGCAAGACCCAGGGATTTCTGGTGCGCCGGGTGGAACGGATCGTCAATCTCAACTGGGAGGATGTGCACCCGCCGCCCAAACGGGCCCGGGCGGACTACCTCACTGCCGTGACAGAGCTGGAGGAGAAGCTGGTTGAGATTCTCGATGTGGAGAAGATCCTGGCGGAGGTGTCGCCCATTGAGGACAGCGTAAGCGAATCCTTCCAGTCGACGCTGGATACCGGTGGTGATGGCGCAATGCGCGTGCTGGTGGTGGACGACTCGTCCGTGGCGAGAGGGCAGATCAAACGTTGTATGGAAGCGGTCGGGCTTGAGGTCGTCATCTGCAATGACGGCAGGGAGGCGCTTCAGTACCTGGAGTCCCTGGTTGCGGACGGCAGCGCAATCCACGATCATCTCGCATTGATGATTTCTGATGTGGAAATGCCGGAAATGGATGGCTACACGCTGGTGACACACTGCAAGAACAATCCGGCGCTGGCCTCCCTGTACATCATGCTGCATTCCTCGCTCAGTGGTGTTTTCAATCAGGCCATGGTCCAGAGGGTCGGTGCTGATGAATTCATGGCCAAGTTCAATCCCAACGAGCTTGCCGAGCGGGTCATGGCAGTCATGGACCAGCAACACCACATGCCGTCCTGACGGAGACGCAGACACCGATGAGTTCCGAGATCAGCCAGGAGGACTATCGCGCCTTCAAGGAATTCCTGCAGGATGCTTCCGGCATTCTGCTTGGCGAGAACAAGCAGTACCTGGTTAAAAGCCGCTTGCGGCGGATCATGACGGAAAACCGGCTCAACAGTCTCGGTGAGCTGGTTCAGCAGTTGCGTAAGCAGCCACGCAGCGAACTGCGTGAGACCGTGATTGATGCCATGACCACCAACGAGACGCTGTGGTTCCGGGATACCCATCCGTTCCGCATTCTCGAGGAGCGGCTTCTGGCGGAGATGGCCGCGGAAAACAGCAGCCAGCCCCTGCGCATCTGGTCGGCGGCCTGCTCAACCGGGCAGGAGCCGTATTCCATCGCCATGGTGATCGACGAGTACCGGCGCCGTAACCCCGGCCGCCTGCGGCGCCCCGTCGAGATCATCGCCACGGATGTGTCCAAACCCGTGGTGGATGCGGCCAAGGATGGGATCTACGAACTGCTGGCCCTGGGAAGAGGGCTTTCCGCGGATCGCCAGAAGCATTACTTCACCCAGCTTCCTTCCGGGAGCTGGCAGGTCCGGAAAGAGATCCGTGACATGGTGACCTTCCGCGAACACAACCTGCTGGAACGGTTCAATTTCGGCAAGTTCGATATCGTCTTCTGCCGGAACGTGCTGATCTATTTCTCCGGCGATCTCAAGGAGGACATTCTGAAACGCACCCACGGCGTTCTGAAGCGCGGCGGTTACCTGATCCTGGGCGCTTCCGAGTCGCTCAACGGGCTCAATCAGTATTACGAAATGGTCCAGTGCCGGCCGGGAATCATCTACCGCGCCAAGTGAGTGTTGCGTTCGCGCCGCGTTTTGCGTACAGTCTGCGCCCATCAAACGCGGCGGGCCCCACAGCCCCCACGCGTATCGATCAAAGGAGAGGTGTCCGAGTGGTCGAAGGAGCGCGCCTGGAAAGCGCGTGTACGTACTGCGTACCGAGGGTTCGAATCCCTCCCTCTCCGCCAATACAAAACCCGGCCCTGTGCCGGGTTTTTTATGTCTGGATCTTCTCCCCGAATTCCGCCATTGCCATCCCGGCCCGCGCCTCCGCGCTGTCCGGGATGTTCTCCTGCGCCTCTATCCACTGCAGCCGTGGCAGAAGCCCCTTGCCGTTAGCGATCTGGATGGCCAGGCC
>JBNJDI010000134.1:0-4752 GCA_051744725.1 Pseudomonadota bacterium | reverse complement strand
GCTTCCTCGGCCCGGGTTACCAGGCTTTTCACCAGATCATCGGACTTACTCCAGTAGAGCTGGAACCAGCGCGGCCCATCGCCCATGGCGTCGGCAACGCGCTCCATGGGCTGGGAGGCCTGGTTGGAGAAGATCATGGGCACACCTTGCGAGGCGGCGGCCCGGCCCACCAGCTCATCGCCTCTCGGATCCACCATTTCCATCACACCGATGGGGCTCAGGAGGAACGGACTGGGAAGGCGTCGGCCGAAAAGGGTCACGCTGGTATCACGCTCGGAGACATCATTGAGCATGCGCGGCAGGATTCGACGCTGGCGGAATGCCTCGCGGTTACTGTCCATGGTGTGTTCGTGCCCGGCACCACCCGCGATGTAGGCAAACGCCTCCGGGGCAAGCGCCCGCCCGGCACGCACCTCCAGTTCGTCGTAATCCACGGGGACCGTCGGGTGGTCACCGCTGAGTCCATTGAGATAGATCTCACGCTGGCGGTCCAGTGTCGGACTGATCGTTTCCTTGTTCTTGTCATTCATAAGAGGGCTGCTCAGCTGGTATGGTTTCGCGGTAAACCTTCAAAGTACCACCTGACCAACCACCTGCACGAGGCCCCGTCTTGCTGGAATCCGCCGTCGGCTTTCTGAATACCATTTTCTGGAACTACATTCTTGTCTACGGGCTGCTGGGCGTGGGGGTGTTCTTCACCATCCGCCTCGGCTTCCTGCAGTTCGTCAATTTCGGCGAGATGATCCGCGCCATCCGCGGCTCCCGCCAGAGCGACAAGTCCGGCATATCACCCTTCCAGGCTGTCTGTACGAGTCTTGCCTCGCGCGTGGGCACAGGCAACCTGGCCGGTGTCGCGGTGGCGCTCTACCTGGGCGGTGCCGGCGCTATTTTCTGGATGTGGATGGTGGCGCTGGTGGGCATGGCCACAGGCTATGCCGAAAGCACCCTCGCCCAGCTCTACAAGGTCCGGGACGACCAGGGCCAGTACCGTGGCGGCCCGGCGTTCTACATGGCCCGTGGCCTGAATGCACCCTGGGCCGGCGTGATCTTCGCGCTCTGCCTGATCCTGTCCTTCGGGCTGGTGTTCAATGCCGTGCAGTCCAATGCCATCGCCACGGCGGTTGAGGGTGCCTTCGGGATCAACCAGGGTCTGGTCGGCATCATTGTAGCTGTGGTCGCTGGCCTGGTGATCTTCGGCGGACTGCGCTCAATCGCCCGCTTCGCCGAGCTGATCGTGCCCATTATGGCCGGCCTCTACGTTCTCCTGGCCATAGGGATCATGATCATCAACATCTCCGAGGTGCCCGGCATCCTGGCGGGCATCGTCCAGAACGCCTTCGGCTTCGGCGAAGCCGCCGGCGGCGCGGCCGGCTCCATCACCGCCGCCATGCTCAACGGCATCAAGCGTGGCCTGTTCTCCAATGAAGCCGGCATGGGCTCGGCGCCGAACATTGCCGCCACCGCCACACCGGTTCCTCACCACCCCTCGTCCCAGGGGCTGATCCAGGGTTTTGCGGTCTTTGTGGACACAATCGTGATCTGCACCGCCACCGCGGTCATGATCCTGCTTTCGGGGGTTATGGAAGGCGGCGCTGATGTCACCGGGGCGGAGCTCACCCAGGTTGCCATGGAGAGTCATCTCGGTGATCTGGGCGGTGAATTCATCGCCATCGCCATCATGTTCTTCGCATTCACCTCCATTGTCGCCAACTACTCCTACGCTGAGAACGCGCTGGTGTACCTGGGCGCCCAGTCACGCGCCTGGCTCTACGCCCTGCGCGGTGCAGCACTGGCGATGGTGATCTGGGGTGGCTACCAGGCGGTGATCACTGTATTCAACACGGCGGACGCCTCCATGGGCCTGATGGCCACGGTGAACCTCATCGCCATCGTCTTCCTCTCGGGCACCGTGGTGAAGCTGACCAGGGACTATCTCGCCCAGCGGAAGCAGGGGCGGATACCCCACTTCCAGCTCAGTGACTATCCGGAACTCCAGGATCGTGTGGACGGGGAAATCTGGAAGTAATCAGGAGGCCAGCGCCTGCCACAGCAGGCGCAGTGCCAGCAGCGTCAGGATGACGCTGAACAGTCGCTGGAAGGTGTGATCGCCCATGCGGTGGACCAGGTGCAGACCCAGGCGGGTACCCACCAGGCCGCAGGCGATCATCCCTCCTACCCAGGGCAGCCACTCCGGAAAGTGGAATCCGGCCGCCCCGAACACCAGCGCCTTGGGCAGGTGCTGCATCGTCATGGCGCCGGAAAAGGTCGCGATGGTGCGGAAGCGGTCCTCATGGAGCTGCTTGATGAAGGCGGCCACAAGTGGCCCTGTAGCGCCCACGAACAGTGTGATGAAACTGGTCACCGTTGAGGCCAGCATTATGCCCATGCGCCCAAGGGCAGCAGCGGGGAGTGATGGCCCCCAGCACAGGAAGAGGATGAAGCCGGCAATGGTGACCTGCCAGACCTGTTCCGGCAGCCGCACCAGCACCAGGGCGCCGGCGCCCATACCGAGGATGACGCCGGGGGCGAAAGCGGCCAGAGCGCCCCAGTCCGCCCGGCGCCAGGTCATGGCGAAACGTCCGGTATTGGAGCCCAGCTGAACCAGTCCATGCACCGGTATGATGGCCACCGGCGGCAACCACAGGGCCATCAGCGCCAGTAGCAGCACGCCACCGCCGGCCCCCAGGGCCGCCGTGATCATGGAGGTGACCAGGGAGGCAGCCAGCAGCAGGCCCGCGATCAGCGGATCCAGCGCTGCCGGCAGTAAGGCGTCGATCATGCCCGTGCGTCAGACACCAAGTCCGTCAAGCGCTTCGCCGAGCCAGTCGACCGTCCGGTCAATGTTGCGCAGCTTGTCGAGCCCGAACAGGCCGATCCGGAAGGTCTTGTAATCCTCGGGCTCGTCGCAGGCCAGCGGCACACCGGCTGCCGTCTGCAGGCCCTGCTGGATGAACCCGCTGCCCTTGTGCAGGTCATCACGTTCCGTATACAGAACGACGACACCCGGCGCCTCGAAGCCTTCGGCGGCGACACTCACGAAGCCGCGCTCGGCGAAGAGCGCGCGGACACGGCGCCCGAGTTCCTCCTGACGCTCACGTGTGATGTCCAGCCCATCGTTGACGGTCTCGTTCATGGCGTCCCGGAAATCCTTGAGCGCGTCCGTGGGCATGGTGGCGTGATAGGCATGGCCACCGCCCTCGTACGCCTGCATGATCTGGTGCCATTTCTTCAGGTCGCAGGCAAAGCTGCTGCTGGTGGTCGCCTCCAGCCGTTCCAGTCCCCTGTCGCTGAGCATCACCAGGGCCGCACACGGCGAGGCGCTCCAGCCCTTCTGGGGCGCGCTGATAAGTACGTCCACCCCGATGGCCTTCATGTCGACCCAGAGCGCGCCCGAGGCCACACAGTCGAGCACAAAGATCGCACCGACCTCATGCGCCGCCCCCGCGACCTGCTTCAGGTAATCCTCGGGCAGCCGCATGCCGGCCGCTGTCTCCACGTGAGGCGCGAACACCACCCCGGGTTTCTGCTCCCGAATGGAAGCAACCACCTCCTCCACGGGCGCCGGCCGGAACGGAACCTGACTGCCCGGCTCCAGCTGGCGAGCTTTGTGCACGGTGGTTTCCGAGGCAATGCGCCCTGCATCCAGGATCTGGCTCCAGCGATAACTGAACCAGCCGTTGCGCACAATCAGGCAGCGGGCGTCATTGGCGAACTGGCGCGCCACCGCCTCCATGCCATAGCTGCCGCCGCCGGGTACGACGATGCTGGCGCTGGCGTTGTAGACGCTTTTCAGAGTACCTGAAATGTCATTCATAACCCCCTGAAATTCCTTGCTCATATGATTCAGGGAACGGTCGTTGAACACGACGGAATATTCCAGAAGTCCTTCGGGATCAACGATCGGGATCTGCTTTGACATGGTTCAGATACTCCTCGGTCCAGGATTTAAAGGGCCTATTTTTAACATCTTCCAGGGTTGCCCTCCACCGAATGGGGTCCTTTTCCCACACCTGACACAGAAAGGATCGCGGCCGGGGGCCGCTCCTACAGGGGGAAAAGTCTGGCTTTTCGGCGGCCGGTCGAGCCGTTAGAATGCGCGCTGTCCGCTGCGGAGAGGTGGCAGAGTGGACGATTGCACCGGTCTCGAAAACCGGCGACCGTGTAAGCGGTCCGAGGGTTCGAATCCCTCCCTCTCCGCCATTACCAGAGCCCACCAAAGGTGGGTTCTGGTAATGGCTAAGCGGGCGGGTGAGAACCCTCACGGGTTCGACCGAAGCCTGCCCCCCGGCAGGCTGAGGAACGCCTTCGCAACGCGAAGGCGGCCCCCGAAGGGGGTGAGGCGCGCCAGCGCCGAATAATCCCTCCCTCGTCCAGCACCCTCCACGCCATCACAATGAACTCTCCCCCAACACCAGCTACCCTTTGGAGCATGTAGTCCGCTATCCGGCAAAGGCCCTGACACTCATGCTCCGCTCCCTGCTCACCCGCACCCCACTCGCCGTCATCGTCATCGCCCAGCTGTTCGGCACTTCCCTGTGGTTCAGCGTCAACAGCGTTGCCCGGGCACTGGCGGAGTCCGTGGGGCTCAGTGAAAGTGAGCTCGGGATCCTGACCATGGCCGTGCAGGCCGGCTTTGTGTCGGGCACACTGATCATCGCCATCAGCGGCCTTGCGGACCGTATCCGGGCCAGCCGGCTCTTTGCCATTGCCGGGGTCCTGGGGGCCCTCATCAATGCCGCCTTCATCCTCATT
>JBNJDI010000133.1:0-4894 GCA_051744725.1 Pseudomonadota bacterium | reverse complement strand
GTCATGGCGTAGATCTCGGGCCCGGCCAGGTGCAGCAGCAGTTCGCTCAGCGGCTCGCGGATCTCCTCCAGGTTGTATTCCAGCACATAGGGCAGGAACAGGCTCATGCACAGCCCGTGGGGCAGGTGGCAGGCCGCGCCCAGTGAATGGCCCAGTGCGTGGACCAGGCCCACCATGGAGTTGGAGAACGCGATCCCCGCCATGGTGGAGGCCTGGGCCAGTTCCAGACGCCGTTCGGCGTCGTCCGGCTTTTCCATTACCTTGAGCAGGTTGTTGCTGATCTTCTTGATGGCCGCTGCCGCGTAGGCGTCGCTCAGCGGATTCTTGGCCAGGCAGGTGAAGGCCTCCACCGAGTGGGTCATGGCGTCCATGCCCGTGGCCGCGGTGATCTGGGGCGGCAGTGTGAGCGTCATGCGCGGATCGATGACCGCTGCGTCCGGCAGCATGAAGCCGGAGGCGAAGGGCAGCTTGACCTCTTTCTCGGTATCCGCAATCACGGCCACATTGGTGACCTCGGAACCGGTGCCGGCGGTGGTCGGGATCACGAAGAAGGGCTTCAGCGGGCGCTTGAGCACACCGGAGCCGGCGTACTGGGCAATGTCGTCACCGCCCTCGGATACCAGGATGTTGACCGCCTTGGCGGTATCGATGGGGGAGCCGCCGCCGATGGCGAGAATGCCGTCGCACTTCTGCTTGCGGTATTCCTTCGCGATCGCCTTGACGGTCTGCTTGGAGGAGTCCGCGGGCACGTCGTCATAGATGACGGTGATGTCCATACCGCCTTCCTCACAGGCCGAAAGGACCTTGTCCAGCAACCCGGCGTTGCGCACGCCCTTGTCGGTGACGACCATGGGGCGTTCAACCGCGCGCGAACTGAACTCGTAGGGCAGATGTTCCAGTGCTGCCTGGCCGGCGATGACCTTGACCGGACAGAAGAATTCGTAATAGCTCATGATGACCTCACCGTGTCCACAAAATTCATTGCCACTTTCAGATAGATCCGGGCCGCGCTGAAGACTTTTTCCGGCAGGCCCAGATTATCCGGGTATTCCTTGACCGCGCGCGATGCCACCAGCCGCGGCAGAATGAAGGTTTCAAGGCGGTTGAGCACACGCGTCATGCGTACCGCATAGCCCAGGTCGCCATCCACCAGCATGCGGTCATTGGCGAAGGACTGGGCGGTCTTTTCCTGGAACGACAGCACCAGGAAGGCGTGGTGCAGGTGCTTGAACTGGATGCTCAGATCCGGACGCTGCGCAACGCTGGCGCCAAGATACTGCAGACTGCCGTCGCGCTGCTTGCGAATGAACAGCGCAGGCCCTTTCGGCATGACCTGCATCGAGAAAAGGAAGCCGTCAGGCAGCACGGTTACTTCGTTGCGTACCTGGTCGTCCACCTCGCTGATGGCTTCCAGTGAACGGCCGACGACGTCCAGCATCAGCTGGACATAGGCGCGTTTGGCCTGCGACGCCAGGGGTCTCAAACGTTCTCGAATCATTGTGGTCGATTCCCTGAGTAGAGAGCGGTTACGGGTTGAACGTGGTAGGCTACGCCACCGTGTGCAGCCCACCTGAATTGTCCGACGCCTTTTGTATCACAGCGCCGGAATCGATGACAGGGTGGCAGGTTATCCAGAACGGGAGGAACAGGCATTGGCACAAACGGCACCCGCCCCGATTCCCGGGTTGCAGTACTGGGAGCGCCGCACGTCCGCGGGCCACCTTGTCACTGGCTGGCATTCACAACCCAGTGGCCGGCCGGTGGTGCATTTCATCCACGGCAATGGCTACAACAGCCTGGTCTACCTGCCGTTGCTGGCGCTTCTGGCCGAAGACTACGATCTCTTCCTGAGTGACGTCCAGGGCCATGGCGCCAGTGAGGCCAATGGCGATTTCCTGGGCTGGAACCGGACCTCGGAGCTGTGCGAGGAAACCTGGCGGGCTTTCGCGCCCCTCTGGAAAGGGCAGCGCCAGTACGCCATGGGCCACAGTTTCGGCGGCATCATGAGCCTGCTGATGATGGAGCGGGACCCGGGCCTGTTTGACCGTGCCGTCCTGCTGGATCCGATCATCTTCTCCCGACGGATGCTGTGGGTGATGCGCCTTGGCACCTGGCTCGGACTCTGGCAGAACAATGGCTTCTCGAAGAAGACGCGGCAGCGCCGGCGTGAATGGCCGGATCGTGCCACGGCTCTGGAAAGCCTGGAAGGGCGGGGCATGTTCCGGGGCTGGACCCCGGAAGCGCTCCAGGCCTATGTGGACCACGCGCTGGAGGAGCGGGATGGACAGGTAGTGCTGCGGTGTCCGCCGGAGCTGGAGGCGGCGATTTTTGCCGGCTACCCAGGAGGGCTGTGGCGGGCCATGAAGCGGCTGCGCACCCCCAGCCACGTGATCCATGGCGAGAGCACCTACGATTTCGTGCGCGACTCCGTGGCACGATGGGTCGCATGCAACGGGAATGTGACTGCGGAGACACTGTCCGGGGGGCACTGCTTTATGCAGCAGGCTCCGGGAACCACGGCCGAACGGGTACGCGCAGCGCTAGCCGCCGTTCAGTGACTCCAGCCTCTGGCGGGCAATGTCGCCAATCCTGCCTTCGCCCTGGGCGGCCTTCTGGTAGTACTGGCGGGCCTCGCTGGTACGCCCCTGGCCGGAAACCGCGTCGCCGAGCCCAAGGTAGGCGATGCTGGTGGGCACCACCTCCAGTGAAGCCTTGAAGTCCTTCTCCGCGGCATCGAAGTTCTCCAGCTCCTCGTGAGCCAGCCCTCGCCCGATGCGGTAACTGAACATTTCCGGGTAGAGCTCCACCGCCCGGTTGTAGTCCGCCAGTGCGGACTCGGTCTGCCCCTCCTGCATCCGGATGTCGGCACGCAGTTCCCGGAACGCGGCCTCATCGGGAACCTGTTCGATGGCCTGTTCCAGCAGCGCCAGCGCCTTTTCGTACTCCTTTTCGCCAGCGGCCTTGCGGGCGCGGTCGTAGGCCTCGTAGGCGTCCGCATCCTCGCGCAGACCGGCCATCATGCGCTGATAGCGTTCCTGCCCCAAGGTGCCGTCGCGCCCCAGTTCATCCGCAATCCGGCGGTTGGCCTCCACCCGCTCCTGGGAAGGGGGATGGGAGCGGAACAGTCCGGTGACGAAGCTGCTCTGCTCATTCTCCGACAGGCGCACGAAGACTTCCTGGAGCTGGACGGCGGCTTCCGGGTTGTAGCCGGCCTCGGCCATGTACTGCATGCCGTAGCGGTCGGATTCCAGTTCGTGGCTGCGGCTGTACTGCGCCATGATCAGCTGCGAGCCCAGGGCGGCACCGCCCATGATCAGCCCGGCGTATTCATTGCCCTTCAGCGCCAGGCCCAGGCCTATTCCGGCCATCCCAAGGTTGATGAGGGTGCCGCGCTGCATGCGCTGGGCACTGTGTCGGGCCGCTGCGTGCACGATCTCATGCCCCATGACCGCTGCCAGCTGGGCCTCGTTATCAAGCTCCGTGAGCAGACCCCGGTTGATGGCGATCTTGCCACCCGGCAGGGCCCAGGCGTTGGGCACGCCGCTGTTGATGACGGTGAACTCGTAGGGCAGGTCAGGGCGGTCGCTGACTTTCGCCAGGGACTGGCCCACGTCGGAGACGTAGTTGTTCAGTTTCTCGTCGCGGTAGTAGAGCCCGCCCTGGGTCTGGATAGTGGGCTGGTACTGCTGGCGGCCGATCTGCAGTTCATCGGACTCAGAGACCAAGCGCAGTTCGCTTTCACCGGTGACCGGGTTGACGCCGCAGCCGGTAGTAACAAGTGCCGTGAGAATCAGGGCCAGAAGGGCGCGGGGGTGGTTCAGACGCCGCATGGGTCGGGTTACCTCGTCTGTGAATGGGGCCTTGTTTTCGTTATAGTGCGCCGGATTCACTGCAGATTGCAAAGCCGCCATGAATGATGAAATTCTCTTTGGCCGGGTCTCGCGCTTTATCGGCACCCTGCGCCATTGCCAGCATCTGGGCATTCGGGCCCTGTCCGCTACCGAGAATGAGCTGGTCGTTGAACTGCCCTATTCGGATGCCATTGTGGGCAATCCGGAGACGGGCGTGATCCATGGCGGCGCCATCACCACGCTGATGGACACCGCCTCGGGCACGGTGGTGATCTGCGCGCTGCCGGAATTCGAGCTCTGCCCCACGCTCGATCTGCGGGTGGACTACATGCGGGCGGCTGAGCCGGGGCATCCGGTGTACGCGCGGGCGCGGGCCTATCGGGTAACCAGCAATATTGTCTTTACCCGCTGTGAGACCTTCCAGGAGGATCCGGAACAGACCATTGCCCATTGTGTTGGAACCTTCATGCGGATCGGCTCTGAAGCCACGCCCAAGGCCTACCGCGACCTGATCACGGGAGGGGATGACGAATGAGCCTGTCCGGCGAGATGCGCAGTGCCCTGCAGGCCGGCGACTACCAGGCCCTGATCCGGGCTGTCCCCTATGCCCGCACCCTGGGCATGGAGTGCGAGACCTTCGGCGAGGAGGTGGTGTTCCGCCTGCCGCGCCGTGATGACAACCTCGGCAACCCCATCCTGCCCGCCATCCATGGTGGCGTGATCGGTGGCTTCCTGGAGATGGCCGCCATGATCTCGCTCATGATGTCCCAGGAGACGCCGCGGCTGCCGCGGATCGTGGACTTTTCCCTGGATTACCTGCGCGCGGGGCTGGACCGGGATACCTTCTGCGAGTGCCACCTGACCCGCCAGGGCAACCGGGTCGCGAACGTGATCGTGACCGCCTGGCAGCAATCCCGGCGCAAGCCCATCGCCACGGCCCGCGCCCATTTCATCATGGACTGATGGTGTAGGCGCTTGCCCTGCAAGCGATACAGCGTAGAGGTTTATTGCCGCGTTGACGATCGCGAGCGGGGCTCGCTCCT
>JBNJDI010000132.1:0-4905 GCA_051744725.1 Pseudomonadota bacterium | reverse complement strand
ACACCAGCAGGACCAGAACCTGGTGCGCACGGTCATCGCCATGGCCCATAATTTCGGATGCGCCGTGGTCGCGGAAGGCATTGAGACCCCGGATCAGGCACGGACCCTGCTGGGGCTGGGCTGCGAGCTGGCCCAGGGGTTCTGGTTCGCCCGCCCCATGGAGGCGACACAGTTTGAACAGACCTGCCGGCAGCCGCCGGACTGGCGTTTTGGAGCTTGAACGATGTCATCACTGCTGAACACCACCGTAGGAGCGAGCCCTGCTCGCGATCACCACAGGCACCCTTACAACGTAGGAGCGTGCCCCGCTCGCGATCACCACGGATACCCCTCGCATAGTCGGTCCGGAAGTATCGCGAGCGGGGCTCGCTCCTACAGGCAGGGCATGGTTGCGCTTCTGGTATTGATGCTGGCGGCGGGCGCCAGTGCCACCTCGGCGGAGATCCGCATCGACAATGCCTGGTCCCGTGCCACCGCGCCCGGGGTCGACCGGGGCGCCGGCTACATGACACTGCACAACGAAGGCGACCAGAGCCGCACCCTGACCGGCGCCACAGCCGACTGGGCGGAAAGCGTCGAGATCCACGAATCCCGCGAGGTCGACGGCCAGATGCGGATGCAGGCCCTGCCCGAGGGCCTGACACTGGAACCGGGCGAGACGGTTGAACTTGCGCCCATGAGCTTCCATCTCATGATAATGGGACTGGACGAAGCACTCACCGAAGGTGACACAAGGTCGCTGACGCTCGAATTCGACAACGGCGAAACCCGCGAGACCCAGCTGGACATCCGGGCGCCGGACGGCACAGCCGGCCAGCACAGCCACTGAACATCAGGAGCCATCATGTCCCAGAATCTGCAATGGATTGTCATCATCGCCGGCCTCATCGCCATAGCCGGCCTGAGCCTGTACATAGTCCGCAAGTGGCGGCGGCTGCGCCAGCACCGGCGCGCGCTTGAGCGCACGCGGACCCTGCAGGCCGAGCGCCGCGAGAGCATGATCGAGAGCATCCGCATCCTCGCCATGACGCTGGAACAGGAGCAGGTTGAGCCCTCCGAGGGCTGCATCCGCATCAAGGGCCTTCTGGATCATGTGGAGCCGGAGCTGCTGAACCACAGCCCCTACAGCGTCTTCCAGACCATCTATGAGAAGACGGAGCACATGCCCACCCATGAGGCCCGCAAGCAGGCCGACCCCAAGCTCATACAGCGCCTGGACCAGGAACGGTTCGCGATTGAGGCGGAACACGCGAGTGCCATCCATGAAGCGGCACTGGCCATCCGCTATTACCGCTTCGACGGCAGTGTGGCCGCCTCCCCGGGGGAACCACGCACCGTGGACCCGGGTCGTTCAACACTGCATCCATGACATCCCGCCCTGACTGACTTATGCTTGCAGAAAGCACATTTCTAGGGAAGGGATGCTGATGGAAACCACCCTCTCCCAGCTGGCGCACTCCGTCTCTTCAGCGGTGTCGCTTGAAGGGCTCGTGCGGCCTCTGCTGGACCTGATCCAGCAGGCAACAGGGCTGGACTCGGTCTACCTGACCATGCTGCGGCCCGGGGATGATTGCCAGGAGGTCATCTACGCCCGCAATACCGGCTCGCTCACCCTCAAGGAGGGTCTGCGCGTACCCTGGCAGGATACCCTCTGCCAGCGCGCCCTGAGCGAAAACCGCCTGCTCACCCAGGATGTACCCGATGTCTGGGGTGATTCAGCCGCGGCCCAGCGGCTGGGCATCCAGACCTACGTCACGGTGCCCGTGCGCCGCCTGGATGACGGGCTTCTGGGCACGCTCTGTGGCGCCAGCGACCGGCGCGTGGATGTGGCGGAAACCAGCCTTGCCACGCTCAGGCTCTGCGCGGATCTCATCGCCCATCAGATCACCCGCGAGGAACACGCCCACAGCGCCCGCCGCCAGGCACGGGAGGCGGAACAGCAGATGCAGCGCATGGGGCTGATCTCGGAAGTGAGCCGCCTGTGCCTGTCCGCCACCCGGCTCCATGATGCCGTAAGCGCAGTAGCGGCAAAACTTGAACACTCGCACCTGTGGGAGAGGGTGATTCCCCTGTACCTGCGGGATGACGGCCACACGAGGACACTGGGCCGGAAGGATCCGGAGGCGACCCGGATGGCGGATGCCCTGATGGAGGCCAGCCCCGAGCACCTTGAGGGCATGCTGCACAGTGACCACGAGCACCTGCTCTTCCCGCCGGAGGACATGCACTGGGTCCGTGAGCAGCGCCGCCGCGAAGCGCTTCCCGAGGACGGCGATGCCACCCTTCTGGTGATCACATCCGGGGACAGAGCCGAGGCGGCCATCCTGATCCTCTCCGCCCATGATCTGAACCGTTCCCCGGATGAGCGCCAGCTGCTGAACAGTGTTGCCAATGCGCTGTCACTGCTGGCCAACCGGCTGCTGGACCACGCCCGCCTGGAGGCGGCCAACCTCGAACTCAAGCATAACGCCCTGCATGACACGCTCACCGCCCTGCCCAACCGGCGCTACCTGATCGAGGAGCTGGAACGGCTGCTGGCCCAGGCCCAGCGCGTGGATGGCGCCGTCCATGTGGCCTTCATCGACCTGGACGGCTTCAAGCGGATCAATGACACGCATGGTCACGAGACCGGTGACGCCTTTCTGCGCCAGTTCGCTGTCAGGCTGCGCAACCTGTCCCGGATGGGCGACATGGTGGCGCGCTACGGGGGCGATGAGTTCGTGTTCGCGGGCAAGCCGGGCGCCTGCGGAGATCCCGCGTACGAACGCGGCGTGATCAGTGAGCGGCTGCGCGAGGGCACCCGGGGCCTCTACGAGCTGGCGAACACCACCCTGGACTACAGCGGCCCCAGCGTCGGCGTCGTGACCTGGCAGGCCGGGGATGTCGCGGATGCGGACGTGGCGCTGGCGCGTGCGGATGAAGCCATGTATGCGGACAAACAGGCGCGGCGCTCAGCTCAGCATACCCGCCATACTGGCGACTGAATCACTGTTCTCCACCAGGATGTCCATCTCCTCGGCCACCCGCCCGGGCGACAGGCTGAGGCGCTCATACAGCGCGTCCGGCACCGGCAGCTCCGGCCCCAGGCGCACGCCGCGTTCCACCAGCAGCGCCCGCGCCAGATAGAGCGCATTGGCGTAGGCTGAATGCTCGCCCGCGTACTCCGGATTCTTCTGGTGCCGGATCGCGGCGACCACCTCTTCCGGCATGTTCCACAGGTCCATGAGCACACCGCCGATCTGCTCACGCGTAATGCCGATCAGGTGGTGCTCCACCAGCTCGTGGGGGACATGGGTGTTCACCTCGGTATAACGGCAGATCAGCGAGAAATGCGGCGGGAAGACATGGGCCAGCACCAGGTAGCCGAAGTTGTGCAGCAGCCCCGCCAGATAGCTCAGGCCAAACGTGGGCCGCTCGCGCCTGGGCATGCAGCTGATGATCACGCTCACCGCCTGGGCCATCCAGATGGCCTGGGTCCAGTAGCCGATGAAGCCCTCGGGCTGGTCCGTGGGCTGTTTGAGCGTGCGCCCCAGGGACAGGCCCATGGCCAGATTCATCACCAGATCAAAGCCCAGCACCCGCTGGATGGCATCGTAGATGGAATTCACCGGCGTGTGCGAGGCGTAGAACGAGGAGGAGGCCCAGCTCACCACCTGGGCGGCCAGGCTCGGATCGTTCTCCACAATGTCCGCCAGATCACCGATCTCGGCGTTGGGCTTCATGCGCAGGTGCAGGATCCTTTGGGCGGTTTCCGGCAGCGGCGGAATCTCCAGGGTGTCGTCCAGCCGCTGCTTGATGCGCAGCCCGGTAAAGCTGTGCAGCGCCTGGCGCAGCTGGGCCTCGTCCTGGTCCGGGGACTGGCGGTTGACCGCGATGTCCGTGAGAGGGCGCGAGATGGCCAGCCAGCGCACGCCCTCAAGCAGGCGTCGGTAGTCGTCCATGCCCAGCGCCAGATCCTCTTCGCCCTGACCGCTGTAGAAGCGTGCCCCCTTGAGTTCCGCAACCCGGTTGTCCACGGCCGTCTCGAAATGGGTTATCGCCGGCAGGGGCGGAATCTGGCGCACCTGGTATTTCTGGCGCAGGCGCCCCATCTCGCGCAGGGGCAGCCCCCGCAGTTCCCGCGCCAGCGCCTGGTTCAGGCGGTCGATGTCGAGCAGGCTGTCCTCGCGGAAATAGGCCTGAACCCGGCCCAGGGCATCGGCCAGCACCGCCGTGCGGATGCGCGGTTCGACAGCGGAATCCCGGCTGTTGAGACTGTCCGGCGTAAGCTCGCCCTCGTCGGTACGGAAGAAGCTCGCAAGGTGTCGCGGTGTGGTCATAATAGATGTATCCAGTCCGGATCAGGCATGGTCAGGGGGAGCCAGGCTTACTGCTCTGAAGCGCTCTTCCGGCAGGATACCTCAGACATCCCCATACCGGATACGTTCCCCTAACCATCGGTCGATCAGTGCGTCAACCCGTTCGTTATCCGCCACCAGGCGCGGCCCGATCAGGCGCACTTCCTCCAGCCAGCCGGTATCCTTCTCCCAGTCCGCCAGACGGAAGGCCATGAGCCCGGTCTGGCGGGTGCCCAGCACCTCGCCGGGGCCCCGGATCTCCAGATCCCGCTGGGCGATGGCAAAACCGTCCTGGGTCTCGCGCAGGGCCTGCAGGCGGGCTTTGGCGGTGTCCGACAGCGGCGGGTGATAGAGCAGCACGCAGTAGCTGGCCCGCTCGCCCCGCCCGACGCGGCCGCGCAGCTGGTGGAGCTGGGCCAGCCCCAGGCGTTCCGGGTTCTCGATGATGATGAGCGTGGCCTCGGGCACATCCACGCCCACCTCGATCACGGTGGTGGCCACCAGCAGGTCAATCCGCCCTTCCTTGAAGGCCTCCATGACGTCGGCTTTTTCCGCCGCCTTCATGCGC
>JBNJDI010000131.1:0-5052 GCA_051744725.1 Pseudomonadota bacterium | reverse complement strand
CCTGGAGCCGGCCCGGCCAGACATCACAGGAACTTTCCTGATTGAACTATTTATGAAACTATGCAATCAATTAGGGGCGCAAAACAACCAGATATAAAATGCGGAAAAATCGCTGAACAGTCAGAGGATTATAGACTGTAGCGCCGCAGAGGCAGAATCGGGATAGTTTCGGCCGCATGAGAGGCGAGCCATGAAATACGACGCAAAAAAGTTCGGAAGCAATGTCCGTGAGATCCGCAGAGCCAGGGCCATTTCCCAGGACCAGCTCGCACTGCGCGCCGGGATCGACCGCAGCTACATGGGGCG
Source organism: Pseudomonadota bacterium (assembly GCA_051744725.1). GTDB lineage: Bacteria > Pseudomonadota > Gammaproteobacteria > Pseudomonadales > Oleiphilaceae > Halospina. The sequence continues at coordinate 4,746 of JBNJDI010000131.1, read as the reverse complement.
TATTGAGCGCGGACAGGTGAACATCACTCTGGAGAAAGTCTACAGGCTTGCGGAGGCATTGGACTGCGACGTCCGGGACCTCCTGCCGCTGGGGACATGACGTCGGCCAGAAAGATGGCTATCCTGCCCGTCTGAATTCGGCCAAACGGAGCTGCAATGTCCCATTCAGACGATATCCGGCCCTTTTCGGATGATGAGGTTCAGCCTGTTATCAAACGTCTGATCAGTCAGCCTGAATTCCAGGATCTGATCGGGCGTTTCCGCGCGGAACGGCTTCACCGTGTTCTGCCCGGTCCGGTCCGGTTCTGGGTCCGGTGGCAGCTGCGGCGTCTGCTGGGCAGTATTGAGTCCGTCGACGAGCTCCAGCACCGCGTGGCACCGCTGATCGAGCGCGGGCTGCGTAATACCACCGATGCCATCAGCTGGTCCGGCCTGGACAACCTGCGCTCGGACCGGCCCTGCCTGTTCCTGTCCAGTCACCGGGACATTGTCCTGGACCCGGCACTGGTCAACTTCGTGCTCTACAAAAGTGGCCACGCCACAACCCGTATTGCCATTGGCGACAACCTCGTGGGCGACCCCATGGTTGCGGACATGATGCGGCTCAACAAAAGCTTCATCGTTCGGCGCAACCTGTCCAATCCGCGCGAGATGCGTAATGCCTTCCTGACCCTTTCCAGCTACATCCGGGAATCACTCGGTGATGGGCACTCTGTATGGATGGCCCAGCGCGAGGGGCGCGCCAAGGACAGCATTGATGTTACGGATCCCGCCATCATCAAGATGCTCCATATGAGCCATAAGCGCGACGGCGTCAGCCTCGCGGAGGCGGTACGGGATCTCAATATTGTGCCTGTTGCCATATCCTACGAATTCGATCCATGTGACGGTGACAAGGCGCGGGAGCTTGAGTCCCACTACCGCAGCGGCAGCTACAGCAAACGGCCGGGAGAGGACATGGAAAGCATCGTGCGCGGTATTACCGGCCATAAGGGGCGCGTCCATGTGGCTTTCGGTGAACCACTGGGCGCAGGTCTCGAAACGGCCCAGAACGTGGCAGCCGCGGTGGATGCCCAGATTCTTGGGCTGTCCCGGTTTTTCCCGGTGAATTATGCCGCAGCGGAAAAGCTGGCTACCCGCAACGAGGCCGCCGCCCTGCCCACCAGCGTTGAAATGCCCGAACGGGAGGCGCTGCGCCGGGCACACGAATGGCTGGATGGCCGCATGCGCGAAATACCGCCGGAACAGCACCCCTGGTTTCTCGGCGTCTACGCCAATGCGCTTCTCAGATCATCCGACCTGGACGTGCGCCAGCTGCAGGATCCACTGGCAGAGGAGGCATCGTGATGACATCTGTGGTCCTCATTACCGGAGCGAGTTCCGGGCTCGGGGAAGGTATGGCCCGGGAGTTTGCGGCGCGTGGCTGCAGTCTGGCCCTGTGTGCCCGCCGGATGGAGCGGCTCGAGCAGCTTCAGGCTGAGATCCAGCGGGACCATCCGGGCGTGGACGTACGGGTGGCCACTCTGGACGTGAACGATCATGACGCCGTATTCCAGGTATTTGAGGCATTCTGTGAGCAGTTTGGCCGTATCGATCGGGTCCTGGTCAACGCCGGTATCGGCAAGGGGCAGCCCCTGGGAACCGGGCGTTTTGATGCCAACAGGGAAACCGCCGAGACCGACTTTGTGGCAGCTCTGGCCCAGTTCGAGGCCGCCATGGCAATTTTCCGCCGCCAGAATCACGGCCACCTGGTGGCCGTCTCCTCGATTTCCGCAGTCCGGGGCATGCCGGGCAACATGACCGTCTATGGCGCCACCAAGGCCGGCGTGGCCTCGCTGGCTGAAGGACTTCGAGTGGAACTGCGCAAAAAGGCCTCCCCCATCCGCGTGACCACCCTGCTTCCCGGCTACATCCTCACGGCCATTAATGAGGACGTGAAGAATGCGCCCTTCCGGGTGGATCTTGAGACGGGCTGTCGCGCCATGGTGGCAGCCATCGAGAAAGGCAGGCCTGTTGCCTGTGTACCGCCCTGGCCCTGGACACCGATCGCGTTTCTCCTGCGGCGAATGCCGGAATCGATACTGGCCCGTATGTTCTGATTACAGAGGACCTTGCCATGCGACGTGCCCCGCTGCGCGTGTTGAGACACTCCCCCGCCCTGCTCGTCCTTGGCCTGGTGTGGGGCGCTGCCGCGGGCGTGGGCGCCGCACAGGTGAGCAACGGCGCCGGTCTGCTGGAAGATGCGGAAGCCGACGCCCTTCCCCAGGTTCTGACCACCAGCCGTCTCAGGCAGTCCAAGGCGAGAACGCCCGGTACCGTCACCATCCTGGAAGGCGAGCTGCTGCGCGATCTGGGCGTGCTCAACCTCTGGGATGCTTTCCGCCTGGTTCCGGGGATGACCGTCGGTTATGTCGGCAGCAATGATCCGGTTGTGTCCTATCACGGGACGGTCGCGGTTGAGCAGCGCCGTCTCCAGGTGCTGGTCGATGGACGTTCCTACTACAACGCCAGCCTGGCGGACATGGACTGGACCAATCTTCCCGTGCCCATCGACGCCATCGACCGCATCGAGGTTACCCGCGGGCCCAACGCTGCCGCCTATGGGGCGAACTCCTTTCTCGCCGTGATCAATATCATTACCCGCTCTCCCAGTGATACCCACGGTGTGGAAATGCGCGGAACGGAAGGACTGCGTGGTGACGACGGTTTTGGCCATTACTATGGCTCGGTGGGCTCCCGGACCGGACCGCTGGACTGGCGGCTTTCCGTCAACCAGCGCCGCAGTGACGGCTTCGACTTCCGCTATGTGCCCGATCCTGACGGTGGTCGCACAGAGCAGACACGCAACAACCGGGACGGCTATGACACCGTCTCACTGAACTACTCCGGCGAACTCGATCTGGGCCCCAGGGATCAGCTCGATATGGATCTCGGTTACCACGATGTCCATGAACAGGGCGACCCGGCGGAATATGCCGGATTCAACCCCAGAAGCAACCCGGATGTCAGCGGCGAGGACTGGTACGGGTCACTGACCTGGCACCATGAGCCCTCCGCGGACCGATTCTTCCATGTGCAGCTTTACCACCAGACCCGGGACCGGCGCCGTGACTGGCGGGCCTTCATTGATGATCCGCTTGCGGATCAGCTTGGCGCCCCACCGTTTGAAACCGATCTCAACGAGGATCTGGAGGAGGCACGGACGCACCTGGAATTCCAGCATACCAGCGTGTTCACACCTGCCACCCAGCTGGTTTTCGGAGCCAGCTACCGGGAGGATCACTATGAATCCGATACCTTTTTCAACGGCAAGGGCAGCACCCACCGGAGCCGCGCCTTTGCAAACCTTGAGCACGGGCTCACCCGCTGGCTGACCACCAACGTTGGCGGCATGTGGGAGGATGACAGCCTGGGTGGAACCTTCTTTTCGCCGCGAGGGGCCGTGAATATCCACTTCAGCGACCGCCAGACCCTTCGCTTTGTCTTCTCGCGTGCCTATCGCCTGCCGGATCCCTTTGAAAGCCGCCCGGACTGGAAATACCGGGGTGCGAACATCACCCCGGAAGAGGCGTCCTTCCTTGAGGGCCAGCGAGTGGAACCGGGCGTAACAAGGAACAGCCCGTTCTACAATGAACTTGAAGAAGAGCAGATAACGTCCCGGGAAATAAGCTATTTCTTCAATTCGAGGCTGGGTACATCCGGGCAGTTCCAGAGCGAGGTCAAGCTGTTCCGTGACTCGCTCGAAAACCTGATCTCGGGGCTGACCAATATCGACGAGTGGAATCTCGAGAACAATGTGGACATGACCCAGAAAGGCGTGGAACTGGAAATGTCCCTGGACCTGCACCGCAGCTTTATCAGGGCATCCTACGGCTATATCGATGTCGAGGGCGAATACACCGGCAGTGCCAGCCCGGATAAATTCGTCCAGCTTGAATCCAGGATGAACGCCAGACACAGCGGCAGCCTGTCCTGGACCCAGCGTTTTGGCAGCGACAGCAGTGGCTCTCTGGTCTACTACTTTACGGACCAGCTCCGCGAGTACCATTTCGAGCGCCTTGATGCCCGCCTTTCCCGGCGCTGGCATCTGGATACAACCATGGTGGAACTGGCCGGCGTCTACCGTCATTATCTGACAGACGACCCGCTTTACCGCAAGGACAACAACTGGGCGGATCAGAATCACCTGTTCGCGGAGGCGCGCCTTCGTTTCTGAGGGATCAGGTTATGCGTAATCGATTGAGGCAGGCAGGGACCGGCGTATGCAGTCTGCTACTGTTAGCAGCGGTACTGCTGTACCCGCTCTACGCCCTGCCCGATTCAAAGCAGACTGTCCACATTGCGCCCGCGGATCATCCCCGTTTCCAGCAGGTACAGCGCCTGCTCAGCGACGAAATCAGTAGTGCGGCCTTCCGCGCCTGGTCTCCCGGTTCCGATGCCGGCGAGCTGGTTGTCACCCTGGATCGGGCAACGCTCTCCGAGATCCGGGCCAATGCGCCGGAGCAGCCGGTTCTGGCGCTGTTCACGCCCTCCCGGGCGATTGAGGCCATCATCCAGAACCGGGAACGGTTTTCCGCCATCTATTCAGATCCGCCCCTGCCACGTCAGGCCCGGCTGGGCCAGCTGATCATTCCCCGGGCCGGAACCGTGGCCATCCTGGCGTCGCCCGAACAGGCGGGGGACTACAGCGAACTCCGCAGCAGGCTCAGTGCCACCGGCCTGGAATCACGGGTCTTTGTGATTCCC
>JBNJDI010000130.1:0-5293 GCA_051744725.1 Pseudomonadota bacterium | reverse complement strand
CTGTCTTACCACGGCGAAAACATGCTGGCCCAGGCGGGTGTCATGGAAGAAGTGGCGCAGGACATGGCCGTGGGCGATGGCGAGGCTCTGACAGCGCTTTCCGTCTCCATGGGTATCCCGGCTGAAGAGCGCGCTCACTTCAAGAAGACCATGCACGAGAACTTCAGCACCATCTTCCCGAGTGAAGATGTGACTGCTGAGGAAGTCATGGGCAACATCCAGAACGTAATGAGCGAAGACGAGCAGCTGGCAAGCATCAGCTGATTGTCGCACCTTACCACCGCCCGGCTCTGTGCCGGGCGGTCCCTCCTCCGAGCAAGCCATTGATGAAATCAAGACACCTGGCACTGGTACTGGTGCTGGCATGTGCCCCGTTATGGGCGCGGGCAGCGAACGAGGAACTGGCGGAGCACCCCCGCTGGAAGGCGCTGCTGCACATCAACCAGGGCACCACCTGGCGTTACCAGGGCCGCAGCTATATTGATGACCCCGATTTCTTTCTGCACGAATCCGGTGCCACCGATGCGCGCGCCGAGCTGGAGGCGAGTATTGAACGGCTCCGCCCGGCGGACAGCGAGGCGCGCTGTGATTTTCCGGCACGTTACCGTTTCCTGAGTCAGCAGCTGGACTGGCCCGATGACGGGGCCCTGAGCCACTGCAGTGATTACCAGGAGTGGCGCGAGGCGATGCCCGAGGAACGGGTCGCCCTGATTTTTCCCGCGTCCTACCTGAACAGCCCGTCCTCCATGTTTGGCCACACACTGCTGCGCATTGACCACGGCGAGGACGAGGATGGCGTATGGCTGTCCCGGGCCATCAACTTCGGCGCCACGGTCCAGGGGCAGGAGAACTCCATACTCTACGTTTACCGGGGCCTGTTCGGTGGTTACCCGGGGTATTTCAGCAATGTCCCCTACATGAACAAGATCCGGGATTACGCCCACCTCGAGAACCGGGACATGTGGGAATACCAGCTCAATCTCGACGAGCAGGAGCGGGAATGGCTCCTGGCGCACCTGTGGGAGCTGGAAGACATTGAATTCGATTACCTGTTCCTGGACGAGAACTGTTCGTTCCGGTTGCTGGAGCTGATCAACCTGGCGCGGCCGGAAAGCGGCCTGATGGACGATTTCCGCCTGGCGGAGGTGCCGGCGAATACGGTCAGCTCGCTGGACAGGACGGGCTTCATCGAGTCGGTCGATTATCGCCCCTCCAAGGCGAATGAACTGGATGCGCTGGTCAGGCGGCTGGATGCCACGGAAGAGGATCTTGCCCTGGCGCTGGCCGCTGACCATGCCGTCACGGAGCGGGAAGCCTTCAGGAAGCTGGCCCCCCGGCGCCAGAACCTGGTGGCCCGTACCGCCTACGCCCACCTGCGCCTCCAGAACCGGGAAGGGAAACGCAGTCAGGCCGCTGCCGAGCGTGGCATGGCGCTTCTCAGAACCATTAACGATACGCCCACGGTCTCTGGGATTGAGCCGGAAAGGCCGGTTTCGCCGGAAAAGGGACACGGCACCAAGATGCTGGCCGCCGGCGGCGGCATGCTGGGTGATCGCGGGTTCGGGGAGCTGCAGGCCCGCTTCAGCTACCATGACTGGCTGGACAACCCGGAGGGCTACCTCAACGGCGCTGCGATTGAAGCCTTCAACGCCCGCATCCGCCGCACCGAGGGCGATGACCTGACCCTGGAGCAGCTGGATGTGGTCAACATCAAGTCGCTGGCGCCACGCAACAGCTTCCGTAAGCCGGTTTCATGGTTCGTCAATGGCGGGCTGGACCGGCGCTTCATCGGTGAGAAGCGGCATCTGACACGTCACATTCAGGGCGGGCCCGGTCTGGCCTGGGAGCTGGGCCCTGTCATGCCCTATGCCTATGCCATGGCGCGGGCGGAGAACAACAGCGCCCATGACGTGCTGGTGTCCACGGCGGCCGGCGCGCGGGCCGGGGTGCTCTGGTATGCTGATGGCTTCCAGCTGGGGCTGGAAGCGGAAGGCCTGTACTATCACAACGACGACCGCCGCTATCGGCCCTCGGCCACGCTCAATGTGCCCCTGGGCCGCAACCATGCCCTGCGCGCCCGTATTGAGCGGGACGGCGGACCGGACCGGGCTGAAACGGAGTTCCACCTCTCATGGCGCTATTACTTCGACTGACCCTGCTGCTGACGCTGCTCGGACTGGGTGGCTGCAGCGGCCTCTTCTTCTATCCCATGAGCGACTGGGTGCAGAACCCGGCGCGCCAGGGGCTGGATTATGAGGACATCGTGCTGATCCACCCGGATGGCCAGCGCATCCACGGCTGGTGGCTGCCATCGGCCACGGACGAGGTGCGGGGCACGGTCTACCATCTGCACGGCAATGCCCAGAACATCAGTACCCACCTGATGAATGTGGCCTGGCTGCCAGAGCAGGGCTACCAGGTGTTGCTGATCGACTATCGTGGCTACGGCCTCTCCGAGGGGGAGCCGGATCTGGCCGGGGCCCGGAAGGACATCCAGCTGGGGCTGGACTGGCTCTATGCGGCGGATCGTGTGGAGCCACCCCTGGTGGTGTTCGGGCAGAGTCTGGGGGCGTCACTGTCGACCGCCGTATTGGGTCGGGAGGCGAATGCCGGCAAGGGTGACTGCGTCATGCTGGAGGCCGCGTTCACCAGCTACCAGAGCATCACCCGGGATGTGATGCGCAAAAGCTGGGTGCTCTGGCCGTTCAGCTTTGTGGTGGCGCCGCTGATGCCGGATGAGGCCAACCCCATTGACCGGGTTGCCGGTATTGCACCGAGGCCCCTGCTGGTCCTGCACAGCATCGACGATGACATTATTCCGTTTGAGCACGGCCGGGCCCTTTACGAGGCAGCTCCCGAGCCCAAGACCTTCCAGCGCCTGAAGGGTGGGCACATCCAGAGTACCCAGGCGGAGGATGTGCGCCAGCGCCTGCTGGATTTCATGGAAGAGGATTGCCCCTAGCGGCGCCGGTGGCGCTTCTTGGGAACGAAGCCGGGCGGCTTGCTGCTGAGCCAGCGCGCGAACGCCGCCAGCTCGGGGATGGCCAGCAGCGATTCAAGGGTGTTGTGGTAAAGGCCCAGCTGCTGCTCGCTGCGTACGTGGTGGATCATGTTGTGGCAGGGCCGGCAGACCCAGCAGACACGCCCCTCCAGCTCCTCCCGCGGGAAGTCTTTCCGGAAGCGTTTCCTGCGGTGCAGTCGTCGGGGGATCAGGTGATGCTGGGTCAGGTCCGCGACGGCGCGCCCGCAGAGTTCACACTGTGACGGTCTGGGTGGTTTGCCATTCATTGCATGTGCAGACCCGAGGCGGTTTGGTTATGATCAGCGCTCATTCTATCGAGGAAGGTGTCCATGTCCGAAATCCGGCCCGCAACAGGCCCTGATGTGCCGGCGATCCACAGCCTTGCGGAGCAATGGGTTCTTCAGGGGCTGAGCAGCGCCGAGGCGCGCGATCATGGGTTTCTGGTCTCCAATTTTACCCCCGCGGAGTACCGCCGGTTCACGCAGGTCGCCAACGCGTTCTATGTGTTTGAACATGAAGGGCAGATAGAGGCGTTCATACTGGCGCTCACCGATGATCGCATCAGCCCGGATGACCCCGTGAGCCTTTCGATCCATGACTATGACCCGGGCCCCTTCCTGCTGGTCAAACAGATCTGCAGCCGGCGCGGCAGCAGTGTCCGGGGTGCCGCCACGGCACTCTATCGCTTCGTGAGCGACGCGTTCAGTGGCCTGCCTCAGTATGCGGCCATTGTGCTTGAGCCCGAGAACACCCGCTCCATCCATTTTCATGAGCAACGCGGTTTCAGCCGGTGCTGCGAACGGGACGCGCCTGATGGTCGCCGCCGTGGCATCTGGGGCAGGAGTGCTGCCTGATGGACGTGACACCTCCGGTGCAGCGCCGGAATGTGGACGATAACCGGGTCGACATCCTGATCCATGAATTCTATATCGCCGCCAGCCTCTACCTGCATGAGGACCAGCTCAACTGGCAGAAGCTGCATCACCTGCTCTACGTCAACGTGGGGCTGGGGGCGGTTGCCGGGTTTGCGCTGGAGAACGGGGCGGGGCCCGTGGCCACACTTGGGTCGGAGACAGTCTTTGTGCTGCTGGGCGTGATCGGCATCGTGGTGGCGCTCGCCTTCGGCACAGCGCTGTGGTTCGGTACGCTCTATCTCCAGAACCGCAAGGCGGCACTGGGCGCCCTGGAAGCCCATCTCGGGGAATACGGGGGCGAGGCGGTGGTCAACCTGCCCGCGCACCTGCAGGTGATTTCCAGCCGTTTTTCGCGGGTATCGCCGACCGTCTGGGTGCTGCGTCTGTTCCCGGTCATGCTGGCCCTGGTCTGGGCAGGGCTCGTGGGCATGGTGCTGCTGTAATACCGGTGGCGCGTGCTCAGTCGAGGCTGCGCATCATGCGCCCCGTACCAGTGAATTCCAGCCCGTACAGGGTCTGGGTGAACCCCTCCCGGGAAATGGCCTGTTTCGGGAACCTTACGCCCTGCCACTGGATCTCCTGGACCCGCACATCAAAGTCCGTGTTGACCACGGGCCGCCCCTGAACGTTCTCGATGAAACTCTGGACCTGGTATTCCGGCGGGTTGATCACGATCAGGGTCTGGCCGTCGCTGGCCGGGCTCGGGATCGATCGCTGGCGCGGGACTGAGAATGCCGGTTCGGGGAACACCAGCGACAGAATGCTGCGCTCATCCTCCACGCGGCGGGTGGGGCGATTGGATTCCGTCGCCGTCAGGCCCAGCGCCATGCTCACGCTGGCCTGTTCCCCGGCGGTCTGCTGGATGGGCGGCGTGTCATCACCGGCAGCCGTGGGGCCGACAATGTTGAGGACATTACCGGCGTTGATATGGACGCCGCCGAGGGCTGATTCGTCCATCATTTCCACCGCCTGAACGGGAGTGGCCATCAGTGTGCTGAGCAGGGCGGCCGCGAGGGTTTGATGTCCCGTTTTCATGGTGGAGCTCCGGATCCGTGGAAGAGGTTGTCTATACAAAGTGTAATGTTTCGTTAAGAAAGGTCAAATTCTGTTCAGCCCGTAAGGGTTATCCGCTACGCAACTGTGATCCATTACGCGCAATCACGGTGTAATGAACTATGTTAGTCTCATGTGATGCACGTCATGATGCATACGATGCGGGAGGGCCCTGATGCGCGAAGACGAGGATCCGGTCGAAACACGGGAATGGCTGGAGGCACTGGAATCGGTTATCGAATACGAGGGCGTTGAGAGGGCGGAATACCTGCTCTCGAAACTCTCGGACAGGGCAACCCGCGCG
>JBNJDI010000129.1:0-5413 GCA_051744725.1 Pseudomonadota bacterium | reverse complement strand
CCCGGGTAGTCGTTATCCGCGTAGGCGCGCACGCTAGGGCTCCGTCAGAGGTCCTTGTAGGGGTTGGGCTGGCCCGGCGGCTGCTTGCGGAAGCGCTTGTACTCCCACTGGTACTGTTCCGGGATGCGCCGGACTACGGATTCCACGGTGGCGTTGAGGCCGGCGACCGAGGTATCGGTGTCCTCATCATAGAGCCGGGGATCCACCTCGTCAGCCACCAGGCGGAAACCCCGCGCCTGCGGCAGCCGCTCACAGTAGGTCACCACGGCGCGGGCGCCGGTCTTCTGCACCAGCCGCGAGACCAGCTTCATGGTCAGGACGTCGATGCCGAAAAAGGGCGCATAGGTGCCGCCGCTGGCATCCGGCACCTGGTCCGGCAGTATGCCCACGACACCGCCCTCGCGCAGGATGCTGAACAGACGCAGCACCCCCTTGCGGTCAGCCCGCACCAGTTCCGATCCGCCCCGACCCCGGACCTGGGACATGTAGTCCTCCATCTCGGCTATCTTGGGCGGGCTGTAGAGCGCGGCCATGGAAAAGCGCGTGGAATAGTAGAGGCCCAGCAGCTCCCAGTTGCCCAGGTGGGGCACGATCAGGACCACACCCCGGCCCTCGGCGCGGGCCTCGTCCAGAAGATGCTGGCCCTCGAATTCACGGATCAGGCCCAGGCAGCGCGGCACCGGGCTTTCCCACATGATGGGGACTTCCGCGATCAGTTTGCCGGTCTCGCGCAGACTGTCCCGGGCCAGGGCGCGGCGCTCGGCTTCCGGCATGTCCGGGTAAGCCAGGGCGAGGCTGCGGTCGGTCACCTTGCGGGTGCGATCGCGCGCGGCCCAGAGACAGAAGCCGACGACACGGCCCAGCGCCTGGGCGAGCGCCAGCGGCAGGTGGCCAATGAGCCAGAGCAGGGCGCGCAGGCCCTTGATACGCAGGGTTCTCATGGAAATTTGAACGACTCCCAGGCCGGGGGCTTTCCTAAGCACCGGAGGCGGAGCGTATAATACGCGCCTTTGGTACAACGAGAAACCTATCACCTTAATCCCCCAGCAGGTGGACGCCGTGAGCGAACAGGCACAACCCGATGTAACAACCTTCCAGGGGCTGATCCTGGCCTTTCAGCAGTTCTGGGCCGAGCGCGGCTGCATCATCCAGCAGCCGCTGGACATGGAAGTGGGCGCCGGGACCTTCCACCCCGCCACCTTCCTGCGCAGTATCGGACCGGAGAACTGGCACGCCGCCTATGTCCAGCCCAGCCGCCGCCCCACGGACGGCCGCTACGGCGAGAACCCCAACCGGCTGCAGCACTACTACCAGTTCCAGGTGGTGCTCAAGCCCTCGCCGGACGACATCCAGGAACAGTACCTGGACTCGCTGCGGGTCCTGGGGCTGGATCCGCTGGTGCACGACATCCGCTTCGTGGAGGACAACTGGGAATCCCCGACACTGGGCGCCTGGGGCCTGGGCTGGGAGGTCTGGCTCAATGGCATGGAGATCACCCAGTTCACCTATTTCCAGCAGGTGGGCGGCATTGAATGCTACCCGGTGACCGGCGAGATCACCTATGGCCTGGAGCGCATCGCCATGTACCTGCAGGAGGTGGACAGCGTCTACGACCTGGTCTGGACGCGCACGCCGGCCGGCGAGGTGACCTACGGCGACGTCTACCATCAGAACGAGGTGGAGCAGTCGACCTACAACTTCGAACAGGCGGATGTCGAGTTCATGTTCCACGCCTTTGGCGTGCATGAGCGCGAAGCCCAGCGCCTGGTGGACGCGGGCCTGCCGCTGCCGGCCTACGAGCAGGTGCTCAAGGCCTCCCACACCTTCAACATGCTGGACGCCCGGCACGCGATCTCGGTCACCGAGCGCCAGCGCTACATCCTGAGGGTACGCACCCTTGCCCGGGCCGTGGCCCGGGCCTACTACGACCGGCGCCGGGACCTCGGCTTCCCCATGGCGGACGAAGCCATCCGGCGCGAACTGCTCGCGGACGACGACACGCCGAAGGAGGCATGACCATGGCCACACCGGATTTCCTGGTAGAGGTCGGCACCGAGGAACTGCCACCCAAGGCCCTGAAGACCCTTTCGGAATCCTTCGGGGAGGGCCTGCGCAGTGCGCTGGCGGACGCGGGCATCGAGCACGGCGGGATCGAGACCTTTGCCACGCCCCGGCGTCTCGCCGTGAGGGTGAACAAGCTGGCGGATGCCCAGCCGGACACGCCGTTCGAGAAGAAAGGCCCAGCCGTGAAAGCCGCCTTTGACGACCAGGGCAACCCCACCCGTGCCCTGGAAGGCTTCGCCCGCAACCTGGGGATCCAGCCGGATGAGCTGGATACCATGGAAACCGAGAAGGGCGCCTGGCTGGTCTACCGCGGCGTGGAAAAGGGCCGCCCCACGGCGGAGCTTCTGCCCGGCATGGTGGAACAGGCGCTCAATGGCCTGCCCATTCCCAAGCGCATGCGCTGGGGCGCGCGCCGCGAGGAATTCGTGCGCCCGGTGCACTGGCTGATCATGCTCTACGGCAGCAAGGAGGTGCCCTGCACCATCCTTGGCTGCGAGGCGGGCCATGCCACGCGCGGCCACCGCTTCCATCACCCGGGTGAACTGATCATCTCCACACCCGCGGATTACGAGCTGGTCCTGCGCCAGAACGGCCGGGTTGAACCGGACTTCGCGGCACGCCGGGAACAGATCCGGACCGGGGTGACCCGTGTTGCCGAACAGGAGGCAAACGGGCGAGCGGTCATCAACCCGGACCTGCTGGACGAGGTCACCGCCCTGTGCGAATGGCCGGTGCCGTTGCTGGGGCGGTTTGAGGAACGTTTCCTCGAGGTGCCGCCGGAAGCGCTGGTCTCCTCCATGGAGGAACACCAGAAGTACTTCCACGTGGTGGACGCCAACGACAGCATGATGCCGTGCTTCATCACGGTGGCGAACATCGAGAGCCGGGATCCATCGGCCGTCGCGGCCGGCAACGAGAAGGTCATCCGGCCCCGGCTGGCGGACGCCGCCTTCTTCTACGACACGGACCGCAAGACGCCGCTCATCAACCGGCTTGATGATCTCAAGCCCATCGTCTTCCAGCAGGACCTGGGCAGCCTGCACGACAAGACGCTGCGGATTGCCGCCCTGGCCGGGCGGATCGCCGGGGCCATTGGAGCGGATGCGGAGAAGGCCCGGCGCGCCGGTACCCTGAGCAAGACCGACCTGCTGACCGAGATGGTCCAGGAGTTCGACGATCTCCAGGGCGTGATGGGCGAGTACTACGCGCGCCATGACGGAGAGGACGAGGCCGTGGCACGGGCGCTGAGCGAGCAGTACCTGCCGGGCTTTGCCGGGGACCGTGTGCCGGAGACGGACATCGGCGCCTGTGTTGCGCTGGCGGACCGGCTGGATTCACTGGTGGGCCTGTTCGGCATCAATCAGCCCCCCAGCGGCACACGCGACCCGTACGCACTGCGCCGGGCGGCACTGGGCGTGATCCGCATCCTGGTGGAGCGCGAACTCACCCTCGATCTGGAAGAGCTGGCCGGCTGGGCCGCCAGCGAGTTCAACAGCCTTACCGTGAACGACCCGGTCAATCCGGTGGTGGACTACATTCTTGAACGGTTCCGGGCCAGCTTCGAGGACCAGGGGGTTCCGGCGGAAGTTTTCCTGGCGGTTCAGGCACGCCGGCCCACCCAGCCCCTGGATTTCCATCGCCGGGTTCTGGCGGTGAACAACTTCATCGCGCTGCCGGAAGCCCAGGCCCTGGCAGCCGCCAACAAGCGCGTCTCCAACATCCTTGAGAAACAGGGCGGCACCCAGGCCGGCAAGGTGGATCCAGAACGCTTCCAGGACGAGGCGGAGCGGGCACTGTATGAGGCGCTCCAGTCCCAGGAAGAGCAGGTCGAACCGCTGTTCGCCCGTGGCGACTATGACCGCGGACTCCAGTCCCTGGCGCAGCTGCGTGAGGTGGTCGACAGCTTCTTCAATGACGTCATGGTCATGGCGGATGACGACAGCCTGAAGGCCAACCGGCTGGCGCTTCTGGAACGATTGCGGCGGCTGTTCCTCAGGGTCGCGGACATTTCACTGCTGCAGACCGGCAGCAGTGACTAGGCGCTGGCTTTGATAACGGCTTGTTAATTACGAACCATTCTCATTGACATGTAAGGAAAGGCCGGCAATACTGGTGATTCGATGGTCCCGCAGGAAGCATGGAATCACCATGAGCCAGTCTTTCACCCGCCTTCTTCCCGAACTCCAGAGCAGCGTCAGTGCCTGCATCGAAACGGCCCTGGCGCTTCATGCCACCACCATGCCCCAGATCCGGCGTGTCATGGCCGGTGACGCCGTCATCGAGGACTACATCAGAGCACTGGGCTTCGGGGACCGGCTGGTTCCCTGGCAACATCTCGGCCGTAACGATGTCCCGGAGCCGGACCTCATCCTTGCGCACGAGATCGCCGGCGGGACCAGTCTCTGCCCGACCTGGCTGCCTCCCCGTTACCAGTCACGCCTGTCGATGGTTCAGGGGGCGCGCAGCGCCGCCGATGTCCAGAACAACCTCAAACGCATTGCCCGCATCCTCGGCAATACCATGGGGGAAATGGTTCCTGCGCAACGCTTCCGGGAAACCTTTGAGGGCCTGCGTGCCCGGCTGCATGTCCCGGGTCCCAGGGTTCTGGTTCTGGTGGAAACCGGGCGCGGCCGTTACCGCCTGACGGGGCAGGATCACCCCTGCCACAGGATATTCGCGCAGCTTGGCTGGACCACTGCGCCGTCTGAAAGGGTTGCCGGAGAGAAACTGAGCGTCCGCACGCTCAGCATGCTGGAACACGACGCCATACTGATCCTGGAAGCCTGGCCCGGAGGGCAAGGGGAATCCGCGCTGGCCCGGCACTGGCCGTTGATGCTGTCACCGGCGGCGGAAACGGAGCGCTGGGCACGGCTTCCGATGCTGGAACTGATGTGCCTTGGGCCATCCCTGCCCGAGCGGCTGGCGGATCTCGCCACCCGTTTCCAGACCCTGAAACCGGATACCTGGGACCCGTAAGCCCTCAGATATCCAGATTCGCCACTTCCAGGGCATTGCTCTGGATGAATTCCCGGCGCGGTTCCACCTCGTCACCCATCAGGGTCGTGAAGATCTGGTCAGCCGCGATGGCATCCTCAATCGTCACCTTCATCATCCGGCGGGTCTCCGGGTCCATGGTGGTTTCCCAGAGCTGGTCGGGGTTCATCTCACCCAGACCCTTGTACCGCTGGATGGTCAGGCCCTTCTGGCCTTCCCGCATCAGCCAGTCCAGAGCCCCCGCAAAAGTGTCCACTGGATGCCGGCGCTCGCCGCGCTGGATGTAGGCGCCCGGCTCGATCAGTCCATCAAGCTTTTCACCCAGGGCCGCAATAGCCTTGTACGAGGGCGACTC
>JBNJDI010000128.1:0-5418 GCA_051744725.1 Pseudomonadota bacterium | reverse complement strand
ACCGCGGCACGGTGTCCTACATCGAAGGGGTCGGGAACAACATTGGCGAGCGCATTGACCAGCTTGATGGCCGCAACGGTTCGCTGAGCTCCCGCGAGGAATCTTTCCAGAATGATCTGGAGGGCATCGATGAGGAACGCCAGGATCTGAACGACCGTATCAGCTCGCTGCGTGAGCGTCTGAGTTCACAGTTCGCTTCCGCTGATGAGCGCATCAGCCAGTTCCAGCAGACGGGCAATTATCTCCAGAAGCAGCTGGCCGGGCTGGCCGGCTGATTCCATAACCGACCGCAACAAGACGCACAGGCAACAGGGGTAACGACATGAACGGACTGCAGGCCTACCAGCAGGTGAACACCCAGACCAGCATCACCGATGCGGACCCGCACAAGCTGATCCAGCTGTTGCTGGACGGCGCCCTGGAGCGGATCAACATGGCCAAGGGCCGCATTGAAGCCAAGGATTACGCCGGAAAGGGTAATCTGATCGGCAAAGCCATGGACATTCTTGCTTCACTGCGCACTTCCCTGGACTTTGAGCAGGGTGGCGAGTTAGCTGCCAATCTGGAGGCCCTCTACGACTACATGGAGCGTGGGCTGCTCGAGGCCAGTGTGCGAAATGATCCGGAAAAGCTGGATGAGATTGCGGGCCTGCTGCGCACCGTGAAGGAAGGCTGGGAAGGCATCCGCGAGGAAGCACTGGACTTTCTGCGCCAGCGCGACGCTGGCTGAGGGATGACGGCTTTCAGTCCCTGTGCTTTAATTCAGGGCGAGCTTGAGGACTGGAGTCATCCATGCTGCGTGCCCTGTTGTACGGTGCCTTTGTGTTACTGGCCTCGCTGGGCGCTGCTGCCCTGCAGGCCAAACCCGCCTCTGCAGAACCTGTTACTTTCAGTCTCGCGGCCATAGAACCCTGGGCTGAGCGTACGCTGGAAGGCGAACGCCGCGGCCTGCTTGTGGATCTGGTGGAAGAGATCCGCAGTCGCGCCGACATCCCCATCCGTTACCAGGTCCGCCCTCACAGCCGCGCCATCCTTGAAATGGAGGAGGGGCACGCGGAGTTTGTGCCCACCTTCGTGGCGCCGGGCATCAAAGAGATCGGAAAACCCGTGGCGGATCTTCTGGACGTTCAGGTGCTGGTTCTGGGGCGTGCCGACGATGACCCGATTGATTCCCTGAACGGACTGCAGGGCGAGAACGTGGGCTATCTCAGCGGCACCTGGTACGGCCACACTTTCACCACCAATGAGGCCATCCGCAAGGTCCCCGTCAACAACGTGGCCCATGGTCTGAGACTGCTCCAGCGTGACCGGCTGCGGGCGGTGGTGGCCTCGGAGGTGGCCATTCCGGCCGGCTTTGATCCGGATGGTTCCGGGGCGCCCGTGCGCACTCTGATGCGGCTGGATACCCTGAAGGGAAAGATCTACATGTCCCGCTCCTCGCCCAGGGAAGAGGCGGCGGAGGCCATTGCCGCCGCCATTGAGGGCATGCATGAGGACGGCACCATGGAGCGGCTCTTCCGCAACCGCTATCAGGCGGACATCGCCCTGGAATGATCAGCTGGCGTCAATAAGCCCGCGGATGTGCGCCTCAACACCCTCAGTGAGCGACTGCAGGTGGTACCCGCCTTCGAGCATCGAGACGACCCGGCCCCGGCACAGTTCCCAGGCGAGGCGGGTGATCTCCCCGGTGATCCAGGTGTAGTCCTCGGTTTCCAGGTTCACGTCCGCCAGTGGGTCCAGCCGGTGCGCATCAAAGCCTGCTGACACCAGGATCAGCTGGGGCTTGAAGGCCGTCAGTTGCTCAAACCATCCATCGGTGATCGCCTGCCGATAGCTGGCGCTGTCCGTGCCCGGGTCCAGTGGTACGTTGAGGATGTGGCCGGGCATGCCGTGGCTGTGCTTGAAGGGGTAGAAGGGGTGCTGGAAGCTGGAGCACAGCAGGACGCGCTGGTCGTGGTGGAAGATGTCCACGGTGCCGTTGCCCTGGTGGACGTCGAAGTCGAGAATCGCGACCCGTTCCAGGTGGTGGAAGCTGAGCGCGTGCAGCGCGGCAACGGCGATGTTGTTGAAAAAGCTGAACCCCATGGTGCGGTTGCGCTCGGCATGATGGCCCGGCGGGCGGATGGCGCAGAAGGCGTTGCGCGCCTGGTTGGTGAGCACCTGGTTGACCGCCTGTATGCCGGACCCGGCCGCCAGCTTGGCGGAACGGAAAGTATGCGGGTTCATCGCCGTATCCGGGTCCGCCATGATGCGCCCCTGGCTGGGCGTCATCTGCTCCAGCTGGTTGATGTAGCTGTCCGGATGGGCCCGGCGCAGCTCATCATGGGAGGCTTCTTCCGCCTCGTTGATGGCCAGCTGCTCCCACAGGCCGGTCTGTTGCAGGTGTTCACGGATGGCGCTCAGGCGCCGGGGGCTTTCCGGGTGGTCATCCCCCATGTCGTGTTTCTCACAGTCCGGGTGATGGAAGTACGCTGTTGCCATCGTCGAGCCTCGCCAAGCAGGTTACACTTCATGCAGGGATTGTGAGCCGCAAGGATGGATGTGGCAAGGCAATCCGGCGTCTGGAAAGGGTCTGAAAGAGGGACTGTATGTCCACCCGGCATCTCAACGCGCTGTTCAACCCGCGTTCAATCGCAGTCATCGGGGCCTCCGAGCGGGCCACAAGTCTTGGCGGCATGGTGCTGCGCAACCTTATGGCCGGGGACTACCCGGGCCAGCTGCTGGTGGTGAACCGCCAGGGGTACGACAAGGTGCACGGCATCCGCTGCGAGCGCCGCATCAAGCAGATGCCCTGGGCGCCGGACCTGGCGATCATCTGTACCCCGCCGGAGACGGTGCCCAAGCTGGTGCGCCAGCTCGGTGAGTGTGGCGTGCGCACCGCCATGGTGATGACGGGTGGTATGTCCCGTTCCTACAGCCGTAATGGCGAACCGTTGATGTACGCCGTGCGGGATGCCGCGAAGAAGGCCGGCGTGCGGATTCTGGGGCCGAACACCATCGGCATCATGTCCCCGGACACGCACCTCAACGCCACCTACGCCCATATGGGGGTGCTGCCCGGCAAGATCGGCTTCGTGGGGCAGTCCGGTACCGTGGCCAGCGCGGTGATCGACTGGGCCTTTGCCCGTGGCGTGGGGTTCTCGCGCCTGCTGACCCTGGGTGATGGCGTGGACATCGCCCATGACGACCTTATTGATTACCTGGCCGAGGACCCGGGCACCCGGGCGATCCTGCTGCACATTGAGCATATCCCCAACCCCCGCCGGTTCATCTCCTCGGTGCGGGCCGCCTCGCGCTCCAAACCGGTGATCGCGGTGAAAAGCGGCCGCTTCCCGGAATCCGAATACCTGCCGCATACGCTGCCTGACGGCATCACCCAGACGGACCCGATCTACGATGCCGCGCTCCAGCGCGCTGGTGTTCTGCGGGTGAACGGCCTGGACGAGATGTTCGATGCGCTGGAGAGCCTGTCGCGCATGCGGCGTGTGCGCCGGGAGGAACTGGTGGTCCTCTGTAATGGCGTTGGGCCTGGCGTGCTGGCGGTGGACCGGCTGCTCTACCAGGGAGGTGAGCTGGCGCAGTTCTCCGAGGAGACGGTGGCCAAGCTGGAACAGCGCCTGCCCGGCTATCTGAGCGTGCGCAACCCGCTCGACCTGGGGTACGAGGCCTCGCCCCAGCTCTACGCGGATGTACTGCAGATCCTGGGGCAGGACCCGGGCATTGCCAATGTGCTGGTGATGTACACGCCCACGCTGCTGGAGGACACGCTGCACATTGCCGATTCGGTGATGCAGGTGGCCAGGGGCCAGCGGCTGAACGTGTTCACCTGCTGGCTGGGCCAGAGCACGGTGCTGGATGCCCGGGATGCCTTCTATGAATCCGGCGTGCCCACCTTTTTCTCTCCGGAGAAGGCGATACGCGCCTTCATGCACTTCGTGAAGCACCAGCGTGGTCAGCGGCTGCTGGCGGAGACACCGGAATCCTGGGTGGAGCCGGAGGTGAACCGCCAGGAGGCCCGCGAGATGGTCCAGAAGGTGATCCGCAGCCGCCGCAGCCACCTGACCAACCGCGAGGCGCGCCAGCTGGTGGCGGCCTACGGCCTGCAGACCCTGGAGACGGCCTACTGCGACGACGAGGAGGAGGCCGTGGAGGCCTTCCGCGAATGGGGCGGGCCGGTGAACATCACGCTGCTGCATGAGCGTGGCTGCCATCCCTATCTGGAGGAAACCTCCGGACGTGGGCGTTACCGCTACACCATCCGCCGTCTCAATGATGAAGCCGCGGTCGCCAATGCGTGCCAGACGCTCATGGAGCAGTACCGCAAGCACTTCCCCAACAGTGGCTTGCTGGGGTTTGCCATGCACCAGACGAATGCCGGACTGGAGGGCATCGGCTTCAGCCTCGGCATCACCCGGGATGCGGTTTTCGGGCCCCTGATCGTGTGCGGTTCCGCCGGTGCGCGCGTGAACATCATGAGCGATCGCCGTGTGGCGCTGCCGCCGCTGAACATGAACCTGGCCCACGAGCTGCTGGCCCGCAGCAACGCCTACCGCCTGCTGCGCGAGTACAGCCCGAGGCCGGAGGAGGACATCCGTTCCGTATGCCAGACGCTGGTGACGCTGTCCCAGATCAACAGTGACATTCCCGAGATCCGCGGCCTGGAGATCCTGCCGCTGCTGTTCGGTGAGGATGGCGCCGTGGCCTGTGATGTGGCCATCGATCTGGGTGAGCCGGTCCGGCCTGTGATCAAGCCCTATCCCCGTGAGCTGGAGGAGTGGGTCAGCCTTAAGTCCGGCCGCCAGGTGCTGGTGCGCCCCATCCGTGCCGAGGATGAACCGGGGCATCTGGAGTTCCATCAGAGCCAGTCCCCGGAGACGATCCGCTATCGCTTCTTCCAGTACCGCAACAGCTTCACCCATGACGACATCGCCCGCATGGTGCAGATCGACTACGACCGCGAGATGGTGTTCATTGCCACCGAATGGCTGGAGGACGGCACCGAGCGGACCCTGGGCACGGTGCGCGTGTGGACGGATGCGGATAACATCCAGTGCGAGTTCGCGGTGATGGTGCGCGATGACCTGCGCGGCGAGGGCCTGGGCCGGATCCTGATGGAGAAGATGATCCGCTACTGCAAGGCCCGCGGCACCCTGGAGATGGTGGGCCACGTCCTGCCCGGCAACGAGGCCATGGCCGGCCTGGCAAGGGCGCTCGGGTTCTCGGTGACCTATGATCAGGAGGAGGACGTGGTGGCCCTCAAGCTGCCCCTGAACAAGCCCACCGAGGACTGGCACCTGGACCGGCTGGATGGCGAGGTGCCGCCGATCTGAGGTGGTCGTTGCGTTTAACCCATCGCGCGCGGGGCGCGCTCCTACAGCGGGAAGACCTTACTCTGTAGGAGCGACCCTTGGTCGCGAT
>JBNJDI010000127.1:0-5481 GCA_051744725.1 Pseudomonadota bacterium | reverse complement strand
TTCCCGGAGGGAGTGACAAGGAATCCGGACTGATCCATGAGGACACTTTTCCAGCCTGAACGCCGACTGGGTTACCGCATCCTGCGCTGGGTACTGATTACGGCGTTCACAGTCGGTCTGGTGATCGGCAGCATCCAGATCTTCATCGATTTCCGCACTGTTTCCCATGAACTCGACGACCGCGCCCACCAGACGCTCGCCCTGGTCCGGGAGGCGGCGACCCAGGCGGTCTACAGCATCGACGAGGATCTCGCGGAACAGGTGATCGACGGACTGTTCGAACAGCAGTCCATCCGCGGCGGCGAGATCGTCCATCCCGACGGCATGCCCCTGGCCCGGGATGAACGACCGCTCACGGAAAGCCCCTACCGCTCTCTCACGGATGCGATCTTCGGGCAGAAGCGCACCTATACAGTGGATCTGATGCGCTCCCAGGGTGACGAGAGGGTCAAATACGGCGAGCTGATCATCGAGGTTGATACAGCTCCCCAGGCCACGCTCTGGCTTGAGCGCGCTTCGCTGATCCTGATCTCCGGTATCGCCCGCGCCCTGATCCTCGGTCTGGTGCTCTACGTGGTCTACCACCTGCTGGTCACACGTCCGCTGTTCCGTATTGCCGGGGATCTGTCGAATGTGGATCCAGCCGACCCCGGCCGCCACCTTCTGAAGACACCCGGAGGTCACGACCGGGACGAGCTCGACGCCTGGGTCAAGGCCACCAACGAACTCCTGACCGCGATCTCCGAGACCCAGCAGAAACACCAGGATGCCCAGGACCGGATCACCCGCCTGTCGCGCTATGATGCACTGACCGGCCTCCCCAACCGGGACATGTTCCTGAGCCTGCTCACCGGGGCCCTGGAAAACGCACGCCGTCAGCGCGGCATGGTGGCGATATTCTGTCTCGGTCTGGATGATTTCAAGACGCTCAATGAGCAGTACGGTTTTTCCAGCGGTGACCAGCTGCTGCAGGTGATCGCCGAAAGGATCACGAACAACAGCCAGGACAACCTGGTCAATGGCGGGCGCCTCGGTGCGGACCAGTTCGCCATCATCCAGGGCGGCATCCGGGAGACCTACCAGGCAGCCGCCATGGCCGAGTGGCTGCTGCACGAGATCAGCCGCCCGGTCACCGTCAGCGGCAAGGAAATCAGCATCACGGCCACCATCGGTGTGGCCGTCTATCCGGACGACGCCCTGCAGTCCGACCGTCTCCTGCAGAAAGCGGAACAGTCCATGACCCTCGCCAAATCCGAGGGCCGCAACCGGTTCCAGTTCTATGTCGCCAGCGTCGACCAGGCCATCCGTGAGCGCAAGCACCTGGAACGGGACCTGGACATGGCCCTGGCCCAGCGCCAGTTCCATCTGGTGTACCAGCCCCAGGTGGACATGGACACCCAGCGCGTTCTGGGTGCCGAAGCCCTGCTGCGTTGGCAGCACCCCGAGCGGGGCTTCATTCCGCCGGATGAGTTCATTCCGCTGGCGGAACTCAACCTCTCCATCATCGAGATCGGTTACTGGGTCCTGGATGAAGCCTGCCGCCAGGCCCGGGAATGGATGGATCAGGGCCTCGTCCTGCGGATGTCCGTCAACCTCTCACCCGTACAGCTGCGCCAGAACAACATCGTGGACGTGATTCTCGGTATCCTGCGCCAGCATGACCTGCCCCCTTCGCGCCTGGAGCTGGAGGTCACGGAGACGAGTTTCATGCAGAATCTCGATGATGCCATCGGCAAGCTCTCGCGCCTGCGGGACGAAGGCATCCGCGTGGCGGTGGACGACTTCGGCACCGGCTACTCCTCGCTGACCTATCTCAAGCGGCTGCCGGTGCACCATCTGAAAATCGACAAACAGTTCATCCGGGATCTCCTTGCCAACGAGGAGGATACCCAGATCGCGAACACCATCATTGATCTGGGCCGCAGTCTCAGCCTGGATGTGATCGCCGAGGGCGTGGAGACCGAAGAGCAGAGCGTCTACCTGGTGAATCGCGGCTGCGTCATGGCCCAGGGTTTCTACTTCAGCAAGCCGGTGGATGTGGAGCAGTTCCAGGCCTTCATCGATGCATTCGATACCAGGGCGTAACACCGGAGCCGCACCTGAGAGCACCTGTTACTGCGATTTCGACCTCCAGTGTGTGGCACTCAGGGCGGCAGGGAATGCCGCCGCACCGGTGGTCATTCAACCGGTGGCAGCGGGTTGCCCTGGAACATTTTTTCCAGTTCGGGCCGCTCAGGTTTCTCGCCGTCCTCCGTTTCCCCGTTCATTCCCAGATTCACCTCCCAGAGGCGCCTGAACTGGGTGCGGGCGACCTCGTCCGCCTCACCTTCCTCACGGAGGATGGTCGGCCTGAGGAAGACAATCAGGTTGCGCTTCTCGCGGGTTGTGGTCTCGCTGCGGAACAGGGCTCCCAGCAGCGGAATGTCTCCCAGCAGCGGCACCTTGCTCTGGGAAACCCGGTAGTCCTCGTTGATCAGACCGCCCAGAACGATGGTTTCCTCATCGTCCGCCAGCACGGTGGTCTTGATCTCACGCTTTTCCGTGATCAGATCGGCCGCGCTTTCCAGTGACTGGCCGATATCCTCGGTGGTCTGCTCCACCGCCAGCTTGACCACATCATCAGCGCTGATGCTGGGTTTGACGTTCAGGGTCAGACCAATGTCCTTGCGCTCAATGGTGGTGAAGGGATTGCTGAGCCCATCGCCGGTGCTGGTGGACTCGCCCGTGCGGAAAGGCACATTCTGACCCACGATGATCTCGGATTCCTCATTGTCCAGAGTGATGATCGAGGGCGTGGACAGCAGGTTGGCCTTACTGGAGGTGGACAGCGCCTGGATCAGCACCCCCCAGGTGATGCCGTCCGAATCACGGTCCCCGGCCCCGATGGAGAGCCCGGAACCAAGGCCGAGGTTACCACCGTCCTCACCACCGACCGAACCACCCAGGATCTGGCCCAGGACCGTGTTGAGGCTCACGCCGACATTCTCGAAATTGGTTCCGCCCACAGGCGCGGTGGAATCCCCGGATTCATCCCCGGCCGCCCACTGGACGCCCAGATCCTGGCCCGCCTCATTACTGATCTCGACGATGGCGGCCTCGATCAGCACCTGGGCACGGCGCACGTCCAGCTGGTCAACGATGAACTCAATCTCGCTCATCATCTGCGGTTCGGCACGCACCACCAGGGCATTGAGGCCCTCATCCGCATAGACGGAGACATCGGTGTCACCGCTACTGCTCTGGTTACCCCCTTCACCTTCCGTGATCTCACCCATGAGCCCGCTCAGCATCTCGCTGAGTTCGGCGGCATCCGCATGGCTGAGCCGCAGGACTTTGGTCGTGCCGCGACTGGTGCTGGGTGTATCCAGCTTTTCCACCAGCTCCCGCACCTTCTCCCGGAAAGTGCTGGTGCCACGCAGGATGAGGCGGTTGCTGCGTTCATCGGCAACCACGCTGGCGGAGCGGCTGTCGTCACTGCCGGCCCGGCCACTGAGCTGGTCCGGACCAAGTTCTTCCAGAAGCTCCACCATGTCACCGACATAGGCCTCTTCCAGCTGGACCACCTCGACTTCGGAGTCCGTGGGCTTGTCCAGATCGTCAATCAGACGCTGCATGCGCTGGATATTCGCCTGGTGGTCGCTGATGATCAGCGCATTGGCGGCGGACACTCCGGCCAGATGCCCGTAACTGGCTACCATGGGCCGGAGGATGGGCACCAGCTGCATGGCGCTGACGTTCTCCACATGGATGACACGGGTCACCAGCTGCTCAGAAGGCACATCCATGAAGCGGGTAATGTCCTCGGCCGTCTGTTTGGCATCACTCTGCTGGATCACCTTGATGGCATCCTCACCGGGAATGGCGGTGAACCCGTGGACATGAAGCACCGAGAGGAAGAGGTCATACACCTCGCTGCTGTTCATCGGCGTCTCGGACACCACGGTGACCTTACCCTTTACGCGTGGATCCACCACGAAGCTGTAGCCGGTGATGTCCGAGACCTGGTCCACCAGGGCACGGATATCGGCATCCTTGAGGTTGACCGTCCAGGTCTCGCTATCCTCGTCCCCGGCTACGCCCTCTTCTGCGGATTCCTCGGTTTCACGGTCCTGACGGGCCTCAACGGCCCCCTGATCGTCGGATGGCCCATCTGCCTCCTGGGCCATCAATGGCATGGAAGCCAGCAGTGCCAGCGCAAACGCGAGAAACAGTCGTTGCATGCGGATCATGGGATAACCAGTGCCCGTTTTGTTGTCTGGTTTGCCGGTTACGGAACCGGAACCGTGAATGAAAAGCGCGAGCCCCCACGCTCAATCTCAAGATCCAGCCGATCCGAGTTCATCCAGCGCTCCAGATTGGCTCGGTCGGCCTCAATGTCACCCAGCTGCTGCCCGTTGACGGAAATGATCACATCCCCCGGCTGCAGGTTCATGGCTGAAAGCTGTTCGTTGGTGCCGTCATACACATAGCCGGGCCCCTCCTCATTGGGCCGGAAGCCGGCCTCGGCGATCGCCTCTTCAGGATCCTCTTCCAGCGCCTCAATGGCCTGTTCAGCTCCGGCCCGGCTATCTTCCGTGCTTTCCCCGGTGGCCGCAACCCCGCCAAGTGTGAGCCCCTCGTCATCAAAACCGAGCGATTCCACTTCGCCGTTGCGCTGCAGCAGTATCCGGTTCGGCTCCACGGCCATCAGTTCCGCGCCACCGGGCAGTTCATCGCCCACCGCATAACGCTCGGCAGCACCATCCTGCCCTGAGAGGATAGCACTGGAACCTTCCCCGCGGGTGGCCAGAAAGACGCCGTGGAGCGTCAGTGTAAGCCCCGTCTCCGGTGCGGTTTCCCTTTCCACCCGGGAGACACTGCTTGCCCCGCCGGAGGAGACGCGGCCGAAAAGAGCGATCTCACGCAGCGGAATGCTGCTGCCCGACCCCCGCTGGGGCCCACTGTCCGTAAGCGCAAGCTCAACCGGGTCCGAAGGCGCCGGCCAGATCACGCGCCAGGTCCACTGCCCCCCTTTCCAGCCCAGCTGGACCACAAGGACAACCAGCAGCAGATGCGCAAGACGGACCGGCCAGCGGTTCATGGCGTCACCTGCCGGCTCATGCGGAAGACCACATCGCCCGGTGCCGCATCCGGCGCGAAGTCCAGGCCCAGAAAATCGATCCAGCGCTTGTAGAGCTCAAGCTGGGCACGGCCACCGGCATCCACCACCACGCGCACGGCCGGCTCAGAGGTGCCCTGCTCCATCAGCACCAGCTCGGGCTGGCCATTATTGCTGGTGAGGTGCCCCTCAATGGGCGGCATACGCGACTGGCGGGGCTGACTGCCCATGGGCCAGGTCACGCTGCCTCCCGGCCACTGGCCCTGCCCCTGGAAGCCCCCGAACCCCTGTTCCGGCCCCCAGACTCCGAAGAAGCTCTCGAGCGTCATGACACCGGGAATGCGCAAAGGCTGGATGCCCAGATCGTGGGCCGTGACCTCCTC
>JBNJDI010000126.1:0-5482 GCA_051744725.1 Pseudomonadota bacterium | reverse complement strand
GCTCCAGGCTCACCGGGTCCGCGGTCATGATCTCGGAAACCGGGGTGTCCGGCGAACGGCGCGCGGCCAGTACCCGGCTGCGCAGGTCCCGGTCGGTGACGATGCCGCTCAGCTTGCCGTCGTTGAGCACCAGCGCCGAGGACACCCGACGGTTGGACATCAGTTCCGCCAGCTCGCAGACCGGTGTTTCCTCGGTGGTGGTGACCAGATCCTTGGCCATGAGGCTGGTCACCGGTGTGAGCATGCCGTCCGGCGAGACCATGCTGCGGGTGGCCCGGAACAGGCGCCGGCTGCGCTGGCCGTGGAAGAAACGGTCGAAGTCGCGGAAGCGTCCGCGCAGGTCCTGGTAGGCCTTCTGCGGCAGGAAATAGATCAGGCTGTCCTCGATCAGCACCGCCCGCACGCCCGGCTCCTGCTGCAGAAGCCCGCTCAGGGCGAAGCTCTCGCCCTCGGCCAGGCGGTCGAGCAGCTCGCCATCCTGGCTGCGGATCTCCACGGCGCCACTTCGCAGAATGCGCAGTCCCTGGTCCCGGGTGTTCTCGTCGAACACATGCCCGTTGCGGAAATAGCCGATCTCCATCTCGTGGACAATGCGCTCAACCTCGCCCCCGGGCAGGGCGTTGAAGGGCAGTGTCTGGCGGATGAACTCCGCGATGGAGGCCAGCTCGGGCGGCAGGGACTGGGTTTCTGTCATTTCCGGAAGTCCTCCCCGAAACTGGTTTCGTAATCGATGAACACGGTCTTGGCTTCGCCGTAATAGCTGGTGTCGTCCGCCCGTGCCAGTACCCGCATGCGGGCCTTGGTGCTCGCCTCGCCGGGGATGACACCTTCCCAGAGGGTACCCTTATCGTTTGCGGGCTCCAAGGGCGTCTGCTCCGTGTCGTCCGCACCGGGATTGACCCAGCCCATGGTCATCGCATCCAGCGGGTGGGCGGATTCCAGCCGGACTGCCAGATCTCCCTCGCCGGCGCGGTCCACCTTGATGTCCAGCTCGAAGTTGCCGTTGCTCATGGTGCAGGTGCCGCTTTCATACCGGCAGTTGGAGTCGCCGATCAGCTCGTAACCGAGCCCCTCCTTGGCCTGTTCCTTGCGATCGCCCAGGGCGGCGTCTGCGGCGTACCAGGCCAGGATGGCCAGTGCCGGGGCAACCAGAAGCGCGACAATGAAATGGAAATTGCGGAACATGCAGGGCCTCTGATTCGGGAAAGGGAATTGCCGGGAGAACACTCTGTGCCAGCAGGGCACTCTCGCGGCACCTCCGTCTAGGGTAGCTGAAAACAGACAGTGCTGCCGAAGCAGCACTGTCCGAGGATGGAACCGTCAGGGCTCAGTGACCGCCAGAGGCGAGTGAGGAGCCCACCGGTACCCGCACGTCGTCCACGATGTGCTGGATGTTCTCCGGAGGTTCCGGGGTCATCTTGCACACGGCCATGGCGACGATGAAGTTGACGATGGCACCAACCGCACCGAAGGCGTTCGGCGAGATGCCGAAGAACCAGTTCGGATCCAGGTCTCCCAGGAAGGAGGTGCTGGAGACGAACATGATGCCCTTGTGCTGGAACACGTAGAGCAGGTTCACGGTCAGGCCCGCCAGCATGCCGGCAATGGCGCCTTCCTTGTTCATCTTCTTGTAGAAGATACCGAACATCAGGGCCGGGAACAGACTGGCCGCTGCAAGCCCGAAGGCCAGTGCCACTGTCCCCGCCGCGAAGCCGGGTGGATTGAAGCCCAGATAACCGGCCACCGCGATCGAGCCGGCCATGGAAAGCCTGCCCGCGAGCAGCTCGTTCTTCTCCGAAATGTCCGGCTTGAACACCCCTTTCAGCAGGTCGTGGGAGACCGCCGAGGAGATGGCCAGCAACAGACCCGCTGCCGTGGACAGGGCGGCGGCGAGACCACCGGCGGCCACGATCGCGATCACCCAGTCAGGCAGTTGGGCGATCTCGGGGTTGGCCAGAACGATGATGTCCTGGTTGAGCTCGGTGACCTCGTTCTCCTCCTCGTTGGAGCTGTAGGTGATGGTGCCGTCTTCGTCCTTGTCGGTGAACTCGATGAGTCCGGTCTGCTCCCAGTTCTTGACCCACTGGGGCCGCTCTTCGTAGACCATCTCGGTGGCCTCGGTGGTGCCGAAGGTTTCCATCAGGTTCAGACGGGCCATGGCACCAACGGTCGGAGCAGTGGTGTAGAGAATCGCGATGAACACCAGTGCCCAGCCCGCGGAGGAGCGCGCCGCCTTGACGGTCGGAACCGTGAAGAAGCGGATGATCACGTGCGGCAGACCCGCGGTACCGATCATCAGCGAGAGGGTGTAGAAGAACATGTTGATGCGGTTGTGCTCATCCACCGCCACGTACTCGGCAAAGCCCAGCTCGTTCAGGACCTGGTCCAGGCGGTCCAGCACATAGGTGCCGTGCTCGGTCAGGGTGGCGCCCAGGCCGATCTGCGGCAGCGCCCAGCCTGTCATTTCCAGTGAGATGAAGATTGCCGGAATGGTGTAGGCCGTGATCATCACGCAGTACTGGGCGATCTGGGTATAGGTGATCCCCTTCATGCCGCCCATGACCGCGTAGAAGAACACGATGAACATGCCGATCGACAGGCCCATCTCATAGCTCACTTCCAGGAAACGCGAGAAGGCAACACCGGTGCCGGTCATCTGGCCGATGACGTAGGTCAGCGACGCCAGGATCAGGCAGATCACGCCGATCACGCGTGCGGCGTTGGAATAGTAGCGATCCCCCAGGAACTCGGGCACCGTGAACTTGCCGAACTTGCGCAGGTAGGGCGCCAGGAGCATGGCAAGCAGCACGAAGCCACCGGTCCAGCCCATCAGGAAGACCGAGCCGCCGTAGCCGAGAAAGGCAATGAGGCCGGCCATGGAGATGAAGCTCGCCGCGGACATCCAGTCGGCTGCCGTGGCCATGCCGTTGGCAACCGGATGAACGCCCTTGGATGCGACGTAGAATTCGCGGGTGGAGCCCGCCTTACAGTAAATGGCAATGCCGAGATAGAGCGCGAAGGTGGCGCCCACGACAATGTAGATCAGTGTCTGCTGGTCCATGGTAAGCCCCTTTTACTTCGCGTCTTCGGTTTCCTGGACGCCGTATTTCCGGTCCAGCCGGTCCATGAGTTTCGCGTACACGAAAATCAGCACCACGAAGGTGACGATCGAACCCTGCTGTGCGAACCAGAAGCCGAGCGGGTAACCACCGATGTGGATGGCGTTCAGCGCCTCCGCAAAGATGATGCCGCAGCCAAAGGACACAAAGGCCCAGACGGCGAGCAGCCACCCGATGATGCGCAGGTTGTCGCGCCAGTACTGCTTTTTGAGTGTTTCATTCTGGAATGCCATCAGCATTTCCCCCCATTATTGTTGTCAACGCGTTCACGGTGGGATCACCGCTACCGGACAGCTTTGACCCGCTGGCGGTCAGTCTCCATACGACTTTGGTCTAAGCTGTAATCGGGGTTGGTTAACTCCTTGTCACGCAAGGGTTCACGCCGGTTAGACCATGGTCTAATACCCAGCCATGGCGGCCTTGTCGACACTGGGAGGTACGAAGCCTTCGCCATGAAGGCCCCGAATCGACAAACAGAACAGGATTGAGGAGGCAGTGATGAGTGACGAAGCGGTCTACCCGGTCACGGACCACTTCCGGAACAAGGCGCTGGTCGACAAAGAAACCTACGAGTCCATGTATCAGCGTTCCATTCAGGATCCGGAGTCCTTCTGGGCGGAGCAGGCCAAACGCCTCGACTGGATGAAACCCTTCTCGCGCGTCAAGGATGTCTCCTTTGCCAGTAATGACGTGCATATCCGCTGGTTCGATGATGGCACGCTGAACGCCGCGGCCAACTGCATCGACCGCCACCTGGAGGAGCGCAGCGGCCAGCCGGCGATCATCTGGGAGCCGGATGAGGAGAGCGAGGACAACCGCGTCATCACCTACGCCGAGCTGCACGAGGAAGTCTCCCGTCTGGCCAACGGCCTGAAATCCCTGGGTGTGAAGAAGGGCGACATCGTGACGCTCTACATGCCCATGGTGCCGGAAGCGGCCTATGCCATGCTCGCCTGCGCCCGCATCGGCGCCATCCACAGCGTGGTCTTCGGCGGGTTCTCCCCGGAAGCACTGGCCGGGCGTATTGATGACGGCGGCTCCAAGGTCGTGATCACCGCCGACGAAGCGCGCCGTGGTGGCAAGCGGATTCCGCTCAAGGCGAACGTCGACGAGGCGGTGTCGCTGTGCAAGGAATCCAAGGTCGACAACGTCGTGGTGCTCAAGGCGACCGGCGGCAACGTTGATTTCAACGGCAACCGCGACATCTGGTACCGCGACCTGGTGGAACAGCAGTCCAAAGAGTGCGAACCGGAAGAAATGGGCGCCGAGGACACGCTGTTCGTGCTCTACACCTCCGGTTCCACCGGCAAGCCCAAGGGCGTGGTGCACAGCACCGGCGGCTACCTGCTGCACACCTCCATCACCCATGAGTACGTGTTCGACTACCGCCCGGGTGAGGTCTACTGGTGCAGCGCGGACGTGGGCTGGATCACCGGCCACTCCTACGTGGTCTATGGCCCGCTGGCCAATGGCGGCACCACCATGATGTTCGAGGGTGTGCCCACCTATCCGGACGTGGGTCGCCTTGGCCGGATCATCGACAAGTACAAGATTGCCACTTTCTACACCGCGCCGACGGCCATCCGGTCACTGATGGCGGAGGGCGATGCGCCCGTGGCCAATGCCGATCTCAGCTCCCTGAAGCTGCTGGGCACCGTGGGCGAGCCCATCAACCCCGAGGCCTGGCGCTGGTTCCACCAGAAGTTCGGCAAGGGCCAGTGCCCGATCGTCGACACCTGGTGGCAGACCGAGACCGGCGGCATCCTGATCTCGCCGCTGCCCGGCGCCATCGACCTCAAGCCCGGCTCGGCCACCAAGCCGTTCTTCGGTGTACAGCCGGCGCTGATGGACCCCGAGGGCAACGAGATGGAAGGCGCCACCTCCGGCGGCCTCGTGCTCAAGGACAGCTGGCCCGGCCAGATGCGCACCATCCTGGGCAACCACCAGCGTTTCGTGGAGACCTACTTCTCCACCTACGAGGGCTGCTACTTCACCGGTGACGGTGCCAAGCGCGACGAGGACGGCTACTACTGGATCACCGGCCGTGTGGACGACGTGCTCAACGTCTCCGGCCACCGCATGGGTACCGCCGAGGTGGAAAGTGCGCTGGTCTCCCACGACAGCGTCGCCGAAGCCGCCGTTGTGGGCTGCCCGCACGAGATCAAGGGCCAGGGCATCTACGTCTACGTGACCCTGACCCAGGGCGCCTCGCCCAGTGACGAACTGGCCAAGGAGCTCAAGCAGCACGTGCGCAAGGAGATCGGCCCGATCGCCACGCCGGACGTCATCCAGTGGGCCGACGGCCTGCCCAAGACCCGTTCCGGCAAGATCATGCGCCGCATCCTGCGCAAGATCGCCGCGGA
>JBNJDI010000125.1:0-5516 GCA_051744725.1 Pseudomonadota bacterium | reverse complement strand
GAGTACCGGGAACAGGGCATGGACTTCATGACCGCCGCCATCCAGGGCACCAAGGACATCGCCGGGCCCGTCACTTTCAGCATCCTGACCAATATCGTGGCCTTCCTGCCGCTGCTGTTCATACCCGGGGTGATGGGCAGTTTCTGGTGGCCCATGGGGGCGGTGGTGATCGTCGTGCTGGCCATCTCCCTGTTCGAGGCCCTGTTCATCCTGCCCGCCCACCTGGGGCACAGCGGCCGCGGCACCGTCACTGTGTACGGTCACGCGCTGCACGGTGTCCAGCGCGTGTTCTCCCGGGGCTTTGAGGGGGTAATCAACCGCTTCTACCGGCCCCTGCTCGATATCAGCCTGCGCTTCCGCTACGCCACGCTGAGCGTGGCGGTGGCGGTGATGGCCGTGGTGGGCTCCTACGCCATCAGCGATCACATGGGCATGATCATGATGCCGGAGGTCCCGGCTGACGAGATCGAGGCCGGCGTCACCCTGCCGGTGGGCACCACCACCCGCCGCGCCGGTGAGATCGCCATGCAGATCACCGAATCCACCCAGCGCCTCTTTGATGAACACAACCTCGATGAGCACGCCGAGGGCATCAAGACCAACGTGCGCGGCGAGCGGGCCATCGACGTGGAGATCGTCCTGCGCCCGGAGCACGAGCGCGGCATGAGCGTGAAGGAGATCGTGGATCTGTGGCGCAGCGAGATCGGCGACTTCCCGGGCATCGACCAGATCACCTTCGAGGCCGAACAGGGCCCGGGCTCCTGGCGGGATGACATTGCCGTGGACCTCAGCCACTCGGACATTGACGTGCTGGCCCGCGCCAGCGAGACCTTCCTCGAGCGCATGGAAGCGTTCAGTGCCACCCGCGATGTCTCGGACAGCCACGCCGCCGGCAAGCCACAGCTGGATATGACGCTCAATGCCCAGGGCCGGGCACTGGGGCTCAGCCCGGCGGAGGTGGGTGACCAGGTGCGGGATGCCTTCTACGGCGCCGTGGCCCTGCGCCAGCTGCGCGGCACCAACGAGAACGAGATCCGGGTTCGCCTGCCCGAGCAGGAACGCCAGGACCTGCGCCATCTTCAGGAATTCGTGGTCCAGATGCCGGAAGGCGGTGAGGTGCCACTGATGGACGTGGCGGACAGCTCCATGGGCGAGGCCTTCCGCTCCATCGACCGGCGTGACGGCCGGCGGGTAATCACCGTGGGCATGGATGTAGAGCCCAAGAGCGACATCTCCCGGATGCTGACCTCCATCCAGTCCGAGGTGCTGCCCCAGCTGCAGGCGGACTTCCCGGGCATCACCTGGACCTTCGAGGGCAGCCAGGCGGACCTGCGCGAATCCACCGGCACGCTCTACGGCGCCTTCCTGCTGGCCATGGGTGTGATCTATGCGCTGCTGGCCGTGGCCTTCCGCAGCTACATCCAGCCCATTATCGTTATGCTGGCCATTCCCTTCGGGGCCATTGGCGCCATCATCGGGCACATGATCCTGGGCCTCGATATCTCGCTGGTCAGCATGATGGGCATCGTCGCCCTCTCGGGCGTGGTGGTGAATGACTCCCTGATCATGGTGGACTATGCCAACCGCCGGCGCGGTAACCGCACCGCCTTCGAGGCCATCTATGAGGCCGGCGTGCGCCGTTTCCGCCCGATCCTCCTGACCACCATGACCACCTTCGGCGGCCTGACCCCCATCATCCTGGAGACCTCCCTGCAGGCCACCTACCTGATTCCGATGGCGGTCTCACTGGGCTTCGGCATTGTCTTCGCCACCGCCCTGATCCTGTTCCTGGTGCCCTGCTTCTATCTGGTGCTGGAGGACTTCCTGAAGCTGTTCCGGACCCAGCACCAGAGCTGATCGTTTGTTGCCATGTGCAACGTCTGCTCCCTTTCAGGGTCTGTCATATGGAAGACGGGCCCGGAAACCCAGTCGATGCGCTGGCCCCCTTTCCCTTGACGCCGGTCAACATCCGCACCGGCATACAGGTCTAGATTGGATTCTACGGGCAGCTTTCCAGCCCCTCTCCGGGCACTGATCGGCCCATCCACCCCTAAAAGAACGCAAGGAGCCCACCATGGAAGCGGAAAAACAGGATATTCAGAAAACCGACGTACCGGCTCGCGGCGCAGGCGGCTTCAAGAGCCTCCGCGAAGAAATGAACCACGTCTTTGACCGTTTCAGCAACGCCCAGTGGCCACACTTCGGACGCCGCCGTCACACCGACCCGATGTCAGAGCCGACCTGGACCCTGGACCCCTTCGCCGGCATGAACATGCCGTCCATCTGGGGTGAGAGGGAACTTGGACGCGCCGACCTCAGCGAAACGGATGAGGGCTTTGAGCTGCAGCTGGATCTGCCCGGCATGCAGAAGAAAGACATTCAGGTGGAAGTGGCGGACGGCCTCCTCACGGTAGCCGGCGAACGCAGCGATGAACACGAGGACAAACGCCGGGGCTACTACCTGAGCGAACGCTCCTATGGGTCAGTACGCCGCAGTTTCCGGATTCCGGACACCGTCAGGCTCGATGATGTTAAAGCCGCATTCGACAACGGGGTGCTCACGCTGACCATGCCGAAAACCGAAGAAGCGCAGAAAAACGCCCGTCATATCGAGATCGAGTAGTACCACCTGCCACCGGCACCCGGGTGCCGGTGGTTTTTCACGTTCCTGATGGTGTCAGGCTTTCAGCTCCATATGCAGCTTCACCGTCCTGAGTAACCGCTCCCGATCGATCCAACCGACCACGCGCTCCCCATCCATCACCGGCAGCTGATTAAGGCTGTGCTCGGTCATGGTGGCAAGTACCTCTGTCGCGTCGGTGTCCGGAGTCACACGCACGACGTTTTCAATCGGCGTCATCAGCTCAGCAACCCGGAGTTCAGGCCAGCGGTCACGATCAATCGTACTGGTGTCGCTGAGGCTGATCAGCCCCAGCGCCTGTTCCCCGTCCACGACCATGTAGGCCCGCTGCCCCTCCGGCAGCACCCGGGAATGGATCCATTCATCCACCGTGGTGGCAGGCGCCACCTGCGGCACTGTGCGATCCGCCAGTGCCCGCGCCAGGGTACCACTCAGCTGCTCCTGGAGACTGAACGACTGGCCATGGCCCTCCGCCATGTTGAGCAGGAACCAGGCCAGCAGCATGATCCAGATACCCCCGATGAAGTTGCCCTCCACCAGCAGGCGCCAGAGCCCCCAGGCGAACAGGCCATAAGCCACCAGGCGCCCCCCGGCCACCGCAGCACGATTGCCCTTGCCGGCGTCCCCGGTGATCTTCCAGACAAGCGCCCGGAACACGCGTCCCCCGTCCAGCGGGAACCCCGGGATCAGGTTGAACAGCGCCACCATGAAGTTGATCAGCGCCAGCCAGCCCAAGCCAACGGCCCAGGACTCGGACGCTGCAACCCCGGACAGCGCAGCGAACCCAACCGCCAGCACAAAGCTGACCACGGGCCCCGCGATGGCGATCCAGAACTCATCCCCCGCGCTCTCGCTGTCCTTGTCAAGCTGCGCCACACCGCCAAAGATGAACAGCGTAATCGCCCTGACCGGCACGCCAAGGCGGATCGCCACAAGGCTGTGACCCAGTTCATGGGCAACGATGGAGGCGAAGAATGCAACCGAGGTTAACAGGGCCGTCATCAGGGCCTGAGCCAGGGACCAGTCGGCGTACTGGCTCTGCAACCCGGTGGTCAGAGTGACCATCAACAACGCGAAGATAATGAGCCAGCTCGCGTGAACCTCGATGCGGATGCCCCGGATGTGGCCAAGGGACATCACGGAGCGGAACATGCCCCGTGGTTGGTGCTGTGAATGATCCATAAGCTCCCTCTCGTCTGGAGTGCCTTTGCTGTCTCTCAAGCATGGGGGTAAAACCGGCAACAACCAACCCTCGGTCTGCCAGGCATGTCAGCCCCCTGAACGGCAATGAACAGGGCTGCGTATCCCAGTATACGTTCAGTTTGGTAATCAGGTGTGGACCCTGTCCTTTCCCAAAGGCTGACATCACTTGGCACTAACCACGGTGATCAGCCACTGAACATCAACGCGACACCCAGAATGTAGAGCACCATGATCGCCAGGCTCTCCGCGCCGATGCGGCCCAGCCCGTAGCGCTCCCGGCGGATCAGCCCCATGATCAGAATGGCGGCCATCAGCAGGGTCAGCGTAACCCAGCGTTCCGTGTCGGGATCCATGGTGTGGTAGATCGAGCCATCACGGTAGGCGATGTCCGAGGCGGCCATGAAGAGCGTGTCGAAGGCGTTGCCACCAATGATGCCGCCCACGGCCAGCGTCAGCGCCCCGCGCCTGACCGCGGCCACCGAGGTCACGAGTTCCGGAATGGAGGTGCTGATGGCGGTGAGCAGCACACCGACCACGGTCTGGCTCAGCCCGGCCTCCGCGCTGATGGTAGTGGCGGCCGGCTCCAGTACCAGACCGGCTGCCCCCAGGGCGGCCATCAACAGCAGGAACTCCGTCCAGAGACGGGCCAGTGGCGGCAGCCGGTTCATGGCTTCCGGCTTGTCCTCGCGGGTATCCAGGGTGATGGAGGGGCGCCACATGGGCGACTCCCAGGCGCCCTGGATCAACCGCGTGCCATAGAGGTAGAAACCGATCAGAACCGGCGTGATGGGATGGATCTGCCAGAGCGTGACATCCGGCAGGGTCGGCGCCAGCAGGATCAGCGCCAGCAGCGCGATCAGCAGCCCGTTCTGCATCATGTTCGGTGCCGAGGCGGCGGCGTGTTCCAGGTTGGCGCGGCGATAGACCATATCCGCAATGGCCAGAAAGAAGGTCTGAACCGCAATCCCGCCGAGGGCGTTGCTCACCGCCAGTTCCGGATGGCCGCGGTACGCGGCCGTTACCGAGAGTACCGACCCGGACAGTGACGTGGCTGCCCCTAACAGCACCGCGCCGGCAGTCGCCTCCCCCAGGCCCGTCCTGTCGGCAAGCTGGTCCACCACGCGCGTGATCCGGGTGCCGGCAATGGCGATGACCAGAGCACAGAGACTGAAGACCAGTATGCTCTGCAGCAGGGTCCAGCTCTCAGGGTTGAGAATCGACACCGGCTTTCTCCATGTCCGGTAGTGCGTGCGCTTCCAGCAGGCGGTCCAGTTTCTGCGTGAACCCCGGACTTGAGGGCGGCGTCGGGTCGGCGGTTACAACGACGGTCAGATCCAGCCCGGGAACCACGTACAGCATCTGCCCACCATAGCCGCGACCGTAGTGAGCGCGATAGCCATTGAGGGTGGTCGTGAACCAACCGTAACCGTAGTCATCATCGGAGTACCGTGACTTACCCCGCGCCTCCCAGGAGCGTTCAATCCACTTGCTGGACAGCACCCGCTCGCCCTCATGCAGGCCACCATTGCGGTAGAGTTCACCGATTAGCAGCAGGGCCAGTGGCGACAACCGCATGTCATTGCCGCCGAAATGGATGCCCTGGGGGTCGGTGGGCCAGTCCGGAATGCGGATATTGAGCGGATTGCCAAGCCAGCGACGCGTCAGGGTCAGC
>JBNJDI010000124.1:0-5551 GCA_051744725.1 Pseudomonadota bacterium | reverse complement strand
CCGAAAGCACCGCCCGCCCCGTAGGTCAGCCCGCTGTACAGCGCCTGCCCCTGGCCCTGATGCCCATCACCGAACTGAATCCGGATGTAATGGACCGAGGCGGCATGCAATGCCGCGTAGGAGGCCGCGTGCAGCAGCTGCGCCCCGAGCAGGACCCAGAGGAACTGCGAGAACTCCGCGATCACCAGCCAGCGCAGCGCCGTCAGAGCCGCCGCACAGAGCATGATGGCCCGCATGGGGTAGGCGGACAGAAGCCGGTGCATGACCAGGAACAGCCCCACCTCCGCCAGTACGCCCAGGGCCCAGAGGCCACCCGTGCTGATCCTGGCGTAGCCGAGCTGTTCCAGGTGGATGGAAAAGAAGGTGTAGTAGGGGCCGTGGCTGGCCTGAAGCATGAAGTTCAGGATGAAGAAGGACCAGACCTCGGGTCGCTTCAGGATGGCCGAAACCGGCCCGTGATGGGGCCTTCTGCGGATACTGGGCTCGTCATGGACGCACAGCGAGGCCATGACGAGCCCCGCAAACAGCGGCACCACCAGCCAGGGCATGATGCTCATCGGCATATGATCCAGCGCCGCCCCGAAACCGGCCACCGAGAGGATGAACCCCACCGACCCCCAGAGCCGGACACGCCCATAGCGCCGGGAGCTGGTCCCCAGGTTGTGCAGGGTGATCACCTCGAACAGCGGCAGCACCGCGTTCCAGAAGAAGCTGAACGACAGCATCACCAGCATCAGGCCCCAGAACTCCGGCCGCAGCAGCGCAAAACTGAAGCACACCAGCGCCATCAGGGCACCGAAGCGGATAAGCCGCAGCCGCTTGCCGGTGCGGTCCCCCAGCCAGCCCCACAGGTTGGGCGCAATGATCTTGGTGCCCTGCAGCGTGGCCATGAGCAGGGCGATCTCGATGTAGCGGAAGCCCTGGTCCTCGAGGTAGAGCGCCCAATAGGGCATGAAGACCCCGAGGGCGGCAAAGAACCAGAGGTAGAGGTTGGACAGGCGCCAGTAGGTTCCCGCCTCGGAACCCGCCATATCAGCTCTCCCGCTGGCGGCGGGCCTTTTCGATGTCCGGCGTATCCACCTGCACATCCGCATTCTGGGCGCGGTGGCGCAGGTAGTGGTCCATGAGCACAATGGCCATCATGGCTTCGGCAATGGGCGTGGCGCGGATCCCCACACAGGGGTCGTGGCGACCCGTGGTCACCACCTCCACAGGGTTACCGTCGACATCGATCCCCTGCCCCGGCAGCCGCAGGCTGGAGGTGGGCTTGAGCGCCATGCTCGCCACCACCGGCTGCCCGGAACTGATGCCCCCGAGCACGCCGCCGGCATTATTGGAGAGGAAACCGTCAGGGGTCATCTCGTCCCGGTGTTCGGTGCCCCGCTGGCTGACACTGTCGAAACCGGCCCCGATCTCCACACCCTTGACGGCATTGATGCTCATCAGCGCCTTGGCCAGGTCGGCATCCAGCCGGTCGAACACGGGCTCGCCCAGTCCGGGAATGACGCCGTCCGCCTCGACCCGGATCCGGGCGCCCACGGAATCCCCCTCTTTGCGGAGCTGGTCCATGAAGGCTTCCAGCTCCGGGACCTTTTCCGGTTCCGCGCAGAAGAAAGCGTTCCGGTGGACGGCGGACCAGTCCGTCATGCCCAGCTCGATGGGCCCGAGCTGGGTCATGCAGCCCCGGATCCGGATGCCTTTCTCCCGCAGGAAGGCCCGGGCGATGGCCCCGGCCGCCACGCGCATGGCGGTCTCCCGCGCCGAGGAGCGGCCGCCGCCGCGATAGTCGCGGATGCCGTACTTGTGCCAGTAGCTGTAGTCCGCGTGCGCCGGACGGAACTGGTCCTTGATCTTTGAATAGTCCTTGGAACGCTGATCCGTATTCTCAATGAGCAGCCCGATGGGCGCCCCCGTGGTTACCCCCTCGAATACCCCTGACAGCACCCGGACTTCATCGGGCTCCCGGCGCTGGGTCGTATGCCGTGAGGTGCCCGGGCGGCGGCGGTCCAGGTCCTCCTGGATCATCTCGGCGGATACCGGCACGCCGGGCGGGCAGCCGTCCACGATGCAGCCCAGGGCCGGCCCGTGGCTCTCGCCAAAGGTGGAAACGGTGAAGAGTGTTCCGAATGTGTTGCCAGACATGGATTCTATCCGTTCAGCAGGGGCGCCACCTGCGCCAGTGTTTGCGCGTCGACCACGAAGACCCCGTGACCGCCGTTTTCCATTTCAAGCCAGGTGAAGGGCACGCCTGGAAAGGCTGCCTCAAGCGCTGGCTGGCTGTTGCCCACTTCGCCCACCAGCAGCCCGTCTTCCGAGAGATACGCCGGTGCCTCCCGCAGGATCCGGCGCATCAGCTCCAGGCCGTCATTCCCGGCCGCCAGTCCCAGCTCCGGTTCATGCCGGTATTCCGGTGGCAGAGACGCCATATCGCCGGCATCCACGTAGGGCGGGTTCGCCAGGATCAGGTCATAGGGGCCATCGAGCCTGTCGAACAGGTCCGAGGTCACGGCCCGCACCTGCCCTTCCAGGCCATGGCGCCGGATATTGTGTTCCGCCACTTCAACCGCTCCGGGCGAGACCTCGCCCAGATCCACGTGCGCCTCCGGGAAGACATGGGCCGCCGCGATACCGATGCAGCCGCTGCCGGCGCACAGATCCAGAATGCGTTCCACGGGGCGCCCCGCCAGCCAGGGCTCGCCTTCCGTTGCCAGGAACTCGCCAATGGGCGAGCGCGGGATCAGCACGCGCTCGTCCACATGGAACGGCAGCCCCATGAAGAAGGCTTCCCCGGTGATATACGGAACCGGAACCCGGTCCCGGGCACGACGTTCGATGCGCTCCAGCACCTGTTCCCGCTCGGAGAGGGTCAGGCGGGCATCCAGGAACTGCACGTTATTGTCCATGGGCAGATGGAGGGTCTGCATCAGCAGCTGCACCGCGTCGTCCCAGTGGCTGTCGGTGCCGTGGCCACACCAGACCCCGGACTGGGTAAACCTTGATACGGCGTAACGCAGCCAGTCGCGCACGGTCTGGAGTTGTTCAATGGCCTCGGTGCTCACCCAGTGCTCCCGGAATCATCCCGTAAAAGGTGGGATTGTACCAGTTATTGCCGGCTCATTCCCGGTATCCGGGGCTCGCCCTTGCCCGCATTGCGGTGGTCCTCAAGGGCATCCTCGGCCAGCATCCGGCCCAGCTGGATCAGTTCCGGGGCACGGTGGTAATCGAACGAGCGGCACACGTGCTTGGGGAAGTTGATCAGGATGTCCGGCGGGTAGCCGGCGATCTTGTAGCGGGTCAACGAGTCCTGCATGGTCTCGATCGCCAGGTTCATGACGTCGAACTTGCCCAGACCCAGCTCCTGCAGGCTTACAGAGCGCGCGTCATCGACCCCGCTGCCTTTTCCCGCCGCCGTTTCCTGGGCATGACGTTTCTGCGCTTCGGCCAGGGCCTGCTCCTCACTGCTGGCCCGGCCACCGCGCCGCGCGGCGGTGTCCTGACTGTCCCAGTCGAACCAGCTGGCGGCGCGCTGCTTGAGTCGGTCAAGCCATTCATCCGGCGTGGCGTCGGCTTCTTCCGCAGGGTCCACCTCCTCGTCAGCCGCCGTTTCTGCCGCAGCTTCGGCGGCCGCGTCATTCTGCTTGCGCTCCCGGGATGCCCATTCATCAAGCGGTGGCAGGTTGGCATAGCGCTTGTCGTTGCCGCTCAGATTCACGGCCATGGTCAGATCCGCATGGGATGCTACCGTGGGAATGATGGGCAGGGGGTTGAGCAGGCCGCCGTCCACCAGCACACGGCCATGGAGCATCACCGGCGTGATCACACTGGGAATGGCGGTGGAGGCCCTTACTGCCTCATGCAGTGGCCCTTCCTGGAACCAGACCTCCTGGTGCGCCAGCAGATCCGTGGCCACTGCTGTGAAGGGAATCTGAAGGTCCTCAATGCACAGCCCCCCCAGCATTTCCTGCACCACACCGAAGACCTTTTCACCCCGGATCGCCCCGGGGGAGCCCAGGGAGAAATCGAGAAGCCGCAGCAGCTGCAGCTGGTCCAGACCGGTAACCCAGTCCTTGTAGGTTTCAAGCTTGCCGGCGGCGTACATGCCACCAATGAGCGCCCCCATGCTGGCCCCGGAGATGGCCACAATGTTGTAGCCCTGCTCCCTGAGCACCTCGATCACGCCAATATGCGCATAGCCCCGGGCACCACCACTGCCGAGCACCAGCGCCACGGTCTGTGGTTCACTCATTGCCTGCTCCCTTCAGATCAGAATCCTGAAATGACAATGGGTT
Source organism: Pseudomonadota bacterium (assembly GCA_051744725.1). Lineage (GTDB taxonomy): Bacteria > Pseudomonadota > Gammaproteobacteria > Pseudomonadales > Oleiphilaceae > Halospina. Next base: position 1,262 of record JBNJDI010000124.1, on the reverse strand, counting down.
CGGTGAGTCGTCATTGCAAGGGCGCGGCAGCAATGCCGCGCAGCCAGCCCAGGCATCCCTCCGCCAGACCCTCGACATCCGCGTCCAGATGACAATGGTGGCTCCCTTCCACATCCATCACCTCAGCGTTGGCAAGACTGGCCAGCCGGTGCTCGATCCATTCCGGCTTGAAGGCGATCATGCCACAGCTGGCCCTTATAACAAGCGTGGGTGCGGCAATAGCCGCCAGGTAGGCCGCCACCTCATCCTCTTCCAGTCGGTGCATGGAGGGATAGCGCAGCCTTGCATCCGTTCCCCACTGCCAGGCCTGCTGATCCCGCTGCAGACTTCTCGGAACAATGCATTCGGCGGCGAGGCGGGAAAGCGGAATGCGACCCTTCATGCGTGCCTCGATGGCTTCCTCAACGTCCGCATAGCGGGGAGACCGGCCACGGCTGCCCTGGCGCACCCGGTCAATGGCCCGCTTGAGCTGGTCCGGGAAGGATTCCGCATCGCCGGTGAGCGGCCCGAGGCTGTCCACCAGCATCAGCGCCCTCACCCGCTCCGGCACTGCCACGCTGAGCAGGCTGGCAATGATCCCGCCCAGTGAATGCCCGAGCAGAACAGCCCCGTCCGGCGCCAACCGGTCGAACAGTGGCGCCAGGTCCCGCACATAGTCCAGCAGCTCGTAACTTGCGCCCGCCGGCCTGTGGAAGGAGAGACCGTGGCCCGGCAGGTCCACCGCCACAACCCGGTAGCTGCCGGCGAGCGCCGGCCCCAGTCGACTGAAGCTTGCGGCATTATCGAGCCAGCCGTGGAAGGCGATGATCAGGGGGGAGGAAGGATCGCCCCAGGCGAGCGCGCCCAGGGTGCCTGCGGGGACCTCCAGTGTCAGCTGTTCCGGTTCACCGTTGGCCATGGTCACATGGTGTGGGTCGGACGGTCTGAGTTCAGGGACCCGGCCAGGTAGGCTTCAATCTTGGTGCGCGCGGTCTCGTCGTCACCATTGAACTGGACGCCGACACCAGCGGCACGGTTGCCCTGGGCTCCTTTGGGAGTAACCCAGACGACCCTGCCGGCAACCGGAATCTTCTCCGGCTCATCCATCAGGTTGAGCAGCAGAAAGACCTCGTCGCCCATGCGGTAATTCTTCTGGGTCGGAATGAAGAGCCCACCATTGCGGACGAAGGGCATGTAGGCGGCATAGAGCACCGCCTTGTCCTTGATGGTCAGCGTCATGATACCGCTGCGCGCGCCGATTCCAGGCCCCATGGTTCTCCCGT
>JBNJDI010000123.1:0-5585 GCA_051744725.1 Pseudomonadota bacterium | reverse complement strand
TTGGTGGAGACGGCGGGAGTTGAACCCGCGTCCGCCGGTACTCCGCCCTTGGCTCTACATGCTTAGTTTCCTTCTATTGTTTTAACCCCAGGCGACCCGAAGGTCAGGGTGCAAGGGGCGAGCTCACCAGATTTTAACCGCTACGCTGCAAGCGTGGCGTAACGGCGATCCCGTCTGATATGACTGCCTGTGATACGCGGGGGACAGGCACCCCGGTCAGGCAGGCACTAGCGGTTTTTACGCCGCGAGTGCGTAGTTGTCGTCGTTTGCGACTATTTTAAAGCAGCTTTGATTTATCGAGACTCGCTGCCGTCTCGGCATGCACCTCGGGTTTTGTCACCGGCGTCGAATCCGGATCGTCCCCGTACTTTTCAGTATAGGGGCGGCCCAGTGTGGACTCAAGGGGAATCCTGTTTTCCAGCGCCAGATCGCGGAGCTGGTGGAAGGCATCCGCAAAGGCGGTGGCCAGGCGTTCGGGCGAGTCCATAAGCTGGAGGTCGCTGATGACGCCGAACTGCACCTGCCCCGCATAGCTGAAGATGCTCAGGCCGATGCCCACATCCCCGGTCTGGGGTACCCAGAACATGGGAGTGCGCAGACGGCAGCCGCACAGGTGCAGTGGCTGGTCGGGGCCGGGTACATTGGTCAGCACGGCGGAGGCGCGGCGGCTGAGCAGTTCCAGAGCCCGGCGCTCCATCAGGTCCGGGCCGCGACCGAGTATGTCCAGGAGCCCATAGGAGACCTGGGCCTGATAGGAGCGCTTGATGTCGTCCATGTGGCGCTGCACGGTCTCAAAACGCTCCCTGGGGCACAGCGTCTGTACCGGCAGGGGTACGAGCACCAGCCCGAACTGGTTGCCGAGCCGGGTAATGGGCTGGTCCAGCGGCCGCAGGTTGAAGGGTACTGCCACGTGGATGCCGCCTTCGGGCAATGGCGTACCGCTCTGCTGGATGTGCGCCTGGACCGCGCCGGTGGCGGCGGCAAGCAGCACGTCGTTGACCGTGCCGTTCAGGGCTTTTGCGGTGGCCTTTACCTCGCCCAGATCCAGCGGCTCGGACCAGGCCACGCGTTTGCGTCCGCACTGGGGGCCCTTGAGACCTGTCGGAGGGTCCGGTGGACTGAAGGCCACCTTGAACAGGTCCCGCCCCACGAACAGGCACTCGCGGCCCAGGCGCACCAGGTAGGCGGGGTCCTCGCGCATGGTGCGCCAGGTATGACGGGCCTGCCAGCGGGCAAGACGAAGGTTGCGGCGGGCCCGGAACAGGGTCTGGCGCCATTCCGGGGCGTTTTTCCTGGCGTGTTTCCGGCGTTTGACGCTCTTCCGGTTGCTGCCGGTGCCATCCTGCTCATCGGTCAGCGAAAGCAGAACCCGCACCAGTGAAATGCCGTCCGCGATGCAGTGGTGGATGCGCACGATCAGCGCGCAGCCGCCCTGGTAGTTATCGACGTAATGGATCTGCCAGAGCGGATGGTTGAAATCCAGTGGGGTGCTGTTGAGATCGCTGGCCAGCTGCTGCAGCGCGGTCTGGTCGGCATTACCGGGAAGGGCGGTGAGGTGGAGGTGGTTGTCGAGATTGAACCACGGATCCTCTTCCCAGTAGTAGCGGTCATTCTGGCAGATCACCCGCTGGTGGAAGCGCGCAAAGCGCAGGAACTCTTCTTCGAGCAGGTTGCGGAACGCCGTTATGTCGATGGGCTCGTCGAAAACGAGCACCGCCCCGATCATCATAGGGCTTTCTGGCGACTCCATCCGCAACCAGGCGGTATCGACTGAGGACATGGCTGTGCGTTGGGCAGACACGATCCCTCCCTGGTTGCAGTCATATTGAGCTGATGGTCAGTCAGTATACTGCGGTGACGAAGCAGTTGAAATGCTCATTCACTGATCAGCGCAGCGTCTCCCGGAGAATGCGCTGTTTCTGGCGGTTCCAGTCACGCTCCTTCTCGTCGTGGCGCTTGTCGTACTGTTTCTTGCCCTTGACCAGCGCGATCTCGCATTTGATCAGGTTCTTCTTCCAGTACAGCGCCAGTGGCACGCAGGTGTGGCCGGTCTGCTGCGTCTTGCCAAGCAGCGTGGCCAGCTCACGCCGGTGCAGAAGCAGCTTGCGCGTACGCGTCGGGTCCGGGTTGATGTGGGTGGACGCGGTCGGCAGAGGCGGAATATGCGCTCCCAGCAGGAAGGCTTCCTCATCCTTGAGCAGGACGTAGGCATCGGTGATCTGGGCCTTGCCCGCACGCAGCGCCTTGACCTCCCAGCCGTGGAGCTGGAGGCCCGCCTCGAACTTCTGCTCGATGTGGAACTCGTGCCGCGCCTTCTTGTTGAGCGCGATGGTGCTCCCGCCCTTGGCGGGCTTTTTCTTCTGAGCCATGGGAATCATCCGGCCTGGCGGAGTGGTTGTTTCTGCAAACGGCGTATTGTAGCCCAAAGGGCCTGCCTCAGGGCAAAGTCTGCGGAGCTGCGCGGCTGAACAGGGCGGCTACACTGGGCTATAATCCGTCCTCATCCGATCGGGAGTCTTTTCATGCATTCCAACCCGGGAGCGCCGGTCACCGCCTGGGGCAGCCGCTGGACCTTCGCGCTGGCACTGGCCGCGGCTGTGCTGGGTGCGGGCAATCTCTGGCTGGTGCCCCCGGCGGTGGTGGCGCATGGCGGCGGCGCCTTCCTGCTGGTGTATGGTCTTGCGCTGATGCTTGCCGGTGTGCCCGTGGTAATGACAGAGCTGGCGATGGCGCGGCGTTACCGGCAGGGTCCGGATCGCTCCCTGCAGGCAGCAGCGGAAGCAGCGGGGCTGTACTCGCGGAGCCTGCCCTGGGCCGGTCGCGGCATGCTGCTGGCTGCGCTGCTGCTGTTTGGTCTCTATTCGGTGCTTGGCGGTGTGTCCCTGGCCTGGCTTTTCCGGGCCGCGCTGGGCGAGCTGCGCGGGGCCACTGAGGCTTCCGCCGCTGCCCTGTTTACGGATTTTACCGGCGACGCGCAGCAAGTGGTTCTGTGGCAGGTGGTCTTTGTCGGACTGGTGTTGGCTGTGGCCGTGCGCAACCTGCGTCTGGGGGTTCAGCGCTCCCTGCGCACGGTCGTTCCGCTGCTGGTTGTGCTGCTCGTGATCATGATGGTGGCGGCCCTGTCTTCCGGCAAGGGCCAGGAGGCGGCCTGGTCGCTGTTCTGGCCCCGCTGGGAGGATCTGGGGTGGTATAGTGTGGCGCTGGCCATCCAGCTCGCGGTCTATTCGTTGGCGCTCGGCGTCGGTGTGCTCATGACACTGGGCAGCTACATGCCAGGGAATGCGTCCATGCCGATTTCGGCGATCGGGGTAGCAGTGGTGGATCTGGTGGTGACGCTGGTGCTGGGGGTGGCGGTTACGGCACTGGTGCTGGCAGAGCAGGTGCCGCTGACGTCCGGGTTCGAGCTTGTGTTCGTGGCGTTGCCGCAGGTGTTTGAGACCATGGGCGGCGGCCAGCTTGTAGGCAGCCTGTTCTACCTGGTCATGGTGCTGCTGATCTGGACCTCGGCGCTGTTCGTCCTGGAGGTGGTGATTGCGCGTGTCACCGAGGCCCTGGGCACAAACCGGGTGATCGCGGGAATCATTGCTATGCTGCCGGCCGGCATGGCGGCGGCTCTGGCTCTGTTCGGGTTCACCCGCGCGGAAGGCGTGGATGTCTGGGCTCTGATGGAGCTTGTCGTCATGCTGGTACTGGTGCCCGTTTCAATACTGGCCCTGGTGAGGCTGGCGGGTTGGCAGCTGCCCCCACGTCAGCTGCTGGCCTTTCTGGGCGTAAGGGGCAGGGGGTACCGGCTGTGGCGGTGGCTGATGGCATGGCTGGTGCCTGTGGCCGTGGTGGTCTCTGTCGTTGTGACGGTGGTCGAGTACAGAGAGGGTTTCTGCCGGCTGGTCGGTACTGCTGGGTGTGGCGGTGGTGGCCTGGAGCATCCGGTGGTGCCGGTGGAAGAGGAACCTCACGGGGTAAGCGTTCAATGACCCGACAGATCGAGCGTAGCGCGCTAGTGCGCCATTCCGCTGAAGAAATGTTCCACCTCGTCAGTGACGTGGAACGTTACCCGGAGTTCCTGCCCTGGTGCGGCGGCGCGGTGCTGCATGAGCAGGGTGGGAATCAGCTGGTGGCGTCGCTGGATGTGGAACGCGGCGGCCTCAAGCAGCGCTTCACCACGCGCAATCACCTGATGCCCACGGACTCGATCCGCATGGAGCTGGTGGATGGCCCCTTTGAGCATCTTCAGGGGCTCTGGCAGTTCCGTGCGCTGCGGGCGGACGCCTGCCGGGTGACGCTCAGCCTGGAGTTTGCGGTCCAGAACGGGCTGGCACAGATGGCCTTCAGCGGCGTTTTTGCCCAGGCCGCCAATACCATGGTGGATGCGTTCTGCCGAAGAGCCCGGGCGCTCCATGAGATGGAGGGGCAATGATACGAGTTGAGGTCGCCTATGCGCGTCCGGATGCCCAGCGTCTGATTGCGCTCACGCTTCCCGAGGGGAGTACGGCGCTTGATGCGATCCGCGAGTCCGGGATCGAGGCTCTTTTCCCCGGGATTGACCTGGAGCGCCAGAGCGTGGGGGTGTTCAGCCAGGTGATTGCCGAGCCCGCGCTGTATCGTCTGCGTGAGGGTGACCGGGTGGAGATCTACCGCCCCCTTGAGATTGATCCCAAGGAGGCCAGGGCGAAGCGGGCCGGAACGCGGCGCTGAGCGCCGGCTCAGTTGGCCGGTGTCTCCTCCAGCAGTTTGGCCTCATGCCGCAGGTACTGGCCGTCCTCGTAGACGACGGTGACGCGCTGCTTGCGGATCTCGCCACCGTCTTCCTGAAAGGTATACAGGTAGTGTTCCCGGTCCGGGTTGAAGCTGTTAACGGTTATGGGTGTACCCAGAAGCTCGTGCACATCGGCCCGGGTCATGGTCGGGTTGAGCTGGCCGAGATCTTCCTGATCGATAATGTTACCCTGTTGAACATCGATCCGGTAAACACCCGGAAAACTGCATGCTGCGAGGCTGAGCGTCAGGGTGACCGCAGCCAGGCAGGCGGGAATGGAAGCCTTTTGCATCGTGGAAGGAAATCCTCTATCTTGAGTGCCGCTCCGAGGCGTGCTGCCCGCCTGAAGACGAGCGCACATGGTAACGAAAGCCCACTCCATCACCAACGGTTAGGTTCAGCATGGCACCAGAAAACGTCGAGCTGCGCAAGGCAGGCCTCAAGGTTACGCTGCCGCGGGTCAAGATTCTCAGTATCCTGGAAAGCGCGGAAGCCGCCGAGGATGCGGAAGGCGATCACCACCTCAGTGCCGAGGATGTGTACAAGAAGCTCCTGGAATCCGGTGATGACGTGGGGCTTGCCACCGTTTACCGGGTGTTGACCCAGTTCGAGGCCGCGGGCCTGGTGCTGCGCCACAACTTCGAAGGCGGTCATGCGGTATTCGAGCTGGCCGGGGAGGAGCATCATGACCATATGGTGTGCACCCAGACGGGCCGGGTGATCGAGTTCTATGACGAGGTCATCGAGGACCGTCAGCGCCGTATCGCTGAAGAGCATGGCTTCGATCTGGTGGATCACAGCATGATCCTGTACGTGAAGCCGAAATAAT
>JBNJDI010000122.1:0-5682 GCA_051744725.1 Pseudomonadota bacterium | reverse complement strand
GTGTAGACACCGTCATTGCGGCGGCTGATCCGCTTCAGCTCACGCAGCCCGGTCCGGCACTGGGCCTTTGTCCCCGTAAGACCGACCGTCATCATGCATTTCCCCTCAGCGGCTCCGCGCCAGCCCAGATAGCGCTCCAGCATCCCGATCATCTTCGGGTGGCCCGCCAGGGCCAGCTGGGTCTCTGTCTCCACCGCGTTACTCAGCCGCAGCATGGAAAGCGGCGTGCGGTTCTGCACCAACTGGCGGGCACACAGGCGAGCCCGATCCCAGTCCGGGAAGAACAGCACATGGAAGGATTCATGGTCCGCCACCGGCGTGACGCGGACCTTCACCTCGGTGATGACACCGAAGCGCCCCTCCGAGCCCAGCACCATCTCACGCGGGTCGGGTCCGGCAGCGGAGGCGGGGAAGGTGGGGATCTGCCAGGCACCCTGAAAGGTCTCCACACGCCCACCCGCGAACAGCTGCTCGATGCGACCGTAACGCAGGGACTGCTGACCACTGGAACGGCTGGCGACCCAACCACCGATGGTGGAAAGCTCAAAGGACTGGGGAAAATGACCCAGGGTATAGCCATGGGCCAGAAGCTGGGACTCCACCAGCGGCCCCGGTGTGCCGGCGCCGAAAGTGGCGATCTGGCTCTCGGCGTCCAGATCCAGGAGACGGTTCATGCGCTCCAGCGAGAGTGTGAGGATGGGCCTGCCGGAATCGGCGGGGTTGATATGCCCGGCCACGCTGGTGCCACCCCCGTAGGGAATCACCACAAGATCCCGTTCCCGCGCCCATTCCAGAAGCGCCGCCACTTCCTCGCTGTGCTCGGGCAGCGCCACGGCATCCGGAAATACCCCGAAGTCCCCGCTGCGCATGGCCAGCCAGTCCGCCAGGCTCTGACCGCGCGCATGGCGCACGCGGGTTTCGGCGTCCGTGTAGACACCCTGGCGCTGCGGAATTCGGGATTCGGGCACCTGGGCGCACACCTGCTCGAGTGTGGCCTCGGACAGTGGCGAGGCAGCACCAATGCGGGCTTTCAGGAAGTCCTGCCCCACGGGCGGCAGTGGCAGGTGGAAGCTGGCGTCACCCCAGCCGTTCCAGCGTTGCATGCGATGGGTCTCCATTCAGGCTTTTTGCTTGCAGCCTGTGATACACCATCGTCCAGCCGGTTGTCCATCAGGTCTAGAGTTTTTACTCTATAAAGTTCGACCTCAGACGTGTTTCACCACCCTGCTGCGGCCCTCTGCCTTGCCCTGGTAGAGCGCCGCATCGGCCCGCTGCAGAGCCTGCTCAGGATGATCGTCCTGCTCAAGAAAGACACTGACGCCCGCCGTCACGGTTATACTGAAAACGGCCCCCTGAGCCGACATGTAGGCATGCTGTGCGGTCTCGTACCGCAGGCGCTCAGCAAGCTCACAGGCTTCAGTAATCTCCGTTCCCGGCAGCAACAGGCCGAACTCCTCGCCCCCGAGCCGGCAGGGCACATCGCTCTCCCGCACACTGTCAGCCAGAGTACGCGCCACGCGCCGGATCACCTCATCACCCACACCATGGCCATGGGTATCATTGACCGACTTGAAATGATCGATATCGAACATGATCACAGCCGTGGTGATGCCGCGCCGCTGGAAGAGCTCATAGCTCTCCGTAAGCCGTTCCATGAAAACCCGGCGGTTATGGATCTGGGTGAGTGGATCCGTGAGCGACAGTTCCCGGAGTCGCGCTTCCTGTTTCTTCTGCTCGGTGATGTCCCTGACGGTGCCAATGAGGACCTGATCATCCCCCAGGGAGGTGTAATCCGCGCGCTCATGGACCCACCTCACGGCCCCGTCCGGCTGGACGATGCGGTGCTCCACATCGTGCAGGCCCGTTTGCTGGGCCTTCTCCTGGCTGGCCTCAACCTTCTCTGAGTCATCCGGATGTACGAAGGATTTGAACGCATCGACCGAGGGGGTAAAGCTGTCTCTGGAGACACCAAAAATCTCAAAAACCTTGTCCGACCAGTAGAGATAGCCTTTGTTGAGGCTGGCCTTCCAGTAGCCAAGGTTGCCGATTTCCTGGGCTTTCTCCAGCGTTCGGACCAGTTCACGGTTGGCGGCGGACTCCTCACGCAGGCTCTGTTCAAGGTGTTTCTGGGCGGTGATATCGAGGTGGGCGCCACTGACCCACTCGGGCTGACCATCAGGGGTCCAGCTGACGACCCGGCCGAAATCCCGTATCCAGATAAGGTGGCCATCCCGGTGGCGCACACGCACTTCGCAGTCATAGACGGAGGCATGCCCCTCAAAGTGCGCCTTCAGGGCCTGTTCCGTGACCGGACGGTCCGCGTCATTGAGAACCTCCAGCCATGTTTCAATGGAGGTGGGCTCAAGCTCCTGCAGCGTATAACCCAGCATCCGGGCCCAATAGTCGTTGAACTCGGTCTCACCGGTCTGCACGTTCCAGATCCAGGTCCCAAGTTCAGCAACATCAATAATGGTCTCGAGTGCGGAAACCCGATCACCAGAAACCGGGGGCTGATCCATACTTCACTCCAGTAGCTCAGACTGAGCAGTCTCAATCAATGTACGCCAGCCACAACCCGATTAAAATGTGGATAATACGTAATGTCGCCTGATTACAGAATCGCAACTGCACGTTGTTCAGCTGCGATCAGCAAACCGGTCGGGAAGAGAATCCAATTCGGCAATGGGCAGGGCTCTGGAGAACAGGAATCCCTGGAGAAGATCGCAGCCGCGGGCGATGAGGTCGTCGCGCTGTTCCCCGGTTTCAACTCCCTCGGCTACCACCTGCAGCCCCATATGGTCGGCCATGGTGATAATGCCCTGGACGATCGCCATGTTGTCTGGATTGGTGAGGATATCGCGGATGAATGAGATATCGAGCTTGACCTTGCTGGCAGGCAGATCCCGCAGGTAGCGCAGGCTGGAGTAGCCGGTCCCGAAGTCATCAATGGAGACACTCACGCCCATCGCCTTGAGCTGCTTCATCAGCTCGATGGTATCCCGGGCATCCTCCATCAATACGCCCTCGGTCACTTCCAGTTCCAGCAGATGGCCCGGCAGGCCGGTTTCCGCAAGAATACATTCGACTTCTTCCACGAAATTGCGGCGGCGGAACTGCATGGTGGAAATGTTCACCGAGGCAGGCACAACCCTGTAGCCTTCCCGCCAGCGCTTCATGCCATCCTCGCAGGCACGCCTGAGCACCCAGCGGCCAACCTCGATGATCTGCCCGGTCTGCTCAGCCAGCGGAATGAAGACACCGGGAGAGATCATGCCCCGTTCCGGATGATGCCACCGTACCAGTGCCTCCACCCCATGCCATTCACCGGTTACAGCATCCACCAGTGGCTGGTAGTGCAGTTCCAGTTCGTGCCGGTCCAGAGCCAGCCGTAGATCATGACGCAGCAGAATCTCATCCTGGGTAGCGGGGCGGCGCTCATCCTCGTACCAGTGCCAGGTGTTCATTCCCCGCCTCTTGGCCGCTTCCATGGCAATGTCGGCATGCTGGATCAGGATGGGGGCTTCCGATTCCCCATCATCCAGCACGAGACCGGCGCTGGCACTCAGATGCAGCGCGCCTCCTTCCACCTCAAAGGGCCGACTGAGAGCCTCAAGAACCCCGGAAGCCAGCCCTTCCACCTTCGCGGTACTGCCGGCATCGGGGAGCAGCAGAACGAATTCATCCGCCACGAACCGCGAGACAACGGCATCAGTATCAAGCAACTCCTGGAGACGCTCCGCAACCCCCCGCAACAGGGTATTCCCCATTTGGTGCCCAAAACCCTCATTGATCGGCTTGAAACCATCCAGGTCCAGATACATCAGGGCTACCAGCGCCCCTCTCTTCCGGGCCCCGCGCAACGCCCTCAGCAGCCGTTCCTCGAAGGCGACGCGGTTGAACAACCCCGTCACGGCATCATAGGTCGCGTGATAGGCGATCAGCCGTTCCTGCTCCTTGCGCTCGGTGATGTCCCGGCAGATGCCGAACACGCCAACAATCTCACCATCCACAATCACCGGGAAGTTGGTCACTTCCAGGTCATAGTGTTCACCGCTGGGGAAAACACCCCGCGTTTCATAGGTCAGCCGTCCTCCGGCGAATGCCCGTTCAAACGCCCTGAGAGTCAGTTCCTGGAACTCAGGAGCTACAAACTCATTGAAATGATGTCCTTGGTACTGCTCCTTTGAGTAGCCGGTGATGCGCGTGAAGGCTTCGTTGCCACGCTGAAGATAGCCCTGGAGGTCGAATTCATAGACGCCGTCCGGGTGATGTTCGTAGAGGGACTGATAGCGCGCTGTCAGATCCCGGTACCGGCGCAGATCCTGGTCCCTCACAATGGCCAGCGCTGCCAGGGCGGCAGCCTGCTGGAGATTGAAAAGATCCGCCTCCGAGGGCGTAGCGGGTGCCCGATAATAGGTGGCGAAGGTCCCCAGGAGCACATCGCCTTCCGAGGAGAAGATGGGAACGGACCAGCAGGCCCGCAGCCCCTCGGCCAATGCAACCGAACGGTAGCCTTCCCAACGGAAATCCGTCTGGATATCGGGGGTCACTATCGTGGAACGGTGGTAGGCGGCACTACCGCAGGCCCCCACATCCGCACCCACGGGCACATCACTCATGGCTTCGGTAAAACCGATGGAGAAGCGGTCATTGGGGACGAGACTGATGGTGCCGCGCTCACCGTCATAGCACATGAGCGACACCAGAGCGCCCGGCAGCATCTCCTCAGCAAAGCGCGTGATCTCGGTAAGGACCTCGTCCAGAGGTCTGTGCTCCGCAATCATTTCCTGGATTCTCTGCTGGGTCTGGAAAAGCGGCGGCTGCTCGGTCATTGATGGACTATCCAGGATGCTGTTCGTGAGGAAATCATCGTACACCCCATAATCTGTAGCTTATAATTCTGATGAGACAACCCCAGACCGTGATGAACGGCTTCAGAGATTGGGTTTTCGGCGGCGTTGCCCCCCTGCTTTTTCCGTAACCTTCCGATTGCAGTATCCTTGGCCTGTACCCGCACCGATCATCGACGCTGAGGTGGTGAAACAACCGTGACAGGACTGCGACTGAACGCGGACATGGGCGAAAGCTTCGGCCCCTGGGCGATGGGCATGGACGAGTCCGTCATGCCCGTGGTGGATCTGGCCAACGTGGCCTGCGGGTTCCATGCCTCGGACCAGGATCACATGCGGCGGACCGTACAGCTGGCGGTGAGCCATGGCGTCACCATCGGCGCCCACCCGGCCTACCCGGACCTTATGGGGTTCGGCCGGCGTTCCATGGCCTGTTCAGCGGATGAGATCGAAAACCTCGTACTCTACCAGATCGGAGCCCTGAGCGCCTTCTGTCGCGCGGCCGGCACGGATGTGCGCTACGTCAAACCGCACGGCGCACTCTACAATGACATGATGAAAGACCACGACATCCTGGCCGCGGTCATGCGGGCGGTTAAGGCGTTCGACCCGGGGCTGGCGCTCATGGTCCTGTCCACCCGCGACAATCACCCGGTCCGCTCCCTCGCCGCCGCCCATGGCATCCCCCTCTGGCTGGAAGCCTTCGCCGACCGCGCCTACGACGATGACGGCCACCTGCTCAGCCGACGCGCCCCCGGTGCCGTACACGCAGAACCTGAAGCCATCATCGAACAGGCACACCGTATCGCACGGGGTGAGACACTCACCACCA
>JBNJDI010000121.1:0-5714 GCA_051744725.1 Pseudomonadota bacterium | reverse complement strand
GGATCCTCCGCCCGCGTGATCGGCCGACCGATCACCAGATCATCACTGCCAGCGGCCAGCGCCTTCGCCGGTGTCATCACCCGCTGCTGATCGCCATGGGCCGCAAAAGCCGGCCGGATGCCCGGCGTCACCAACCGGAACGCCGATCCAAGTGACCCGCGCAACGACGATGCCTCCGAAGCCGAACACACCACCCCATCCAGACCGCACTCGCGCGCCATGCCCGAAAGACGGTCGACCGCTGCCCCGGCACCGCCCTCCCAACCAATCTCCCGGATCTCAGCGTCCGTCAGGCTCGTCAGCACGGTTACCCCGATCAGCAGTGGCCGGTCCTCGCCGAAGTTTTCCAGCTCGCGAACACAGGCCTCCATCATCCGGCGCCCGCCGGAGGCATGCACATTCACCATCCATACCCCCAGCTCCGCCGCCGAGGCCACAGCCGCCGCCGCCGTATTCGGAATATCATGGAATTTCAGATCCAGAAAGACGTCAAACCCGCGCCCCTGGAGGGCCTGCACGAACCCTGGACCGAAACGGGTGAACATCTCCTTGCCCACCTTGAGCCGACAGCGGGCCGGATCCAGCTGATCCACCAGCTGGAGCGCCTCCAGACGATCCGCAAAATCCAGCGCAACAACAATTGATGCCATCAAAGACTCCCCTGACTACTCGCCCTCGACACCCTGATAGGGCTCGACGGTTTCCCAGTTCTTGCAGCTCGGACACAGCCAGTGCAGCTGCTGGCCACCAAAGCCACAGCGGGTACACTGATAGGCCGGCCGGTTCTCCAGCAACCGCTGCCCGACCTGTCGTACCAGGTTCGGGGTGGTCCCTTTTCGCGGTTCCCGCCCTTCCTCCATTTCCAGAAGGTGCATCAGCGCCCTGAGGCTCGGGCGCTGCTGCAGTTCCCCATGAAGCAGATAGAGTGCCTGATCCCGCGAGTTGAAACGCTCTTCCTCTTCCGCCAGGCAGAGCAGCAGAGTGGTCGACGGATGGTGCCGGTAGATCCGGTGCAGGCGCCGGCGAAGCTTACGCTCAACCCCGAACTCCCGGGCCAGACTGACCAGGCGCCGCACCGCCTCCGGACCAAAGGCCGGATTCTGGTCGAACACCTTGAGAAGCAGCTGCTGCGCCTCGCGCCAGTTGCCGCGCTCACGCGCCAGATCCGCCAACAGCAGGCTGGCACGGACACAGCCCGGATCGTAGGAAAGGGCCTGCTCCAGAAGCTCCCGTGGATCCGGGACCCGGCTCACCGTTTCCTGATCCGAGGCCTGCTCGCACAGGAGATGAGCAAGCTGCCTGCGGATTTCAGCGGTATCGCTGATGCCCACAAGGGTGCGGGCCACCTCCACAGCCTTCTCCCAATCCCGCTCGCGCTGATAGATCAGTACCAGCTGCTCCGCCGCCCGGGCACCATAGGAGCGGGTACCCAAGAGTTCGTGCAGCAGCGCCTCGGCCCGATCCAGCAGTCCAGCCGCCAGATAGTCCAGCGCCAGCTCATAGGTCACCTGGGAGGAATAGCGGCCAGGCAGCTCAGGCCGGGCCAGCAGATTCTGGTGGATCAGGGTTGCCCGCTCGACCTCCCCTTTGTCACGGAAGTGGGCACCAATGGACAGATGGAGGTTCACCGTCTCCTGGTTGACCTCCAGCGAATCCAGGAAGGATTCAATGGCCTCATCGGAATAGTTGGTGAACAGGAACTGGAGGCGTTCCCGGAGCCGATCCTCATCATCAATGGGAGCAGGCGAGGTCTGCCGGCGCAGCCGCCAACGCCCCAGCGCCCAGCCGATGCCGACCGCCACCGCCAGCAACAGCCATTGCAGGATGGTGTTCATTCAATACTCTTGACTGGATCCCGTTGCGGTCCACGAGATTGCTGTTCAGACCTGCGAAGCTTGCGTTCCGCCCGCCGGCGTCCGGCCCTTGCCCGCATCAGCGGTACCAGCATGGCGGCCACCCCCAGAAGGGCGCCCGCGATCAGGGTGAGCACCAGGACCAGCGCAACGCTGATCGGCGGTGTCTGCACCAGCAGCAGATCCAGCACCACCTCCTGACGGTTGCTGAAGCTGAACAGCATCGCCGCCAGTCCCAGCACCAGCGCCAGCAGAACAAGAACAATACGACGTATCCTGGCCATCCGGCCCTCCCTGCCGGATCAGTAGCCGGCCTTCATGCTGTCATTGACCTTCTCGCGCAGATCCTTGCCCGGCTTGAAGTGGGGAACATACTTTTCGGGCAGGTTCACGGATTCGCCGGTCTTGGGATTGCGGCCCACCCGTGGTGCCCGGTAGTGCAGGGAAAAGCTCCCGAAGCCGCGGATCTCGATCCGGTCCCCCTCGGCAAGGGACTGGGACATATGATCAATGATCGTCTTGACCGCCAGCTCCACATCCTTACCGGAAAGCTGGGACTGTTTCGAGGCGATCACTTCTACCAGTTCGGATTTCGTCATGGTCCTGTCCTTCCTCACAGGTTCGCAACGCCTTAAGTTTAGCGAACCTGATGAAAAAGACAAAAAAAACGGGCTGTTACAGCCCGTTTTTTTAACACTTTACAGCGGAACCGGCGTCAGCCGTTGTCGTTCTGCTGCATCTGCTCCTTGATCAGGTCGCCAATGGTGGTGGCACTGCTGCTGTTATCAGCCTTTTCGCGCACATCCCGCATGGCTTCCTTGTCGTCCTCAACGTCCTTGGACTTGATCGACAGGTTGATCACGCGGTTCTTGCGGTCAACGCTGATGATCTTGGCTTCCACCTCGTCACCTTCCTGGAGCACGTTGCGTGCGTCCTCAACCTTGTCACGGCTGATCTCAGAGGCCTTGAGCGTGGCTTCCACCTCTTCGTTCAGGGTGACGGTCGCGCCCTTGGCGTCAACACTGCTCACGGTGCCTGTAACGATGCTGCCACGGTCATTGACCTGGGTGAACTCGGCGAAGGGATCGCTCTCAAGCTGCTTGATCCCCAGCGAGATGCGCTCACGTTCCGGATCGACGGACAGGATGACGGTCTCAACCTCGTCGCCCTTCTTGTACTTGCGCACCGCTTCCTCGCCGGTTTCATTCCAGCTGATGTCGGACAGGTGCACCAGACCGTCGATACCGCCCTCAAGGCCGATGAAGATACCGAAGTCCGTGATGGACTTGATCTTGCCGGTAATCCGGTCGCCCTTGTTGTAGTTCTGGGAGAACTCTTCCCAGGGGTTCGGCTGGCACTGCTTGATGCCCAGCGAGATGCGGCGGCGCTCCTCGTCGATATCGAGGATCATCACCTCGATCTCGTCGCCCACATCCACAACCTTGGAGGGATGGATGTTCTTGTTGGTCCAGTCCATCTCGGAGACGTGCACCAGACCCTCGACCCCCTCTTCCAGCTCGGCGAAACAGCCGTAGTCGGTGAGGTTGGTAACCTTGGCCGGCACACGCGTGTTTTCGGGGTAACGGCCCTTGATGTTGATCCACGGATCCTCGCCCAGCTGCTTCAGACCAAGGGATACACGGTTGCGTTCACGGTCAAACTTCAGGACTTTGACGTTGATCTCGTCGCCAACGTTCACGATCTCGCTCGGATGCTTGATGCGCTTCCAGGCCATGTCCGTGATGTGCAGCAGGCCGTCCACACCGCCCAGGTCCACGAAGGCACCGTAGTCGGTCAGGTTCTTGACGATGCCCTTGATTTCCATGCCTTCGGTCAGCGTCTCAAGCAGCTGCTCGCGCTCGGCACTGTTCTCGGCCTCCAGCACGGCGCGACGGGAAACCACCACGTTGTTGCGCTTGGCGTCGAGCTTGATGACCTTGAAATCCAGCTCTTTGTTCTCGAGGTGCGTGGTGTCGCGCACCGGGCGGACGTCGACCAGCGAGCCCGGCAGGAAAGCCCGGATACCCTTGAGGTCGACGGTGAAGCCGCCCTTGACCTTGCCATTGATCACACCCTTGACTGCTTCTTCCGCCTCGAAGGCCTTCTCCAGCTCCTTCCAGGCTTCAGCGCGCTTCGCTTTCTCGCGCGACAGGCGGGTTGCCCCGAAACCGTCTTCCACGGCGTCCAGCGCCACGTCAACCTCGTCGCCTGCCGCGACCTCCAGCTCCCCGTTCTCGTTGTAGAACTGGGAAACCGGGATGATGCCCTCGGACTTGAGTCCCGCGTTGACCGTAACCCAGTCACTGTCAACGTCCACAACCGTGGCCTTGACAATGGACCCCGGCTGCATATCAATGTCTTTCAGGCTCTCTTCAAAAAGTTCCGCAAAGCTTTCGCTCATTGTGTGTCCTATGTGATCAATACCAAGCTCCCCGCGAGCCAGCCCTCCGGGGTCTGTTCACCATAAACCCACGCACCGCCATGCTGGTCTCACGCGGTCCGCCGGCACTTTTCCAATAACAAAAAGGCGCTGTCAGGTACGGCCCGTTACCGCCAGGACCTGATCCAGCACCTCGTCAATGGACAATCCGGTTGTATCCACAACCCGCGCATCGTGCGCCGGTCTGAGAGGCGCTGTGGAGCGGTTCATGTCCCGCTCATCCCGCGCCTGAATCTCTTTTACAAGGTCGGGGAGTCTAACATCCTCCCCCTGGGCCAGCAACTGCTCATGCCGGCGCCGGGCCCGCTCCTCCGCTGAGGCGGTGAGGAAGATCTTGTGGCTGGCATCCGGAAAGACCACCGTGCCCATATCGCGGCCGTCAGCCACCAGCCCCGGGGGCTGGCAGAAGTCGCGCTGGCGCTGGAGGAGCGCGTCGCGGACCGAAGGCAGAGCCGCCACACGCGAGGCACGGTCACCGCACTCTTCGGTGCGGATGGCGGAGGTGACATCCTCACCGTCCAGAAACACCCGTGCGGGATCATCCCCCGGACTGGGCTCGAAGCGCACATCCAGCGCCTGCGCCACGCCGCCGAGCGCCGTCTCATCATCAAAGTCCACCGCCTGCTTCATGCCCGCCAGGGCAGTGAGGCGATAGAGCGCGCCACTGTCGAGCAGGTGCCACCCCAGACGCCGCGCCAGAAGCTGGGTGATGGTGCCCTTGCCAGCGCCGCCGGGACCGTCCACGGCAATCACCGGTGCCTGTTCGGATGCTGTCATTGCGTCTCCTCGGAAGATTCAACCGTCAGCCCGACCTGGTTGGCCAGTGCCACAAAGCCCGGGAAGGAGGTGGCGACGTTCGCGCAGTCATCGATGACCACGGGCCCGGATGCGCGCAGGGCCGCCACCGCGAAGGCCATGGCAATGCGGTGATCACCATGGCTGTTGATCCGGCCGCTGCCGTAGGCACCGCCCTGGATCAGGATCCCATCCTCCCGGACCTCGCTGGTAACACCCAGGACATCCAGCCCGTCGGCCATGACCTGGATCCGGTCGCTTTCCTTGACCCGCAGCTCGGCGGCGCCGGTCAGCTCGGTGCTGCCCTCGGCGTTGGCGGCCGCGATGAAAATGGCCGGGAACTCATCGATGGCCAGCGGCACCTGATCCTCGGGAATGCGGATTCCCTTGAGCGGCGCATGCCGCACGCGCAGATCCGCCACCGGCTCACCGCCGGCTTCATGCTCGTTGTGCCGCTCGATGGACGCGCCCATGGCGCGCAGGATATTGATCACTCCGATACGGGTCGGATTGACGCCCACGTGGCGCAGCCACAGGTCCGACCCGGGCGTGATCGCGGCGGCCACAATGAAGAAGGTCGCCGAGGAAATGTCCGCCGGCACGTCGATGGCGCAGGCGTTCAGGCG
>JBNJDI010000120.1:0-5791 GCA_051744725.1 Pseudomonadota bacterium | reverse complement strand
CGCATGGGCGCCTCGGACGACATCGCCAGCGGCCGCTCCACCTTCATGGTGGAAATGACCGAGACCGCCAACATCCTCCACAACGCCACGCCCGAGAGCCTGGTGCTGATGGACGAGGTGGGGCGCGGCACCAGCACCTTCGACGGCCTGTCACTGGCCTGGGCGGCAGCCGAACGCCTCGCCCGGGACGTCGGCAGCTACACCCTGTTCGCCACCCACTACTTCGAGCTCACCAGCCTGCCGGAGCAGGCCGGCAGCGCCCGCAATGTCCATCTGACGGCCACCGAGCACGAAGACAGCATCGTCTTCCTGCACAGCGTTCACGAGGGCGCCGCCAGTCGCAGCTACGGCCTGCAGGTGGCGCGCCTGGCCGGGGTGCCGGTGGACGTCATCGACAATGCCCGGCGCAAGCTCGACGAACTCGAGGGCAGTCCCGGTGCAACACGGGCCGAACCGGCACCGGCCGCGGCCATGCAGGCGGATATGTTCGCCAGCCTGGAACCCTCGCCGGAGGAACGTGATATCCTCGGTATAGACCCGGACGGCATGACGCCGCGCGACGCGCTCAACACTCTGTATGAGCTGCGCGCCCGTCTGCGTGAACGCCTTGGCGGCGATTGAGCCCGGTCATTGCAGGCCCCGCCGCCTGACCCTAGAATAGCCGCCTGAACCATCGCCAGGACGTAACCATGACGTTTGTCGTTACTGAAAACTGCATCAAGTGCAAGTACACCGACTGCGTGGAAGTCTGCCCCGTGGACTGCTTCTACGAGGGCCCGAACTTCCTCGCCATCGATCCGGACGAGTGCATTGACTGTGCGCTCTGTGAACCGGAGTGCCCGGCCGAGGCCATCTACTCCGAGGACGAACTGCCGGACGACCAGCAGGAATTCCTCGAGATCAACGCCGATCTGGCCGCCAAATGGCCGAACATCACCGAGAAGAAGGACCCACCGGCGGACGCCGAGGAATGGGACGGCGTCAAGGGCAAGAAGCAGCACCTGGAGCGCGACGGCGCCTAGGCTGGTTTGCGCATCAGGGCCACATCCTTGCGTGGCACCTCACAGTGCCAGCCGAACCGCGCTGCCACCCAGTGCAGCGTGGCTTCCCTGTAGAACACCACATGGGTCGGATCCCGCCGGTAGTGCCAATTGGCGAACCGGTCGTCATCCGTCTGGAAGCACGTCATCACGCCCAGCCAGCCCCCGGGCGCCAGCATCTGGTCCAGTAGCCGGAACGTGGCTGCCGGATCATGCAGGTGCTCAACCACCTCGGTGCAGCTAATGGCCTCATACCGGCATTCAAGCAGGGCCTGGTCCGGCGCGTAGAAGGGGTCATAGCCGTCCGCGCGGAACCCCGCCTCGCGCAGCATGGCCACCAGCGCCGGCCCGGGGCCGCAGCCGAAATCCAGCACCCGGTCTCCCGGCGTCAGGCGCGGAACCAGTTCATCCGAGAGCCGCGCCAGGAAACGCCGATAGCCGGGATCGGCCACATCGTTGTCGTGCTGATCGTATTCGGCCTTTTCAGCCCCGGGAGCCAGCCTCTGGGAGGGTTCCAGGAAGGTCGCCCCGCACTGCCGGCAGCGCCAGTAGTCGCGCTCACCGATCGTCATGAACCCGTGTGTCGTATCGGCTTCACACACCGGGCAGTCAGGGGCGGAGTTGTGTAACATGAGCTCCGGCTTCGGGTCTGAAGGATCATCATTCACAGAAAAAGTGACGCTGCGCATTATGAGAGAAGACGTTCAGGATTACTACGGTCGCCAGCTTCAGGGCACACAGGACCTGCAGACCAACGCCTGCTGCGACCAGGCGCCACCGGAATGGCTCAAGCCCATCCTGGCCAGCCTGCACGACGAGGTGCTGTCCCACTACTATGGCTGCGGCCTGGTCGCGCCCCAGCTGCTGGAGGGCGCACGCATTCTCGATCTGGGCAGTGGCAGCGGCCGTGACTGCTACGTACTGTCGAAACTGGTCGGCGAGCAGGGCGAAGTGGTCGGCGTGGACATGACCCCGGAGCAGCTGGCCATCGCCCGCCGCCACCAGGAGTACCACCGCGAGACCTTCGGTCACGCCCATTCCAATGTGCGGTTCCTGGAGGGCTACATTGAGCAGCTGGACGCGCTCGATCTTGAGGATGACTACTTCGACATCGTCATCTCCAACTGCGTGATCAACCTGAGTCCGGACAAGGAAAAAGTGCTCTCGGAGGTGCGGCGCGTGCTCAAGCCCGGCGGCGAGTTCTACTTCTCGGACGTCTACGCGGACCGGCGCATTCCGGCTCACCTGCGCGAGGACCCGGTGCTCTACGGCGAGTGCCTTTCCGGTGCTCTGTACTGGAATGATTTCGAGAACCTGGCGCGGAAAACCGGCTTTACGGATCCGCGCCTGGTCGAGGACCGGCCCCTGACCATCGAGAACGAGGCCATCGAGGCCCGGCTCGCCCCGGCGCGTTTCTTCTCCGCCACCTACCGGCTGTTCAAGCTTCCGGAACTGGAGCCCCACTGCGAGGATTACGGCCAGGCCGTGATCTACCAGGGCACGGTGCCCGGAGAAGAGGCGGTGTTCCGGCTGGACAAGCACCACCACATTGAGCGTGGCCGTGTCTTCCCGGTCTGCGGCAACACCTGGATGATGCTGGCGGATACCCGCTTCGCCGAACACTTCCGCTTCATCGGCGATTTCAGCACCCATTTCGGCATCTTCCAGGGCTGCGGCACCGCCCTGCCCTTCGGTGACCCGGCCTCCGGGGACGAGGCCGACGGCGCCTGCTGCTAGGCGCCGCCGCGCACCAATCTCAGGAGCTGGTTGTTGGCCGGCATGCGGAAACGCTCCACCGCCTCAAAGCCATAGTCCGCCGCCAGCGCATTGAAGACCGCCCGGTCCTTGATGCCGCTGGCCGGATCACGCTCCTGCAGCCAGGCATCCAGCTCCGCGTTGCCCTCGCTGGTGTAGCCCCCGTCCTCGTTGAAGGGCCCGTAGATCAGCAGGTCACCGCCCTGGCGCAGATGCACGGCGCTGATCGCCAGCAGACCGTTGACAATGCGCCAGGATACAAAGTGCACCGTGTTGGCTGTGAATACCGCATCAAAGGTTTCCCCCAGGCGGACACCCGCATCCAGGGCGTCCACCTCCAGCGGGTCACGCACATTGCGCAGCTTCGCCTCCCGCCGCCACTGGCGGATACCGTAAAGGTTCTCGGCGATGTCCGTGGGCTGCCACTCCAGGTGCGGCAGGTGACGGGCCATGTAGACCGCGTGCTGACCGGTTCCGCTGCCCAGCTCCAGCACCTTCGCCGGCTGGGTCAGAATCTCGGCAAGGACCTCCCGTATCGATTCCTGGTTGCGCTCACAGGCCGGAGCATAGGGTTTCTCCGGTGCCTCCGTCATACCTTGCCGCCCTCCTCACCGCCGAGAACAGCACTGGTATCCGGGAACTCCGAGGATGAATGGGCCGTGCCCCCCTCTTCCCCGTCGTCCGGCTCCGGCGTCTCCATGCCTGCCACTGTCTTCTTGAGATCCCGCAGCAGGTCCACAGGGAAGACAATGGTATTGGTCTTATCATTGGCGATATCGGTGAGAGTCTGCAGATACCGCAGCTGCAGCGCCTCGGAACGCTTCGACAACGTCCGCGCCGCCTCCAGCAGCCGCTCGGAGGCTTGCTGCTCACCCTCGGCATGGATAATCTTAGCCCGCCGTGTACGCTCAGCCTCCGCCTGGCGCGCAATAACGCGGATCATGGATTCGTCCAGATCCACGTGCTTGATCTCAACGTTTGCGACCTTGATGCCCCAGGCGTCGGTCTGGGCATCCAGAATCTCCTGGATGTCCTCATTGAGCTGGTCCCGGGAGGCCAGCATGTCGTCCAGCTCATGCTTGCCCAGCACCGAACGCAGCGTGGTCTGGGCCAGCTGGCTGGTGGCCGCGTAGAAGTTCTCCACATTGATGACCGCGTTCTGCGGGTCCATGACCCGGAAATAGAGCACCGCGTTCACCTTGACGGAGACGTTGTCCCGCGAGATCACATCCTGGGAGGGTACATCCAGCACAATGGTGCGCAGATCCGTCTTGACCATCTGCTGGATGAACGGGATCACGATGATCAGGCCCGGCCCCTTCACTTTCTGGAACCGGCCAAGCAGGAAGATCACACCCCGCTCATACTCCCGCAGGATCCGGAACATGCTCACCAGCAGGCTGATGACGATCAGTACAATGGCTATGGTGAAATATTCAATCATTCGACTGGCCCTCCGACCTGACTGTCAGTTTGAGTCCTTCCACTTTCTCGATAGTCACAACATCCCCCTCACCAACCGGTTGCGCCGAGTGCGCCTGCCAGATCTCGCCCAGAACGCGCACCCAGCCATTGCCCCGCTCATCAAAATCACGGACCGCGACCGCCGTACTGCCTTCCATACCCTGGGACCCACTCACCACGGGCCTGCGCGTTGACTGCAGCGCCATACGCAGCACCAGTACCATGATCAGAACCGTCGACACCGAAAATGCCGCGATCACGGGCATGGCGATCTGGTAACCCGGCAGATCCGTGTCCATCAGCATCACGGAGCCGATCACAAAGGCCACGGCCCCACCCAGCCCCAGAATCCCGAAACTGGGCGAGACCGCCTCGACCACCATGAGCCCGATTCCCAGCAGTATGAGCGCCAGACCCACATAGCTGATCGGCAGCATCTGCAGTGCGTAGAGCCCCACCAGAAGGCAGATGGCACCGACCACGCCGGGCACGCCCATACCCGGATTATAGAACTCCAGGATCAGGCCATAGATCCCCACCAGCATCAGAATGTACGCCACACTCGGGTCCGTGATCACCGTCAGGAACGCGGTGCGCCAGTCCTTGTCGATACGGCTGATGCGATGCTCGGCCAGTGCCAGCGCCTGCATCACGCCATCCACATCCACCTCCATGCCGTCCGCCTGGGCCAGCATGTCCTCAACACTGTCGGCACGGATATCGATCACATTCTTCTCAAGCGCCGCGCTGGAGGACAGGTTCACCGCCTCGCGCACCGCCTGCTCCGCCCAGTCCGCGTTGCGCCCGCGCAGCTCCGCCAGCCCGCGTATGTAGGCCACGGCGTCATTGACCACCTTCTTCTCCATGGCGCTGGCATCGACACCATCGTTGTCCTGCTCAGAAGAGGACTCACGCCCGTCTTCAGAATCCCCCTCGGTAGCCCCCTCCTCGCCTGGATCACTGTCCGCCCCGCCATCATCAGCCTGAACACTGAACGGCGACCCCCCGCCCTCATCGTCACCACCACCGCCGCCGCCAATCTGAACTGGCGTTGCCGACCCCAGGTTGGTGGCTGGCGCCATGGCCGCTATATGGGAAGCGTAGAGAAGGTAGGTTCCGGCACTGGCCGCGCGGGCCCCACGTGGCGTGACATAGGTCGCCACGGGCACTTCCGAGGAAAGAATGCCCTGGATCATGTCCCGCATGGACTTATCCAGCCCACCCGGCGTATCCAGCTCCACCACCAACAGATCCGCGCCCTGCTCTTCGGCATCCGCCAGCGTCCGAAGGAACCAGTCCGACACCGCCGGCCCGATCGCCTCCTGGATCGTCATGACCCGGACATCCGCAGCGCCATCAGCGCCCGTCTCCTCCTGAGCCTGGACACTCAGCAGCAGGGCACCGGCAAACAGCAGAAGCAGCGAAACCACACGTGGCAGTCGAGGCATTGAAGCCCTTCCCTGAAAAAAGGTTCTCCAATGCAAGATGGTGGATTTCAGGTGGTTTGACAAGAGAAGAATGCCCCGTAGGAG
>JBNJDI010000119.1:0-5907 GCA_051744725.1 Pseudomonadota bacterium | reverse complement strand
GCGGCCTCCCAGAGCATTTTCGAGAGTATCGACTACCCCGAGGAAGAGGATACCGGGACCCATGACCCGGGCCGCGTGGATGGCCGGATCGATATCCAGGACCTCTGGTTCCATTACCAGGAGCAGTACGAGTACGTGCTCAAGGGCATCAACCTGAACGTGGCCGCCGGGGAGACCCTGGCACTGGTGGGGCGCTCCGGCAGTGGCAAGTCGACCCTGGTGAGCCTGATCCCGCGGTTCTATGAGCTGACGGACGGGGATATCCGGATCGATGATGTGTCCGTGCGGGACTTCACCCTGGAAGCGCTGCGGCGCCAGATCGCGCTGGTAACCCAGAGCGTGGTGCTGTTCAACGATACCGTGGCCAACAACATCGCCTACGGCGAGATGAGCGGCGCCAGCCGGGAAGTCGTGCGGGAGGCGGCGCGCAAGGCCCATGCGCTGTCGTTCATCGAGGATCTGCCCCAGGGCTTTGACACCATGGTCGGGGATAACGGTGTGCTGCTGTCCGGCGGCCAGCGCCAGCGCCTGGCAATCGCCCGGGCCCTGATCAAGGATGCGCCCATCCTGATCCTGGACGAGGCCACCTCGGCGCTGGATACCGAGTCCGAGCGCCATATCCAGGAGGCGCTGGAAGAGGTCATGGCCGGGCGGACCACGCTGGTGATCGCGCATCGGCTGTCGACCATCGAATCCGCGGATCGCATCGCCGTGATGGACGGCGGGCGGCTGGTGGAGATCGGCAGCCACCGTGAGCTGATCGAGCATGACGGGGCCTACGCGGCGCTGCACCGGCTCCAGTTCTCCGACGACGCCTGACCAGGGGCCGCGACGATGGGGGATACGCTCGAACGCCTATGGTACACGGACAGACGCCCCCTGGCATGGCTTGCGCCGCTGGCGTGGCTCTATGGCTGGCTGGTGAACCGGCGCCGCAGGGCCTACCGGAATGGCCGGCGCCCGGTGCATCATTCCCCTTTGCCGGTGCTGGTTGTCGGCAACATCACGGTTGGCGGTACCGGCAAGTCTCCCTTCACCGCCTGGCTGGTCAGCCATCTCAAAGCGCAGGGATGGCGGCCGGTCATTCTGAGCCGGGGCTACGGCGCCAAGCCGGAGCAGTATCCCTGCCCTGTGGGCCCGGGCTCGGACCCCGCGACCTGCGGTGATGAGCCGGTGATGCTGGCACAGCAGACCGGCGTGCCGGTTCTGGTGGATCCCCGGCGCGCCCGTTCGGCGGCTCACGCGGAACGCGAGCAGCTCGGCGATGTACTGGTCTGTGACGACGGCCTCCAGCACTACGCACTGGCAAGAACGCTGGAATTCTGCATTTTCGACGGCGCCCGGGGCGTTGGTAACGGGGCACTGATGCCGGTGGGCCCGCTGCGCGAGCCGCTGGAGCGCGTCCGCTCTGTGGATTTCTGCCTCACCACTGGCGAGCCGGAGCATGCCATTTTCCGGGCCGGATTGCCGGGCGGCAGGCGCTGTCACGCAGTGACGCTGGTGCCAACAGTCCTGCGCAACCTGAACAGCGGCGAGACCCGGGACCTGGAATGGCTCAGCGGGCGTGTGGTGAACGGTGTGGCAGGGATAGGGAACCCCGTGCGTTTCTTTGATACGCTGGATGAACTCGGTGCCCGGGTCATTCCGCATCCGTTCGAGGATCACCATCGTTTCCGCGCAGAGGACCTTGTGTTCCCACACGGACCGGTCGTGATGACCGCTAAGGATGGCGTAAAATGCAGCGCAATCGCCGGTGACGATGTCTGGGTACTGGATGTGATTGCCAGGCCGGACGACGCCTTGATTGTGGAACTGGATCAACAGCTTGAACAGCCGGGAAAGGACAGAACCCATGGATAAACGCCAGATCGCATTGCTTGCCTGCCCCGTGTGCCACGGCAAGCTCATCTACGACGCCGAGGCGCAGGAACTCATCTGCCGCAATGATGCCATGGCGTTTCCCATCCGCGAGAGCATTCCCGTGATGCTGCCCGAGGAAGCCCGCACCCTGACCACCGACGAACGGCTCACGCCGGTACGCTGAACGGATCCCACCATGGCCTTCACTGTTGTCATCCCCGCGCGTTACGCCTCCAGCCGACTGCCGGGTAAGCCCCTGGCGGACATCGGCGGCCGGCCCATGGTCCAGCATGTCTGGGACCGGGCTGGGGAAAGCGAGGCGGGCAGGGTGATCATCGCCACGGATTCGCCGCGCATCGGTGAGGCGGTCCAGAGCTTTGGGGGCGAGGCCGTCATGACCCGGGACGATCATCCCTCCGGCACGGATCGGTTGCAGGAAGTGGCCTCCAAACTGGAGCTTGAGAATGACGCCATCGTCGTCAATGTCCAGGGGGATGAGCCGCTGCTGCCCGCCGGCCTGATCAACCAGGTGGCCGGTCTGCTCGAGGGCGCGCCGGATGCCGCCATCGCCACGCTCTGTGAGCCCATCAGGGATCCGGCGGAACTCTTCAATCCCAATGCCGTGAAGGTGGTGATGGATGCGGCGGGGCGGGCGCTCTATTTCTCCCGGGCGCCCATTCCCTGGGACCGGGCTACCTTCGAGGACCAGCGCCGGCTGGAACGGGTTCCGGAGACAGCCGGCTGGTATCGTCACATCGGGCTCTATGCCTACCGGGTCAGCCTGCTGCACCAGTTTGTGGGCTGGCAGCCGGCGCCGCTGGAACGGGCGGAGTCCCTGGAGCAGCTGCGCGCGCTCTGGCATGGCGCGCGCATCCAGGTGGGCATCGCCGAACAGACCCCGCCGGCAGGCGTGGATACGGAAGCGGACCTGGAGCGGGTCCGTGCACGCCTCGCTGGCCCATCACCCCATCAGGAGTGACGCACTATGACACAACCGGTTTCCATTCTGTTTGTGTGCCTTGGCAACATCTGCCGATCCCCCACGGCCCAGGGCGTGTTCGCCAAGCAGATCCAGGATGCGGGGCTGCAGGAGCGTATCCGGATCGATTCCGCGGGCACGGGGCACTGGCACGTGGGCAAATCACCGGACCCCCGTGCCACCGACGCCGCCCGCCAGCGCGGCATTGACCTTACCGACCAGCGGGCACGCCAGGTCTCGCTGGAGGATTTCTACACCTTCGACCACATCCTGGCAATGGACCGCGCCAACCACGGTGATCTGCGTTCCATGGCGCCGCCCAACGCCGACGCCATGGTGGAGCTGTTTCTCAGCTACGCCCGCCACGCGGATACCGACGAGGTTCCGGATCCCTACTATGGCGGGGAGTCCGGTTTCACGCGGGTACTGGACCTGATTACGGACGCCGGCGAGGGCCTGCTTGCCGAATTGCGCGCGCGGCATGGGCTATGAACCAGGGAGTTCTTGAGCAGGGGGTGGACCTGCAGTCGCACAACACGCTGCGGCTTCCGGGCCAGGCCCGATGGTTCGCCCGCATCGCGGAGCCGGATGTGCTTCCGGAACTGCTGGAATGGGCGGACGCTCAACAGCTGCCGGTACAGGTCCTGGGTGGCGGCAGTAACGTGGTGCTGCGCTCGGATGTCCACGGTCTGGTGCTGGGCATTGCCATCCATGAGCGCCACTGGCAGGTGCTTGATGATGACCAGGCCATACTGACCCTGGGAGCGGGCGAGAACTGGGATGCGGCGGTCCATTACGCGGCCGCGCTCGGCTACCGCGGGCTTGAGAATCTGGCCCTGATCCCGGGCACTGTGGGTGCCGCACCCATACAGAACATTGGAGCCTATGGCCGGGATCTGAGCGATGTCTTCGAAAGCCTGGACGCCTGGGACAGGCGGGAAGGACGCTTCCGGACCCTGGGATCGGAAGAGTGTGACTTCGGCTACCGGGACAGCCTGTTCAAGCGCGACCCGGAGCGCTTCATCATCGTGCGCGTGCGGGTACGCCTGTCGCGCTCGGCGGCTTTCCGCCTGGATTACGGCGAGCTTGCGCGGGAAGCCGCGGATTATGCCGACCCGGACCGGGAACTGACACCCGAGGCCATCGCCGCCATGGTCACCCGTATCCGCCTGGCGAAACTGCCGGATCCCGCCGTGCTGCCCAATGCGGGCAGCTTTTTCAAGAACCCGGTGGTGGACCAGGCCACTGGGGAAGGGTTAAGGCAGCGGTTTCCGGAGCTGGTTGCCTATCCGGATCCCGGCGGGTTCAAGCTGGCGGCCGGCTGGCTGATCGAGCAGTGCGGCTGGAAGGGGCACAGGGAGGGGCACGTTGGGGTACACTCGAAACAGGCCCTGGTGCTGATCCATCACGGCAATGGCAACGGAGCGGAACTGCTGGCGCTGGCCGAGCGCATCCGCGAGGACGTTCGGGCCCACTTTGGCGTGGCGCTCGAAATTGAGCCGAGGCTGATTGGCAACGAACGGTGATTGACAGCTGTGCGCTGAGTCACGAGTATTCCGTGCTGACAGTCTCATTAATAAGAATCCGACACGACAGGTGATTTGATGACAGAATCCCGTTCCCCCGGCAAGCGCTTCCGCGATGCACTGACTGACCAGCCGCTCCAGATTGTCGGCACCATCAATGCCTATACCGCCATCATGGCCGAGAAAAGCGGCCACAGGGCCATCTACCTTTCCGGTGGCGGCGTGGCCAACGCGTCCTTCGGTCTGCCGGATCTGGGTATGACCACCATGAATGACGTGGTGGAGGATGCCCGCCGGATCACATCCGCCTCGAACATTCCGCTGCTGGTGGACATTGATACGGGCTGGGGCGGGGCGCTCAACATCGCCCGGACCATCCGGGAAATGGAACGCGCCGGCGTGGCCGCCGTGCACCTTGAGGACCAGGTGGCCCAGAAACGCTGTGGCCACCGGCCCAACAAGGAAATCGTCTCGAAGGAGGAGATGGTTGACCGCATCAGGGCCGCGGCGGACGCCCGGCAGGACCCGGATTTCTTCATCATTGCCCGCACCGACGCCTTTGCCCAGGAAGGCCGCGACGCCGCCATTGAACGTGCCCAGGCCTGTGTGGATGCGGGCGCGGATGCCATCTTCGCCGAAGCGGTGGCGGATCTGGAAGACTACCGGGCTTTTGTTGAGGCACTGGACGTACCCGTGCTGGCCAACATCACTGAATTCGGCAAGACGCCGCTGTTCAACCGGCAGGAACTGGCGGATGTGGGCGTCGGGATGGTGCTCTACCCGCTCAGTGCCTTCCGGGCAATGAACAAAGCCGCACTGAACGTGTACCAGCACATTCTGAACGACGGTGACCAGAAGGCCGTTGTGGACCAGATGCAGACCCGTGACGAGCTTTACGACTTCCTCGACTATCACGAATTCGAAGCCAAGCTCGACGAACTTTTTGAGCAGAAGAAATAGCAGCAATAAAAAGCATGACAGGTGAGAGGACAGAACCATGAGCGATAAACCACAGGGCGGCGCCGGCCTGCGCGGCCAGGTCGCCGGCGAGACCGCACTCTGTACAGTGGGCAAGACCGGCACAGGCCTCACGTACCGCGGCTACGACATCACCGACCTGGCGAACAACGCCCAGTTCGAGGAAGTGGCCCACCTTCTGATCCACGGCCATCTGCCCAACCAGCGGGAACTCGAAGCCTACCGTAAGCGCCTGGCGAACAAGCGCCACCTGCCGGATGCCCTTAAAGAGGTGCTGGAGCGGATTCCGGCGGACGCCCATCCCATGGACGTGATGCGCACCGGCTGCTCCATGCTGGGCAACCTCGAAACCGAGGAAAGCTTTGACCAGCAGGACGACCACATCGACCGCATGCTCGCGGCGCTGCCGGCAGTCATCTGCTACTGGTACCGCTACAGCCACGACGGTGTACGCATCGATACCGCCCTGGACGACGACACCATCGGCTCCCACTTCCTGCACATGCTGCATGGCCGCAAGCCCAGCCAGCTGCACGCCGATGTGATGAACGTCTCGCTCATCCT
>JBNJDI010000118.1:0-5923 GCA_051744725.1 Pseudomonadota bacterium | reverse complement strand
CTGTCACACAGCCGCCTCGCCCCGGCTTCTGTACTGGCGCGGATCAATACCATGGCGCTTGAGCCTGGAGGCCAGGGTTGTGGGTTTGAGCTCCAGCAGCTCGGCCGCGCCACCCTGCCCGAACACCTTGCCCTGGCACCGTCGCAACGCGCTGATCATGTTCTCACGCTCCTGATTCCGCTTCTCGGCTTCGGTAAGTGGCCGCTGCTCCGTCCCCGGGGTTTCCGCGCCGACAGAAACCGGTTCCGGGGCCGCGGCATCCCGATCCGCCGGCAGGTCAAAGTTCAGCTTACGTCCCCGTGTGACGATCACCTGCCGTTCGATCACGTTCTCCAACTCGCGCACATTCCCCGGCCAGCTGTAGCGCTGGAGGGCTTCCACATTGGCATGGCTGAGCTCCAGCGGCGCCCGGTGGAACCTGCGACAGGCGTTACGCAGGAAAAGCTGCGCCAGCGGTGGGATGTCCTCAGGGCGCTCGCGCAGCGGCACCGACTCGATGGGGAACACATTCAGCCGGAAATACAGATCCTCACGGAACCGACCCGCCTCAACCTCGGTTTTCAGATCCCGGTTCGTCGCCGCAATCACCCGCACATCCACGCTGCGGGTGCGCGTTTCACCGATACGCTCAAACGTCTGCTCCTGCAGAACCCGCAGCAGCTTACCCTGCAGTGACAGCGGAATCTCGCCCACCTCATCCAGGAACAGGGTGCCGCCATCGGCCAGCTCGAAGCGCCCGACCCGGTCGTTCACCGCGCCCGTGAAAGCCCCCTTAACATGGCCGAAGAATTCGCTCTCGAACAGCTCCGCCGGAATGGCAGCGCAGTTGACCCGGATCATGGGACGTTCCGAACGATCACTGACATTGTGGATAGCCCGGGCGATCAGCTCCTTGCCGGTGCCGGACTCGCCAGTGACCAGCACATTGGCGCCGGTGGGCGCGACCAGGTCGATGCGCTGGATCATGGCCGCCACCGCCTCACTGCGCCCAACGATCTCGTGGGCGTTGTGCTCGGCGCTGATCTCCTCCTGGAGGTAGGCGTTTTCCATCTCCAGCCGGTGCTTGAGGGTCTCCACCTCTTCCAGCGCCTCCTTGAGGCTGTCCTCGGTGCGGCGGCGGTCGGTGATGTCGCGGAACACCACCACCGCTCCCACCAGCTGGCCGTTGTCCACGATCGGGGTACTGGTGTACTCCACGGGGAACCCGGAGCCGTCCTGGCGCCAGAAGAAATCGTCATTGACCCGATGGACCGCCCCGTCCCTGAAGGCCCGGTAGATGGGGCAGCACTCGCGCTGGTGGGGCGTGCCGTCCGAATGGCTGTGATGGATGGCCGTGTGCATGACCCGCCCGAGCAGTTCATCCCGGTGCCAGCCCAGCATGCGCTCGGCGGCGGAGTTGATGAAGGTCGTGCGGCCCTCGGCGTCCACCCCATAGATGCCCTCGCCCACGGCCTCCAGGATCAGCTGGTTCTCGCGCTCGATCTCCCGGAACAGGGTCTCCACCCGCTTCCAGTGCAGAAGGCCGCCGCGGTGGTAGCTGTTGATCTCATGGCGCTCCCGGCGCTCGCGCAGCAGTGTCAGATCCCGCAGCAGCATCAGAACACGGGGCTCCCCGGCCTGCGTCATGACGGAAAGGGACATTTCGAGTTCAATGACCCGTTCATCACTGGCCACCAGATTCAGATCCCGGCTCCAGGCCTCACCATGGGTCATGGCCTCATCAGTGAGACTGACCAGCTGGGGAGTCTGCCCTCCGAAGAGCGTGGTGACACGCAGCGCCATCAGTGTCTCCACCGAACGCCCCAGCATCCGGGCGAGGTGGCTGTTGGCAGCCTCAATGGTATCGCGCACCGGATCCACCAACAGGCCGGGTTCCGGCAGCGCCTCAATCCAGTCCAGATTCGTCTGCGGTGTGATGACAGCGTTCATGGGGCCTCCGTTGTTGCTCTCCCTTCCTCCCAATCAAACGCCGTGCCGGATTACGAATTTCCGTAGCGAGGCACTACGAATTCCCGTGAATCACGAAATCACGTAGCCCTTTCAGTCACCCCCTGACACCAATAGATCGCTGACTGAAAAGGACATTCTGTATTTCAGGCAAGTTGGCACGATCACTGCGATAGCCATTGTGAGCAGCCCGATAACGGCATTGCCAGGCGATTCTGGCAATGCCCCCTTTCAGGGCACGCCAGACCAATACGCACAACACTGGAACAGGAGCAGCACCATGATGAACCACGAAACCATGACCGCGGCCATCCTCAATGCCAAGAACGAGCAGGGCTACACCTGGGAGCAGCTGGCCGAATCCATCGGCATGTCTCCCGTGTGGACCGCTTCCTGCTGCTACGGCATGAACACCATGCTGGAGGAGCAGGCCAGGGGGCTGTGCAAGGCACTCAACCTTGGTGACGACGTGGCACAGACCCTGCAGACCTGCCCCCACAAGCACTGGGACAACGCCGTCCCGACCGACCCCCTCATCTATCGCATCTACGAAGCCTGCATGATCTACGGCGACAGCGTGAAGGACATCATTCACGAGAAGTTCGGCGACGGGATCATGAGCGCGATCGATTACAAGATGCATGTGGACCGGGTCGAGGATCCGAAGGGAGACCGGGTCGTGATCACCATGGACGGGAAATTCCTCCCCTTTAAGCGCTGGTAACCGGAGGGGCTCCGCCCCTCTCGATGTGAACCGGACCAGGTAACAGACGGAGCAACCATGACAGACACTGACTCCATAACAGCAGCACGCAGGGCATCGCTGATGCTGATGTGCCTGTCGGTGACCGGCGCGGCGCAGGCCGCGGACCCGGTCACTGAGGCCCTCAGCAACGGCGAGACCAATCTGGATGCGCGCTACCGCTACGAGCTCGTTGACCAGGAGGGTGTCGACAAGGATGCCGGCGCCTCCACACTGAGGACCCGCCTGGGCTATCGCACCGGCGAGGTCAGCGGCTTCACGGGCTTCCTTGAAGCCGAGCACGTCACCCAGCTCGGAGGGGACACCTACAACAGCACCATCAATGGCGTTGACGACCGGCCCAAAGTGGTCGACCCGGCGGAGACCGAGATCAACCAGGCCTGGGTACGCTACGAGGGGCTGTCGGACACACGGATGACCTATGGCCGCCAGCGCTTCTTCCTGGACAACCACCGGTTCATCGGCACCGTGGGCTGGCGCCAGAACGAGCAGACCTTTGACGGCTTCACCGTCGTCAACGAGTCCCTGCCCGATACCACCCTGACCGGGGGCTACCTCTACAACGCCAACCGCATCTTTTCCGATGCCAGCCCCGATGGCAACGCGCCCATGGATACGGGCGTGCTCAATGCGCGCTATGACGGGCTCGAGGCGGGGTCACTCACCGCCTACACCTACCTGCTGTCCTACGAGGACGCGCCGGGCGACTCGGCACGCAGCCACGGCCTGCGGTTCAGTGGCGAGAGCGGGCTCACCGACGACGTGACGGCCCTCTACACGCTGGAAGTCGCCCGCCAGTCGGATTACGACGACAACCCGGACAGTTTTGATACGGACTACTACCGCATCGAGGCCGGAGCACGCTCAGGCGGCGTGACGGCGAAGGTCGGGCAGGAGCTGCTGGGATCGGACGACGGTGCCCACGCCTTCCAGACGCCACTGGCCACACTCCATGCCATGAACGGCTGGACCGACCAGTTCCTGGTCACACCGGATGCCGGGTTGCAGGACACCTATGCCTCGGTGGCTACCAGCGTGGCCGGTGTCTCCCTCAAGGCGGTTCATCACCGCTTTGAAAGCGACGAGGGCAGCAGCGATTACGGCTCCGAGACCGGCCTGGTCGCCACCTGGTCCCCGAACAGCACTTACACCCTTGGTGCCAAAGCGGCGAGCTACAGCGCCGACGAATTCAAGAACGACACCGACAAAGCCTGGCTCTGGGTCGATACCAGTTTCTGACCATCGAACCTCAACTTCCTGAAGGAGAAACACCATGTCCTATCTTCAACCCAACGAGTTCGTCACCAAGCTGGTGGACGCGGGCGAAGCCAAGATCCACATGGGCACCCGGGATACGCTCATCCGTGCCTTCATGGCGGGGGCGACGCTGGCCCTGGCAGTGATCTTCGCCATCACCATCGCGGTGCAGACCGGCTCCTTCCTGATCGGCGCACTGCTCTTCCCCGTGGGCTTCTGCATGCTCTATCTGATGGGGTACGACCTGCTCACGGGCGTTTTCACCCTTGTGCCCATGGCGCTGCTGGATAAGCGCCCGGGCGTGACCTTTCCGCGCATGCTGAAGAACTGGGGCCTGGTCGGGCTCGGTAACCTCGGCGGGGCGCTGTTTATTGCCGTTTTCGGCTATCTCAACTTTTCCATGGGCGGCTCCGAGGCCATCAACGAGGTCGGCCAGAAAATGATGTCCGTTGGCGAAAGCCGCACGGTGGGCTACCAGGAAGCCGGTGTCGCCGGCTGGATCGTGCTCTTCCTGCGCGGCATGTTCTGCAACTGGATGGTCTCCATGGGTGTGGTCGGTGCGAGCATCTCCACCCACGTCTCCGGCAAGATCATGGCCATGTGGATGCCGATCATCGTCTTCTTCTATCTCGGCTTCGAGCATTCCGTGGTGAACATGTTCCTGTTCCCGATCGGCCTGCTGATGGGCGCGGACTTCTCGCTGTACCAGTACATCATGTGGAACGAGATCCCGACCGTGCTGGGCAACCTGGTGGGTGGCCTGACGCTGGTTGGTCTGGTTCTGTACACCACCCACGTCCGCACCCAGCCGAAGAAGACCTTCTCCTGATCGGGGCGACGCCCTGTACCGGATGACCATCCGGTAATAACCCTCCCAACCGGGGCCTGGTGGCTTGTCGCCGCCCGCCCCGGCTTTTTATGCTGGCATTCCCACCCAAACAGGGAGTTACAGCATGAAGGCACTGACCCGAACACTTACCGGTATCACACTGGCACTGGGCACAACCGCCGCGATGGCCAGCGAGGCGCCGGAAGATGCTTCCGCCTACTTCATTTCCCCACAGGACGGCGACACAGTCAGCTCTCCCGTAACGGTGCGCTTCGGCCTCGAAGGCATGGGTGTGGCGCCCGCCGGGGTCGACCGGGAGAATACAGGCCACCACCACCTGCTGGTGGATGTGGCGGAGATGCCCGCGATGGATGAACCCATTCCCTCCGACGACCAGCACCGGCACTTCGGCGGTGGCCAGACCCAGACCACACTGGATCTTGAGCCCGGCGAGCACGAGCTGACCCTGCTTCTCGGGGACGAGACCCACACGCCCCACGAACCGCCGGTCAAATCCGAGACCATTACCATCACCGTTGAGTAACAGCCTTTGACCTGCCGGGTCGGTCAGCCTATGTTCCTTTCGCTATGAGTACCCCGCTGCCCGGCCCGGTCAACTGGAAATGGAAGGCCCTGCGTGCCGCCGTGCACGTGCGTCGCCATCCTTACCTGTTCGCGCTTCTGGGCTTCGTGGCAGGCATCGCCAGTTTCCTGCTTGTGGATCGTCAGCAGGATACAGCGGGACTGATCGCGGTGCTGATGCTGGCAGGCTGGCTCTGGCTTCTGCTTGAGGATCCGATCCGCCGCCTGATCAGCCTGATTCCGGGCGTAGACCTGCCACCACCACTGGTCCGCTTCACGACCCAGCTCATCCACCAGGAAAGCTTCTTCTTCGCACTGCCGTTCTTTGCCATCACCACCACCTGGACAAGTGTGCAGGCTCTGTTCACGGTGATGATCGGTGCCGCCGGGCTGATCTCGATCATTGATCCGCTGTACCACGGCTGGCTCACCCGCCACCGCTGGCTCTATCTCGCCTATCACTGCCTGGCGCTGTCCACCATCCTGCTGACGGCACTGCCCATCATCCTGCATCTGAGCACCTGGGAGAGCTACATCATCACCAC
>JBNJDI010000117.1:0-6166 GCA_051744725.1 Pseudomonadota bacterium | reverse complement strand
CAGCGAGGGCGGCACCTGGACGCCGGGCCGGACACTGAAGCACAGGCCATGGGCCTGGCCCGGCCCGTGATAGGGATCCTGCCCCAGGATGACCACGGAAGTACGCTCGAACGGCGTGCTGTTGAGCGCGTTGAAGCAGAGGTTGGCACGGGGGAACAGGGTCTTCCCGGCCTGCTCTTCCGAGGCCAGGAACTCCCCGAGCTTTTCCATGTACGGCTGGCTGAACTCGCCCTCCAGGCGTTCCCGCCAGCCGGTCCCCGGCTTCAGGTGCGACAGCAGCGCTTCCGTGGCCGGATGCATGTTCAGCCCCGCTCGGGTCGCATGGCCGGGAACAGGATGACATCACGGATGGAGGGGGAATCGGTCAGCAGCATCAGCAGCCGGTCAATGCCGATGCCCTCGCCCGCGGTCGGCGGCAGACCGTATTCCAGCGCGGTGATGAAGTCCTCGTCGTAGAACATGGCCTCATCGTCACCCTCGGCCTTTTCCTGCGCCTGTTCACGGAAACGCTCCGCCTGGTCCTCGGCGTCGTTGAGCTCGGAGAAGCCATTGGCGATCTCGCGCCCACCCACGAACAGCTCAAAGCGTTCGGTCACGCTCGGATCATCGTCACAGCGGCGTGCCAGCGGTGAGACCTCGGTCGGATAGCGGGTGATGAAGGTGGGCTGGGTCAGCCGGTGCTCCGCCGTCTCCTCGAAGATCTCGGTCTGGATGCGGCCCAGCCCCCAGCCGTCCTTCACTTTGATGCCCAGGTCCTCTGCGGCCTTCGCCGCCTGTTCCGGATCCGTAAGCTGTGCTTCCGTCAGACCCGGGTTGTGTTCCAGTATGGCTTCCAGAACGCTCAGGCGCTGGAAGGGGCCGGAAAAGTCGTAGGTGACGTGATCCACCACTTCCCCGTTTTCATCCCGCACGCTGTTGCTGAACCGGGCCTCGCCGAAGACGCTCTCCGCCACTTCCCGCAGCAGATTCTCGGTCAGTTCCATCAGGTGGTTGTAGTCGGCATAGGCCTGGTAGAACTCGAGCATGGTGAACTCGGGATTGTGCCGGGTGGACAGCCCCTCGTTACGGAAGTTGCGGTTGATCTCGAAGACCTTCTCAAAGCCACCGACCACCAGGCGCTTGAGATAGAGCTCCGGCGCCACGCGCAGGTACATGTCGATGTCCAGCGCGTTGTGATGGGTGATGAAGGGCCGGGCCGTGGCGCCGCCGGGGATCACCTGCAGCATGGGCGTCTCCGCCTCGACGAAGTCGCGGCTGGTGAGATAGTGGCGCATCTGGTTGATCACCTTGGAGCGCACCTTGAAAGTGCTGCGCGTGTCCTCGTTCATGATGAGGTCCACGTAGCGCCGGCGATAGCGCTGCTCCGGGTCCACCAGGCCCTTGTGCTTCTCCGGCAGCGGCCGCAGTGACTTGGTCAGCAGCTGGTACTCCTCCATCACCACATAGAGGTCGCCCTTGCCGGACTTGGAGAGCGTGCCCCTAACACCGACGATGTCGCCCACATCCCAGTCCCGGATCTCCTTCTGCACCTCCTTGGTGCTGTAGATCTGCATGCGGCCGCTCATGTCCTGGATCACCGAGAACGGCTTGCGGTCCAGCATCAGGCGCCCGGCTACCGCCACCTTCATGTTCAGCTCGGCCAGCTCTTCCTTGCTGTAGTCGCCGTAACGCGCCTGCAGCTCCGCGGCCGTGCTGTCACGTTCAAAGTCGTTGGGGAACGGGTTGTCGCTGGCATCACGGCGCTTCTGCAGTTTCTCGCGGCGCTCGGCGATCAGCCGGTTCTCGTCCTGGGATGGCGTTGCGTCGGTGTTGTCGGTCATGGGCGAAAGATTCTCCGGTTACAGGCCCTGCTTGAGACTGGCGATGATGAATTGGTCGAGACTCCCGTCGAGCACGTTCTGGGTGTTGCTCGTTTCCACCCGCGTGCGCAGATCCTTGATGCGCTGGTCGTCCAGTACATAGGAGCGGATCTGGCTGCCCCAGCCGATGTCCGACTTGTTGTTCTCGGCAGCCTGCTTCTCCTCGTTGCGCTTCTGCAGCTCCAGCTCGTACAGCTTGGCGCGCAGCTGCTTCATCGCGTAATCCTTGTTCTGGTGCTGGGAGCGCCCGCTCTGGTTGGCCACCACGATGCCCGTGGGCTGGTGGGTGATCCGCACCGCGGATTCGGTGGTGTTGACGTGCTGGCCACCAGCGCCTGAAGCGCGGTACACGTCGATCCGCAGATCTGAGGGGTCAATCTCGATCTCGATGTTGTCGTCGATCTCCGGCGAGGCGAACACAGAGGCAAAGGACGTGTGCCGGCGGTTGCCCGAATCAAAGGGCGACTTGCGCACCAGCCGGTGCACGCCCGTCTCGGTGCGCAGCCAGCCGTAGGCGTACTCGCCATCGATCCGGATCGTGGCGCTCTTGAGGCCGGCCACATCGCCGTCCTGGGCCTCGAGTACCTCGTACTTGAAGCCCTTGGCCTCGGCCCAGCGCAGGTACATGCGCAGCAGCATGTTCGCCCAGTCCTGGGCCTCGGTGCCGCCGGAGCCGGACTGGATGTCCAGGTAGCAGTTGCTGGCATCCATGTCGCCGGAGAACATCCGCCGGAACTCCAGCTTCTCCAGCTCCCCTTCCAGGGTCTGGAGTTCGCCGGTCACGTCATTGGCGGCCGCCTCATCCTCTTCGGATTCGGCCATCTGCAGCAGTTCTTCCGCATCCCGGATGCCAGTACTCAGCCGGTCCAGTGTGGAAACAATGGCATGCAGACTGGCATGCTCCTTGTTCAGCGCCTGGGCGCGGTCCGGGTTGTTCCAGACCTCGGGCTGTTCCAGTTCGCGTTCGACTTCCGTCAGCCGTTCCTTCCTGCTGTCGTAGTCAAAGATACCCCCTAAGCGCTTCCGTACGCGCTTCCAGGTCACGAATGGTCTGAATGATCGGATTGGTTTCCATAGCCGACGGCCTCTTGTTGAGTGGGCATGTCAGAAAGATGGCTTATTGTAACGAATGCGCCGGGCACTGAATACGCGGCTCACAGCGGCTCCAGGTGCAGGACGCGCAACTGCAGCCGCTCGCGCCCGCGAAAGCGGTTGGCATCCAGCTGGTAGGCCAGCCGGGCCCGCCGGCATTCCGCCGGCCACTGGTCGGTATCGACATTGAAGGCGATGCCGTCCAGGGGTGTGTTCCATCCGGGCACGCCGATCTGCAGCTTGAGGTGACGCTCACCCACGATCCGCTGATCCAGTAGCTCGAACTCACCGTCGAACACCGGCTCGGGGAAGCCCTGCCCCCAGGGGCCGCCACCGGAAAGCAGGTGGGCGGTCTCGAGGGTCAGCCAGTGCGGCTCCAGCTCCCCGTCGCTGAGGATTTCCGGGCGCAGTAGTTCCGGCTCGACGCGCTCGCGCACCAGTTGCGTCACCGCTTCCCGGAACCGCTCCACACCGGAGCTGGCCAGGGTCATGCCGGCCGCCATGGCATGCCCGCCATAACGCTCCAGCAGTTCCGGATGGCGGGCATCCAGCTCCGCGATCAGGTCCCGGATATGCAGCCCCGGCACGGAGCGGGCCGAGCCCTTGAGAAGCCCCTCGCCACCCCGGGCGAAGGCGATCACCGGGCGGTGGAAGCGTTCCCGGATGCGCGAGGCCAGAAGGCCGATCACGCCTTCGTGCCACTGCTCATCGTGCAGGCAGAGCACCGGCGGCAGCTCGCCTTCATCGAAATGCAGCCTGGCCAGTGCCGCCTCCGCCTCGCCGCGCATGTCCGATTCAATGCTCCGGCGCTCGCGGTTGAGGCGGTCCAGTTCGGAGGCAAGGCGCTGCGCCTCGCCCTCATCCTCGGTCAGCAGGCATTCGATGCCCACGGCCATGTCGTCCAGGCGGCCTGCCGCATTGAGGCGCGGGCCCAGCACAAACCCCAGATCCGTCGCCTCCAGCGCATCCGCATCCCGACCGGCCAGTTCAAGCAGTGCCCGGACACCGGGGCGTGTGCGCCCTGCGCGGATCCGGCGCAGCCCCTGGGCCACCAGGGTACGGTTGTTGTGATCCAGGGGCACCACGTCCGCCACCGTGCCCAGTGCCACCAGATCCAGGTATTCCGCCATCGCCGGCGGCGCCTGGGCGAACCAGCCGGCCGCCTCCAGATGCCGGCGCAGCGCGCTCATCACATAGAAGGTCACCGCGACCCCGGCGGTGTTGCCGGTCGGGAAGCCACAGCCGGGCTGGTTGGGATTGACGATGGCCTCGGCCCCCGGAAGCGTCTCCCCGGGCAGGTGGTGGTCGGTGACCACGACGCGCACGCCCTTCTCCCGGGCCCTGGCCACGCCTTCGTGGGCGGCGATGCCATTGTCGACGGTCAGGATCAGGTCCGGGAGGCTGCCCTCCTCGGCCAGCTGATCGACGATCCCCGGCGTCAGGCCATAGCCATCCGTGAAGCGGCTGGGGACGCGGTAGTCCACCTGCTGCGCGCCGAAACGGGTGAGTGCCAGCACCGCCAGTGCCGTGCTGGTGGCGCCATCGGCGTCAAAGTCGCCGACAACGGTGATCCGCTGCCCCTGGCTCACGGCATCGGCCAGGGTGGCGGCGGCGCTTTCCATCCCCAGGAAACCGTCCGGGCGCGCCAGGGACGCAAGGCCATAGTCGAGCTGGGTGGCGTCCGTGACGCCCCGGGCGGCATAGAGCCGACGCAGCAGGGGATGGAGGTCGGCGCTGGCGAGGGCATCCCCGCCAACGCCCGCACGCCGTACGATGGTCTGCTGCATAGGGGTCAGCTGTTGGCGTGGCGCCAGTTACGGGCCATGAACTGCTGAATGGTGGCGAGGTCGTTGTCCAGCACCGTGAACCGCTCCTCGCGCTCCATCAGGTCGGAGAGGTGCGCTGGCAGTGCCGCCTCGCGGGGCACGCCGGAACGGCTCACCGCATCCGGGAACTTGGCCGGATGCGCCGTGCCCATGGTCACCATCGGCACGGTGGCATCACGCCGGCAGCGCCGCGCC
Source organism: Pseudomonadota bacterium (assembly GCA_051744725.1). Classification (GTDB taxonomy): domain Bacteria; phylum Pseudomonadota; class Gammaproteobacteria; order Pseudomonadales; family Oleiphilaceae; genus Halospina. The sequence goes on along the minus strand of JBNJDI010000117.1, from coordinate 1,194 downwards.
GCCTCCACGCCAATGGCCGTGTGCGGGTCCAGCAGGTACTCGGTTTCGCCGTAGACCTCGGCGATCACCTCACAGGTGCGCTCGTCGTTCACCGAGAGGCTGTCGAACAGCCCGCGGGCCGATTTCCAGCGGTCGTTTTCCAGCGAGACAGCGCCGTGCTCGGCGTTCTTCAGGAATTCCACCACGCTCTCCGGATGGCGGCCGTAGAGATCGAACAGCAGCCGCTCAAAGTTGCTGGAGATGGTGATGTCCATGCTCGGCGACAGGGTGTGCTGCAGCCTGCCGGTCTCGTAGTGATTGCCGCTGATGAACCGGTGCAGGATATCGTTCTGGTTGGTGGCGACCACCAGCTGCTGTATCGGCAGCCCCATCTGGCGCGCCAGATAGCCCGCGAAGATGTCCCCGAAGTTGCCCGTGGGCACCGAGAACGCCAGACTGCGGTGTGGGCCGCCGAGCGCCAGTGAGGCGTAGATGTAGTAGACGATCTGGGCCATGATCCGGGCCCAGTTGATGGAGTTCACGGCGACCAGTGAGGTCTTGCCTTCCAGGAAGGACTGGTCCGCGAAACTGGCCTTGACCATCTTCTGGCAGTCGTCGAAGTTCCCGTCCACCGCGATGTTGTGCACATTGTCGCTGACAACGGTGGTCATCTGGCGCCGCTGCACTTCGGAGACCCGCCCGTGGGGATGGAGGATGAACAGGTCCACGTGCTTCGAGTGGCGGCAGCCCTCAATGGCCGCCGAACCGGTATCACCGGAAGTGGCCCCGAGGATCACCACGTGCTGGCCACGCTTTTCCAGCACATGGTCCAGGAGCCGGCCCAGCAGCTGCAGGGCGAAATCCTTGAACGCCAGCGTCGGGCCGCGGAACAGCTCCATGACCCATTCGTTGGCATCCAGCTGCACCAGGGGCGCCACCGCACGGTGGGCGAAACCCGCGTAGGTCTCGCGGACCATGGCCCGGAAGTCGTCCTCGGCAATGGATTCCTCAACGAAGGGATACATCACCCGGCAGGCCAGTTCGTCGTAGGGCAGCCCCCGCAGCGCCATGAGGTCTTCCGGCGTATAGCGCGGCAGGGTTTCCGGCACGTAGAGTCCGCCGTCGGTGGCAAGCCCCTGCAGGAGCACGTCTTCAAAGCTGAGCGCGGGCGCCTGCCCGCGGGTGCTGATGTATCTCAAGGCTGTATTCCGTCAG
>JBNJDI010000116.1:0-6234 GCA_051744725.1 Pseudomonadota bacterium | reverse complement strand
CGCACCATGCGGCTGGTCAACCAGGCCGCCTGGCTGGCCTGGCGGTGGGATGATCCCACCTTCCCCATGCACTTCCCCTGGTTCGGCCAGGCCCGGTTCTGGTCCGACCACATCCTGATGCTGCGCGAACAGCTCGCCAGCCTGCAGCAGCCACCGGTCCGGCCACCCGGGCCCTGACAGCGCCCACGAACAACGGAAACCGCACCATGAATGATCCAACCGGTCGCTTCGACACCGAAACCGATGCCGTCTACGCCGGCGCCAGCGCCTCCGATGACCCTTTCCGGTTCGACGAGGCGGTGGCGCGCGTCTTTCCGGACATGATCCGGCGCTCGGTGCCCGGCTACACCACCATTGTGCCCATGATCGGGGTGATCGCGGCGCGTTTCGCACGGCCGGATACCGTGCTCTATGATCTGGGCTGCTCACTGGGCGCCGTGAGCCTGGCCATGCGCCACGGCGTCAAGGTCCATGGCGCACGCATTGTGGCCGTGGACAATGCCGCCTCCATGATTGAGCGCTGCCGCCACTACATTGCCCTGGACGACGGGCCACTGCCAGTGGAACTCCAGTGCGCCGACATACGGGACATCGACTACCAGCCCGCCAGTGTGGTGGCGCTGAACTTCACGCTCCAGTTCCTGCCACCCGAGGACCGGGACGCGCTTCTGGCACGCCTCTGCCGTGCCCTGACACCGGGCGGCGCCCTGGTGCTCTCTGAGAAGGTGGCGTTCGCGGATGCCGCCGAGCAGTCACTGCTGGAGGAACTGCACCTGGACTTCAAGCGGGCCCAGGGCTATTCCGAGATGGAGATCAGCCGCAAACGCAACGCGCTGGAAGAAGTGCTGATCCCCGAGTCCATCGCCACGCACCGCCAGCGGCTGGAAGCGGCCGGTTTTGAGCAGGTCACGCTCTGGCACCAGTCGCTGAACTTCGTCTCCATTCTCGCCATTGCGCCGGAGGCGACGGCATGAGCACGGACTTTGACTGGCGCGGCGAGTACGCCAACCTGCTGGACTGGCTCCGCGACAGCGGCCGTAACCAGTGGCATGAGCAGCTGGAGCAGCGCCTGACCAGCGTCTTCGAGACCCACCCACACGGCGACCTGCCGCGCTGGATGGCAGCGCTCAATCAGCTGCCCCGGATCCCCGGCGCCGAGGCGGACCTTGACCAGCCAACAGTCACGCTCAGAACGGCTGAAGCCCTGACGGACATCCAGCGGCAGCAGCTTGAACAGGGGCTGCGGGGCCTGATGCCCTGGCGCAAGGGCCCCTTTGATTTCTTCGGGACCCACATCGACACCGAGTGGCGCTCCGACTGGAAGTGGGACCGGGTCCGCCCCGGGCTGAGCAACCTGCAGGATCGCGCGGTGCTGGATGTGGGCTGCGGCTCCGGCTACCACTGCTGGCGCATCCTCGGCGCCGGCGCCCGCCGGGTGGTGGGCATCGACCCCGGCATGCTGTTCCTTGTGCAGTTCCAGGCGGTGCGCACCTACCTGGACGACCCCAATGCCCACCTGCTGCCGCAGCGGCTGGAGGACCTGCCCCACCAGCTGCAGCTGTTCGACACCACGCTGTCACTGGGCGTGCTCTATCACCGGCGCTCGCCCATCGACCACCTGATCGAGCTCAAGGGCACCCTGAAACCCGGCGGCGAGCTGGTGCTGGAGACGCTGGTGATTGAGGGGGAAATGGGCGAGACACTGATGCCGGAAGACCGCTACGCGCGCATGCGCAACGTCTGGTTCATTCCCAGCGTGCCCACCCTGGAGCGCTGGCTGCAGCGCGCCGGTTACCGGGATATAGAATGCGTGGATGTAACGCGCACCACCACGGACGAACAGCGCGCCACGGACTGGATGCAGTTCCAGTCACTGCCCGACTTCCTGGACCCGGAGGACGGGCACCGGACCATTGAGGGTTATCCGGCGCCCCGGCGGGCCACCCTGGTGGCCCGCAAGCCGGCCTGAGCGTCAGGCGTTGAAGGGATGGCGCAGGGTGACGGTCTCGATCCGGTCCGGCCCTGTGGAGATGACGTCGATGGGCGCCTCGATCTGCTCTTCCAGGAAGCGGATGTAATTGCGCGCATTCTCGGGAAGCTGATCCAGGGACGTGATGCCGGAGGTGCTTTCCGTCCAGCCCGGAAGGGTCTCGTACACCGGTTCGATGGCCTCGTACTGGGTACCGCGGATCGGCGGCCGGGTCACGCGCCCCTCGCGGGTGATGTACCCCACACAGACCTTCACCTCGTCCAGGCCGTCCAGCACATCCAGCTTGGTCAGGCAGATGCCCGAAACACTGTTCACCTGGATGGCATGGCGCAGCGCCACCGCATCGAACCAGCCACAACGCCGGGCACGGCCGGTCGTGGTACCGAACTCGTGGCCCTGGCGCGCCAGGTGTTCGCCGCAGGCGTCAAACAGCTCCGTCGGGAAGGGACCGGACCCGACACGGGTGGTGTAGGCCTTGGTGATCCCGAGGATGTAGTCCATGTACTGGGGCCCGAAGCCGGTCCCCGTTGCCGCGCCACCCGCCGTGGTGTTCGAGGAGGTGACGAACGGATAGGTGCCGTGGTCAATGTCCAGCAGCGCGCCCTGGGCACCCTCGAACAGGATGTGCTCGCCCCGCTTGCGCAGGTCGTGCAGTATGTCCGTCACATCCGCCGCCATGGGCAGCAGTTCCTCGGCATAGGCGCGGAAATCCGCCAGGGTGGCGTCCACATCCACCGGCTCCTCACCGTAGTACTCGGTAAGCACGAAGTTGTGGTAGCCCATCAGGTGGCGCAGGCCCTTCTCAAACGCCTCCGGATCCGCAAGGTCACCGAAGCGCAGGGCCTGGCGGGATACCTTGTCCTCATAGGCGGGGCCGATGCCACGCCCGGTGGTCCCGATGCAGTCCTTGCCCCGGGCGCGCTCGCGGGCCTGGTCGAGGCGCTCGTGGGTCGGCAGGATCAACGGGCAGGCCTCGCTCACCCGCAGGCGTGAGCGTACATCCACGCCGCGCGCCTCGAGCTTGCGGATCTCCTCAAGCAGGGCCTGCAGCGCCAGCACCACACCATTGCCGATCATGCAGGTGATGTGCTTGCGCAGGATCCCCGAGGGAATCAGGTGAAGCGCAGTGGTCTCACCATCGATCACCAGTGTATGGCCGGCGTTGTGTCCGCCCTGGAACCGCGCAACGGCGGAGACCTCCTCGGTGAGCAGATCCACGATCTTGCCCTTGCCTTCGTCACCCCACTGGGTGCCCAGCACTACGACGTTCTTACCCATGAATGGCTCGCTGATCCGTTCAGAAACTCATGATTGACGTTCACACCGCTGTGGCTACAGCGGCTCCACCTGCCAGTCACCGTCCCTCAGGACGAGCTGGCGGTCACAGCCGGGCGGGATCCCGTCTCCGGCCTCGTCGTCCAGCCGCTGGATGACGGTGTCATTCTGGCGCAGCTCGCTGATGCGCCGGCGCAGCGCCGCGTCCGTTCCCGCCGGCGCCAGGATGGCGCCCCCGCTGGCCCCGAAGGCCCGCCGCCCGGCTTCCAGAAGCCGGTTCAGATCGGCACTGAAGCCGGTTGCCGGCCGGGCACGGCCGAAATCCTCGCCCACCGCATCGTATCGCCCGCCCTGGGCCAGGGCTTCTTCCTGCCCCGGCGTGTAGGCGGCGAATACCAGACCAGTGTGATAGTTGTAGCCGCGCAGTTCGCTGAAATCGAACCCAACGGCAACGCCGGGGTGGCGTTCACGCACCCGGGCAGCGGTCTGCTCCAGCTGGTCAATGGCCTCGAGCACGGGGGCAGGCGCCCCAGCCAGACGTTGCCGGGCGGCATCGGGCACGCCCTCGCCACCGCTGAGCCGGCCCAGCTCCCGCAGCATGGCACGCGCGGAGCCGGCTTCGGCAGTGCCCAGGAGCTCATCCAGCTCCGGAATGGAGCGCCGACGCAGGGCATCGAAGACCCGCTGCTCCAGATCGCCTCCCAGCGCCGCCTCTTCCGCCAGGCACTGGAAAATGCCCACATGGGCGATGTCCAGATGAACCGTATCAACACCGGCCGCCGTCAGGGTCTGCAGCATCAGATCGATAATCTCCTGGTCGGCGGCGCTGCTGCGACTGCCGAAAAGCTCGCAGCCGACCTGAAGCGGGGTACGGCTGGCCAGCATGCTGCTTGGCCGGGCATGAAAGACATGCCCGGCATAACAAAGGCGCGTGACGCCCGGGCGGCGCAGGCTGTGCGCATCCATCCGCGCCGCCTGCGGGGTCATGTCGGCGCGCACGCCCATCATGCGACCGGTCAGCTGATCCGTGAGCTTGAACGTCTGCAGATCCAGATCATTGCCGGTACCGGTCAGCAGCGACTGCAGGTATTCGATCATCGGCGGGATAATGAGCTCATAGCCCCAGCGCCGATAGGTATCCATGAGCTCGCGACGCAGGGCCTCGACCTTCTGGGCCCGGGGCGGGAGGACATCAGCCACCCCATCGGGCAGCAACCATCGATCAGACGTACTCATGACGCTTGAATCCGTGATTGATTGACTGAGCAGGAACGTCTCAAGCGGTTCCAGGGGAACCTAGCGAACAGCATAGAGCAGGATCACACCCATCAGCATGCTCGCGAAACCCGCCCACCGCATGTTTGAGGGCGCCATCTGCGCCAGGACTTCCACCATGCGCTGCCAGCGCTGTGGGCACAGAAATGGCATAACGCCCTCAATGATGAGCACCAGCGCCAGAGCTGTCAGCAGATCCTGCCACATGGCAATACCAGGCACCGTTCGGGTTTGTTACAGAGCCGCGATTCTACGCCCATCGCACACATAAAAAAACCGGAGCCGAAGCTCCGGTTCATGCGGGCCCGCAGAACTTACTGCTCGCTCATGGGTCCGTCCAGCATGTTCATGAAGTCGCTCCTGGAATCCATCAGGAACACGTCCTGGCGACTGCTGAAGGTGCTGCGGTAGGCCTCAAGCGTGCGATAGAGCTCGTAGAACTCCTCGTTCTGCCCGAAGGCATCCGCGTAGATCTCCGCGGCCTCGCCGTCACCCTTACCGCGGATCTCCTGGGACTCACGGTTGGCTTCAGCCAGAAGGACCGTCACATCACGATCCGCAGCTGCGCGGACACCTTCGGCCTCTTCATTACCCCTTGAGCGGTACTCCTGGGCCTCAGCTTCACGCTCAGCGCGCATACGCTTGTAGACCGTATCGCTGACCTCATCCGGAAGCTCGATCCCCTTGACCCGGATATCGATCACCTCAATGCCGAACTCCTCCCGGGTCAGCTCATCCACACTGCTCTGGATGACGGTCATGAGCTCGTCCCGGGCCCCGGAAACAACCTCGGTCATCGTCCGCAGACCGAACTGGTTACGCAGCCCGTTCTCGATGCGTGAGGCCAGAAGTTCCTCAGCACGGGCCTCACTGCCCCCGGTCGCCCGGTAGAAATCATCGACATCCTGGATTTTCCAGGTGACATAGGAATCCACGTCAAGCGGCTTTTTCTCAATGGTCAGGTAACGCTGCGTCGGAATATTGAGCGTCAGGATCCGTTTATCGAATTCACGAGCCGTCTCCACCCAGGGCAGCTTGAAATGCAGCCCCGGCTCAACACCCGTCTTGACCACCTCGCCAAACCGCAGAACCACGCCGCGATGGGTTTCAGGAATGATGTAGACGGTCGCCGACACGAGGTAGAGAACCACGACACCGGCTATCAGCGCCAGTATGCCTTTAGTGTTCATGCTTAACGCCTCTCCCGGCCGGAATTGCTGTTCTGCTCACGCATCCGCTTGATCACATCATCGCTGATCCGGTCAATGCGGTCTTCTGTGGAACCGATGCCCTGCTTCCCGGATCCATCACCGGATGAAGCGTCGTCCGCCATTGCCTTGGCACCGCCTTTCATCATCTGATCAAGCGGCAGCATCATCAGGTTGTTGCCTTCCTCTATATCGACAACGACCTTGCTGGTTCCTGTAAGCACCTGCTGCATGGTCTCAATGTAGAGTCGCCGTGATGTGATCTCCGGCGCCTGCTCGTAGACCCCGAGCACGTCGAGGAAGCGTGCCGTGTCACCCTGCGCGGCCTCTACAACCTTGGCCTGATAGGCGTTGGCATCCTCACGGATACGCTGCGCCTGCCCCCTGGCCTCGGGAACGACCCGGTTGCGGTACCTCTCAGCCTGGTCAACGATCCGCTGGCGATCCTCACGCGCACGCTGCACATCCTGGAAGGAATCCTGAACT
>JBNJDI010000115.1:0-6278 GCA_051744725.1 Pseudomonadota bacterium | reverse complement strand
CTGCCCTCGGAGAACAGCTGCACCTCGCAGAAGGCGTTACGGCGGCCCAGTTTCAGGACCTCGGCCCGGGCAAACAGGTCGCAGCGGCCCGGCTTGCGCAGGAAGTTGATGTTCAGGTTGCTGGTGACCGCCATCTGCACCTCGCCCAGCGCCCCAAGGACCGCCGCATACATGGTGGCATCGGCCAGCGCCATCTGCACCGGTCCGGAGAGCGTCCCACCCGGGCGCACCATGCGTTCGCTGAACGGCACCCGCGCCGTGGCGGCCTGATGCTCAATCGCCTGCACCCGGAAGTCGATGTCCTCGGCCATGGGCACCCCTTCCCGGATCAACTGCTGCACCTCGTCCGCGCTCAACTTCATGGTTCCACTGTCTCCTGATTCGCTCCGGCGTGACCGCCACCCTGTACCCTGGCGGGCGGACTTCGTAGAATAACCCCTCTCTTACTGAACAGTCACATTCGCCACAGCCCTGACGGACCGACACCTATGCGTGCAAGCCAGTACCTGATCGCCACCCTCAAGGAAACCCCTGCGGACGCCGAGATCGTCAGCCACCAGTTGATGCTGCGCGCGGGCATGATCCGGCGCCTGGCCGGCGGCCTCTACACCTGGCTGCCACTGGGTCTGCGGGTACTGCGCAAGGTGGAGCGGATCGTGCGCGAGGAGATGGACCGCTCCGGCGCCCAGGAGGTACTGATGCCCGCCATCCAGCCCGCCGAGCTCTGGCAGGAAAGCGGGCGCTGGGAGGAGTACGGTGACGAGCTTCTGCGCCTGAAGGACCGCCACGAGCGTGATTTCTGCTATGGCCCCACGCACGAGGAAGTGATCACTGATATTGCCCGCAACGAACTCCGGAGTTACCGCGACCTGCCGGCAAACTTCTACCAGATCCAGACCAAGTTCCGGGATGAGCGCCGCCCGCGCTTCGGTGTGATGCGCTCGCGCGAGTTCCTGATGAAGGACGCCTACTCCTTCCACGCCAGCCCGGAGTCGCTGAACGAGACCTATGAGCTCATGGTCGAGACCTACAGCGCCATCTTCCGCCGCCTGGGCCTGAACTTCCGGGCCGTGGAGGCGGATTCCGGTGCCATCGGCGGCAGCAGGTCCCAGGAGTTCCACGTCCTGGCCAGCTCCGGCGAGGACGCCATCGCCTTCAGCTCCGACAGTGACTATGCCGCCAATACGGAGCTCGCCGAGGCGCTGCCCCCTGCGGGGGAGCGGCCCGCCGCCACGGAAACCATGCAGGAGGTGGCTACTCCGGACCAGAACACCATCGAACAGGTGGCCGGCTACCTGAACACCACACCGGACCGGGTGCTCAAGACCCTGCTGGTGCATGCGCCCAAAAAGGATGAGAGCAGCAACGACCAGCCGCTGGTCGCCCTGGTGCTGCGCGGCGATCACACCCTGAACGACCTCAAGGCGGAGCGGCATGCGGCCGTGGCCGAACCGCTGACCATGGCCAGTGACGAGGAGATCCGCAAGGCACTGGGCGTGGACGCCGGCTCCATCGGCCCCGTCGCACTCAGGGTGCCGATGGTCGTGGATCACGCCGCCGCGCACCTGGCGGATTTTGTCTGCGGCGCCAACCGCACGGGTTACCACCTGACCGGGGTCAACTGGGAACGGGACGTCGCCCCGGGCGAGACCGCCGACCTGCGCGAGGTGGAGGAAGGCGATCCCAGCCCGGACGGCCACGGTGTTCTTGGCATCCAGCGCGGCATCGAGGTGGGCCATGTGTTCAAGCTGGGCCGCAAGTACAGCGAGGCCATGAACGCCACGGTGCTGGACGAGAACGGCAAGTCCGTGCACATGGACATGGGCTGCTACGGCATTGGCGTCTCCCGCCTGGTCGCCGCCGCCATCGAGCAGAACCACGACGACAGCGGCATCACCTGGCCCACCGCCATCGCGCCCTTCGAGATCGCCATTGTCACGCTGAACGGCCACAAGTCCGAGCGCGTGGCGCAGGCGGCGGAGAAGCTCTACGAGCAGCTGCGCCAGACCGGCTATGACGTGCTGCTGGATGACCGCAAGGAACGCCCGGGCGTAAAATTCGCGGATCTGGAGCTGATCGGCATCCCGCACCGCGTGGTCATCAGTGACCGCGGCCTGGAAGCCGGCACCCTTGAATACAAGGGCCGCACCGATGCGGACAAACAGGATGTGGCGGCGGACGACATCATCCGCTTCCTGGCGGCGCAGGTGATCGCGGACTAGACTCCGGGGTATGCGCACCGCCGTCAGCTTCGCTGTATTCGGGCTTGCCCTGTTGATGGCAGGCCCGATCCATGCCGCCACTACCACCCAGCCGGACCCGGAACTGCGGTCCAAACTCCGCGAGGCGGTCAACGCCTCCGACAGTTTCGACAATCGCTTCGATGCCGAGGTCTGGCTGGTGGACATGTCCGGCCGAACCAAGCGCTGGCTGGACAACCACAACCGCCGCCTCAACATACTCCGCCTGGTGCACCGGGAAGCCACCCGGCGCGGTCTTTCCCCGGAGGTGGTTCTTGCCGTCATCAAGGTGGAAAGTGGCTTTGACCGGTTCGCCATTTCTTCCGCAGGCGCCCAGGGCCTGATGCAGGTCATGCCCTTCTGGAAGAAAGAGATCGGCCGGCCGGACGACAACCTCACCAAGATCGAGACCAACCTGGTCTACGGCACAACCATCCTGAGCCATTACCTGGATAAGGAAGACGGGGATCTGGCTCGCGCCCTGGCCCGTTATAACGGGAGCACGGGTAAGACCTGGTACCCGGAACGTGTTTTCAATGCCTTTGAGCGGTATTTTCGTGTGAAGGACTGAACGTTCGGTGGCGTACAGATCCTGTGCTGATTCCGGTGCATGCTTGTGGTTCAGGCTCCGGAGTAGGGACAGAAGCGCCATGAGTACAGCAGCATCGATCCCCGATATCACCACGGCCCCGGGATCCCTGAGGCAGACCCTCAGGACGTATTGTAAGCCGCGCCCGGCCCGCAGCATTGTGGAAATCCTGATCACCGCAATACCCTTTGCGTTGACCTGGGTCCTGGTGTGGCTGGCCGCCAGTGCCGGCTACTGGCCCCTGGCCCTGGTACTGGCCATCCCTGCCGCGGGGTTCCTGGTACGGCTGTTCATGATCCAGCACGACTGCAGCCACAGGTCGTTTTTCCAGTCAAAGCGCGCCAATGACTGGACCGGGCGTGTGATCGGCATATTCACCCTCACCCCCCATGATTTCTGGCGCCATGCCCATAACCTCCACCACGCCAACTCCGGCAACCTGGACCGGCCACGCATCGGCGGGCTCGAGACCCTGACCGTCCGCGAGTTCCAGGCCCTGCCCCGATGGCAACAATGGCGCTATCGCCTCTACCGTCATCCGCTGGTGCTGTTCGGCTTCGGCCCCATGTACATTTTCCTGCTGAACTACCGCCTGCCTGTCGGCTTCATGCGCGACGGCTGGATGCCCTGGATCAGCACCATGGGCACCAATGCGGCGATTGCAGTACTGGTGACCGCCATGATCTGGATCGTCGGACTAGGCCCCTTCCTCATGGTCCAGCTCCCGATCACGCTACTCGCCTCGGCCATGGGTGTATGGCTGTTCTACGTCCAGCACCAGTTCGAGGCCACCTACTGGGAACACGACGAAGACTGGAGTGCCCATGACGCCGCCCTGCAGGGCAGCTCCTACTACGTGCTGCCGGGCATCCTGCGCTGGTTCAGTGCCAACATTGGCGTGCACCATGTCCATCACCTCGCCAGCCGCATTCCCTCCTACCGCCTGCCGGAGGTGCTACGGGACCACCCGGAACTGCAGGCATTCAGCCGGGTTTCACTGCGCGAAAGCATCGCGTCGGTGCGCCTGGCGCTCTGGGACGAGGACAAACGGCGCCTGGTTTCCTTCAGGGAGGCGAGCGTCGGGTAGCTCTCCCGGTTACCTTATCCCACTGGCGTGGACGGGGTTGATTTCGGAAGGTCGGCGATTTTGCGGACGGAATCGAACTTGCCGTCGCTGTCATAGCTGATGACGAAGGTGCCGAAGACACCGTCATGGTCCATCCAGCGCTGCAGTATTCGGGCAGGGAAAACAACGGAGCGCCCATCGCGGGCTACCACGTAGACGCGATGGGCGCTGCCTTCATAGACCCGGAGCCAGTCATCCCGGTGGATGACCACATCCACGATCACCGACTCCGGCTTCAAGGGTGCCTCCCCCGGGTTACTCGGCCAGTTCCAGGAGCAGGCGGTTGAGGCGGGACACGTAGGTGCCCGGGTCCTCGATCTCCTGACCGCTGGCCAGAGTGGCCTGGTCAAAGATCACCTGGGCCAGGTCCGAGAACCGCTCCTCGCCCTGCTCCTTCTCAAGCCGCTGCAGCAGGGGATGATCCACGTTGATCTCGAAGATGGGCTTGGCATCCGGAACCGGCTGGCCGGCCGCTTCCATGATCTTGCGCATCTGCTGGCCCATGTCGTAATCGCCAATCACCAGGCACGCCGGTGACTCGGTCAGGCGCTTGGTCACCTTCACTTCCTTCACGCGATCGGACAGCACCGTCTGGATGCGTTCGACCAGATCCTTGTGCTCCTCGGAGGCCTGCTCCTGCTCCTTCTTCTCCTCCTCGGACTCGACCTCGTCCAGGTCCAGCTCGCCGCGGGAGATGTCCTGCAGGTGCTTGCCCTCGTACTCGCTGAGGTAGCCCATCATCCACTCGTCGATACGATCCGTCAGCAGCAGCACCTCGATGCCCTTCTTGCGGAAGATCTCCAGGTGCGGGCTGGCCTTGGCCGCCTGGTGGGAGTCCGCGGTCAGGAAGTAGATCTTCTCCTGGCCTTCCTTCATGCGGGCCACGTAGTCATCCAGGGACACGTTCTGCGTGGATTCGCCGCTGTGGGTGGACGCAAAGCGCAGCAGCGGCGAGATCTTCTCGCGGTTGCCGAAGTCTTCCGCCGGGCCTTCCTTCAGCACCTGACCGAACTGGTCCCAGAACTGCTGGTACTTCTCGGGATCGTTGTTGGCCAGCTTCTTGAGCATGTCCAGAACCCGCTTGGTCAGCGCGGTGCGGATGCTCTCCACGGTGCTGTCGTTCTGCAGGATCTCGCGCGAGACGTTCAGCGACAGGTCGTTGCTGTCGATCACGCCGCGCACGAACCGCAGGTACAACGGCAGGAACTGCTCGGCGTCGTCCATGATGAACACGCGCTGCACGTACAGCTTCAGGCCGCGGGATGCTTCGCGGTTGTACAGGTCGAAGGGCGCACGGCCGGGAATATAAAGCAGGCTGGTGTAATCCAGCGAACCTTCCACCCGGTTGTGGGACCACGTCAGCGGGTCCTCGAAGTCGTGGGCGATGTGCTTGTAGAACGCCTTGTACTCGTCCTCGGACACCTCGTTGCGCGGACGCGTCCACAGGGCCGTGGCCTCGTTCACGGTCTCCTCGGCCGGCTTGTCCTCCTGGTTCTCGTCCTCTTCGCCGCTGGGCTCCGGAGGCATGCGGACCGGGAAGGAAATATGGTCGGAGTACTTCTTGACCAGGTGGCGCAGACGGTGGCCGTCCGCGAAGTCCTTCGCGTCCTCGCGCAGGTGCAGGACGACCGTGGTACCCCGTGGCGCGTCCTCGACCGGCTCAATGGTGAACTGGCCATCGCCGCTGGACACCCAGTGCACCCCTTCGGAGGACCTGGTGCCAGCCTTGCGGGTGGTCACGTCCACCTGGTCAGCGACGATGAAGGAGGAATAGAAGCCCACACCGAACTGGCCGATCAGCTTGGCGTCCTTCTGCTGGTCGCCGGTGAGCTGGTTGAGGAAGTCGGAGGTGCCGGACTTGGCGATGGTGCCCAGGTTCTCGATCACCTCATCCCGGGTCATGCCGATGCCGTTATCCCGGATGGTGACGGTGCCGGCTTCCGCATCGTAGCTCAGATGAATGGCCAGATCCGGATCTTCCTCCAGAAGCGCGTTATTGGACAGGGCCTCGAAGCGAAGCTTGTCCTCGGCGTCGGAGGCATTGGAGATCAACTCCCGCAGGAAGACTTCCCGGTTGGAATACAGGGAGTTGATAACGATGTTGAGGAGCTGTTTGACCTCGGTCTGGAAGCCGAGTGTTTCTTTCTGTGCTTCGGCAGTCATGACGCGCCGCACTCCTTGATGGTTGTTGCCTGCTTGAACCTGTTGTCAGCTTGCAATCTTGGGGCGGTGCGCCGGATTTCAAGGGCTCAACCAGCACGGAGCACCCAGGAAATCCACCCATGGTCTGAAAACACATCCAGGGTCTGGCAATCCCCCGTAG
>JBNJDI010000114.1:0-6327 GCA_051744725.1 Pseudomonadota bacterium | reverse complement strand
CTCGCGCAGACTGGGCATCAGCTGGGGAAAGAGGTAAGGCCCGATGGTGTAGATGGCGCCGACCTTGAGCGGCGAGCTGAGCTGGTTCTTGCCGTCCTCGGCCAGGTCGTGGATGACGCCGGCCTCGTCCAGAACACGCTGGGCCTGCTCCACGATGCGCTGGCCGATCTCGGTGACCTGGATGCTGTTCTTGCTGCGCTCGAACAGCGCAATGCCCAGCTCATCCTCGAGTTTTCTCACGGCCACGCTGAGTGTAGGCTGGCTGACGTGGCAGCGTTCCGCCGCGTGGCCGAAGTGCTTCTCCCGCGCGAGGGTGACAATATAACGGAGTTCGGTAAGGGTCATGGCCACTCCCGGGCCGGTAATGATTAAATTTATCTATTGCAGCATAAGAAATGAGCGGAGACAGCGCAATGCGCGATGCACGAATCCTCATGGCCGGCTGCGGCCGGCTCGGCCAGCGCATCGGCGCGGCCCTTGCCGAGCACCATCAGGTGTTCGGCCTGAGGCGCCAGGCCAGCCGCGTGCCCCTGCCGCTGACGCCCATCCAGGGGGATCTTCTGGCCCCGGACAGCCTGGGTGAGCGGGTCCCGGAGGTGGACATCGCCATCATCTGCCTGACGCCGGACCAGTACGATGAGACGGGCTACCACCGGACCTTCGTACAGGGCACCCACAACCTGATGCGCGTTCTGGAAGCCGCGCGGAAACCACCACAGCGGGTGTTCTTCATCTCCTCCACCGCGGTCTACGGCCAGCATCAGGGGGAATGGGTGGATGAAACCAGCCCCACGGAGCCGCCGCGCTACAACGGCACCGCGCTGCTTGGCGCCGAGCGGCGCCTCGCGGAGAGCCCGGTTGCCGGCACCGTGGTGCGTTTTTCCGGCATCTACGGCAACGACCGTGACGGCATGCTCTCGCGCATGCGCGATGGCAGCATCGCCCCCAACCCGGACAGCGGCTACACCAATCGCATCCATGAGGACGACGCGGTGGGCGCGCTCTGCCACCTGGTCAACCGGGCGCTGGACGGCGGTGATCTCGCGGACTGCTACCTGGCCAGTGACTGCGAACCGGCCCGGCTGGGCGACGTGGTTGCCTGGGTGCGGGAGACCATGAGCTGTGACCCGGTCCGCCCCGATGCGCGGCACGACAGCCGTGTGGGCTCCAAACGGGTGGACAGCAGCCGGTTACAGGAGGCGGGCTACAGCTTCCTGTTCCCGACCTTCCGCGAGGGCTACGCCAGCATGGTTGGCGATCCTGTGCCATAGTATCGATCCGTCCGTTCTGACCCAGGGAGACCATGGCGAGTAACGAGCTGATCCTTTTCGGGGGCCTGTACGCACTGATCCTCGTGGCCCTGGCGTGGCTGGCCGAGCGCACCGGTGGCTGGCCGAAGCGCATGCGGGGCCTGCTCTACGGGATGTCGCTGGGCGTCTACTGCAGTTCCTGGACCTTTCTGGGCGCCGTGGGCAATGCGGCGGACAGCGGCTGGACCTTCCTGCCGATCTACCTCGGCCCCATCCTGATGTTCGTCTTCGCCTGGCCCTTCATCCGGCGCCTGCTGCTGGCCGGCAGCCGCAACCGGGTCACCTCCATCGCGGATTTCATCGGCTCGCGCTTCGGCAAGGACCAGAAGCTGGCCGCGCTGGTGACCATCGTCGCCCTGATCGGCACCCTGCCCTACATTGCCCTGCAGCTGCGCGGCATCGCCCTGGCCTGGAGCTCGGCGAACATTTCCGACTGGCAGATGCCCTTCACCCTGGGCAACAACGTCAGCTTCTTTGCAGCCCTCTTCCTGGCCTGGTTCGCGATCACCTTCGGCACCCGCATCATTGATGGCGCCAACCGCCACCGGGGCCTTCTGGCCGTGGTGGCGGCGGAGTCGGCGGTCAAGCTGCTGGCCTTCATCCTGCTGGGTGGCTTCGCGATCTGGCTGCTGGCCGGCGAGACCGATATGCAGCCTCTCGGCGAGTCCTCGCCGTTCTCCTTCTCCACTTTCGGTGACGCCGGTTTCTACACCCAGCTCCTGGTCAGTGCCCTCGCCATTGTCTGCCTGCCGCGCCAGTTCCATGTGCTGGTGGTGGAATACCATGACGAGGCCTCGGCCCGCTGTGCGCGCTGGATGTTCCCGCTTTATCTGGCGCTGTTCGCGCTCATGGTACTGCCGCTGGTGGAGGCCGCCCGCCATCACCTGGCCGGCACGGCCATCCCCGGAGACAGCTATGTCCTCGCCCTGCCGGCGATCACCGGCCACTCCTGGCTGACCGCAGTGGCCTTTGTCGGCGCCATGTCCGCGGCCACCGCCATGGTCCTGGTGGCCACCATCGCCCTGTCGCTGATGATCTCCAACGAGCTCTTCATGCCGGCATACCTGCGCATCCGGGAGCGCCTGGACCGGCCACGCAGCGACCTGGGCGCGGTGCTGCGCCAGGTTCGCCAGACCTCAATCCTGGGCATCCTGCTGCTGGGGTGGATACTGGAGCAGGCGGCGCGCTTCACCGAGGGCCTGTCCTACATGGGCCTGCTGGCGTTCACCTCCTCTGCCCAGCTGATGCCGGCACTGGTGGCCGGGCTCTACTGGCGCGGGGCCCACCGCAATGGTGTCCTGCTCGGTCTGCTCACGGGCACGCTGACCTGGCTCTACACCCTGTTGCTGCCGGTCCTCATGAAGTCGGACAACGGCTGGCTGACCCAGGGGCCGTTCGGGCTGGGCTGGCTCCAGCCCGAGAACCTGCTCGGCCTTGGCGGCTTCCTCGATCCGCTGACCCACGGCGTGGTCTGGAGTCTGGGTCTCAATATGCTGGTCATGACCCTCGTCTCCCGGGTGTCCAGGGCCACGGCCCTGGACGAGCGCCAGGCCCTGGCCTTCATCGACCCCATGCCCAGCCACGGTCTCAGTGATGAGGATCTGGCCGCCACCGAGATCACCCTGCACCAGCTGCACGGCCTGATCCGCCCGGTCCTGGGCCAGGAGGAATCCGACCGCCTCTGGGCGGAGCTGGAGCAGAGCCAGGAGCAGCGGCTGCTGCCCTTCGACAAGGCCACGCGTTACACCGTGCGGGTCACGGAATCCAAGCTGGGCTCGGTCATCGGGGCCGCCTCCGCCCACCGCGCCATCCGGCTGCTGGAGCGCCAGACGCCGCTGCAGATGGAGGACATCGTGGACCTGATGGGGGGCACGTCGGAGCAGCTCCAGTTCTCGCGGCACCTGCTGCAGACGACGCTGGAGAACGTCCCGCAGGGGGTCAGCGTGGTCGACCGCAACCTGGAACTGGTGGCCTGGAACAGCCAGTACGAGAACCTGTTCAACTATCCCCCGCGGCTGCTCTACGTGGGCTGCCCCATCGCGCGGATCTACGAGTACAACGCCGCCCGCGGCCTGCTCTCGGACGTGCGCGACAACAACATCAATGCCGCCGTGGAACGGCGCCTGGAAATGCTGCGCTCGGGCCGCCCCTACCGGCTGGAGCGCCACATGCCGGATGGCAGCGTGATCGAGATCCGCGGCAAGCCCATTCCCTCCGGCGGCTATGTAACGGCCTACAACGATGTTTCCGAATACCACCGTGTGATGACGGAACTGGAGGACGCCCGGGATACCCTGGAGGAACGGGTGGCCGAACGGACCCGGGAGCTGTCCGCCGCCAACGAGTCGCTCCAGAACGAGAATGAGCTCAGGGCGCGCATCGAGCGGGAACTGCACCAGGTGCACGCCAGCAAGAGCCGTTTCCTGGCCGGGGCCAGCCACGACCTGCTGCAGCCGATCAACGCCGCACGCCTGCTGTCCTCCACCCTGCTGCGCCAGCAGGGCAATGAGGCGGCCCCGGAGCTGCGGCACATTGATTCGGCCCTGGCCTCCGCCGAGACCCTGATCAGCCACCTGCGCGAGATCTCCAGGCTGGATTCCGGACGCCTGGAGCCGGAGGTGCGCAATGTGGAACTGGGCGCGATCCTGGAGGAACTGGTCAACGAATTCCGCATGACCGCCGAACGCAAGGGCATAGAGCTCGACTATGTACCCTGCTCGCTCTGGATCCGTACCGACCCCCACCTGCTCCGGCGCGTGATCCAGAACTTCCTGAGCAACGCCATCAACTACACCCGCGAAGGGCGTGTGCTGCTCGGGTGCCGCCAGAGCACGCAGTCGGTGAGCATCCAGGTCTGGGATACCGGCCCGGGCATTGCCGAGTCCGATCAGCAGCGCATCTTTGATGAGTTCGAACGGCTCCACACCGACGCCACCCGTGAGGTCCAGGGGCTGGGTCTGGGCCTGCCGATCGCCATGCGCATCGCGCGCCTGCTGGAGCATCCCATCGACTGCCGCTCCATCCAGGGCCAGGGCTCGATGTTCGCGCTGACCGCGCCACGCGGCACCCCGGAGCAGACGCGCCGGGACCAGCCCCAGACCGAGGACCCACAGCTGACGGGGCTGCAGGTGATCTGCATTGATAACGAACCCCATCTTCTCGCCGGCCTGCAGGCCCTTCTGAGCCAGTTCGGCTGCCGGGTCACCACGGCCAAGTCCCTTGGCGAGGCCATGCAGAAGCGGCCGGCGGAAGCGCCGGATCTGGTGATCGCCGACTATCACCTGGACCAGGAGACCGGCGTGGCGGTGGCGCAGGCGCTGACGCTGAACTGGGAGGAGAAGGTGCCGGTTCTGATCATCAGTGCCGACGACAGCGACCCCATCCGCAACGCCGTGCGGGAGGCAGGCTACCGCTTCCTGGCCAAACCCGTGGACGCGGCCTCGCTGCGCCTGACGCTGCGGCGCCTGCTGCGCCGACGCCCCAACCCCAAAGAATCAGCCGGGAGCTGATATGCCGTCCATACCCTGGCCGCTGACAGGCCGCCCCGACCTTTCACCGGCTGGTGGCCGCATTGACGCCATCGATCTTGCCCGTGGTACCGCAGTGGCCCTGATGATCCTCAGCCACGGGGTCAAGGGCCTGATCGATTTCGAGGCCTTCCCCGACTGGGGCATCACACTGCATGCCCTGACCAAGTTCTCCTCCACCCTCTTCATCCTGGTCTTCGGCATTGCACTCGGTGTGGCCTTTCTGCCCTACGCCCGATCCCCGGACTGGCCGGCCCGCCGCCTGAAGCTGTTCATCAGTGGCGTGCGGGTGTTTTTCTGGTACAAGATGCTGACGATCATCGAGCTGCTCCAGGTGCGGGAGCCGGAAGGCATCCTCGATGCCCTGCTCTACCAGGAATTCCCCTCTTTTGTGGAGATCCTGGGCTTCTACGCCATCGCCCTGCTCTGGATGCCGTTCTTCCTGCAGCTCTGGGCGCGGATGCCGCTGTGGCTGCGCCTGGCGCTGCCGGTACTGACCGCCTGGGTCGCGGCGAGGCTGCCCGTGTGGGTGGATTTCAGCGCCATGCCCACGCTCCAGGCCCTTTTGGTCGAGCATGAGCAGTACTACACCTGGGGCCAGATCTCGCGCGCGCCCATCGTGTTCTGCGGGCTTCTGCTGGGCGAGCTGATCCGCTACAGCACGGTCCACGGGTGGCCCCAGTGGCGCAACGGGCTTGCGCTGGTTGTGGCGGGCGCCTGCGGGTTCCTGGTGTTCCTCGGGCTGGCGTTGCCGGAGATGGGGAGCACTATGGAGGCGCTGGCCCAGAATGACGGCAAGCACCCGCCCGCGTTCCTGTTCATGCTCTACAGCAGCGCCGGGGCGGCGCTGATTCTGGGCCTGGCTCTGCTTGGTGGCCGCCCACTGGCGCGGCTGCTGGCGCCCATTGCCGTGATCGGTGGCAATGCCCTGAGCGCCTTTGTTTTTCACATAACCGTCATTTTCATCGGGTTCCGGTTCCTGCTCGGTTACTGGCAGAGTATCGACTACACCCAGGCACTGGTTCTGGCGCTGGTGCTGATACCCGCCACTGCCGCCTGGATCAAAACCAACCAATGGATCAGAGCCCACTCCTGATGTTCAACCGATACCGTCCCTGCTGGCTTGTCCTCCTCCTGATGCTGCTCATACCCCAGACCGGCGCGGGCGCCAACTGGTCGGATGAGCTTGACCCTGAGCTGGAGCGGATCGACCAGTCGTTTCCCGGAGAGCTCGGCATACTGGTCACCAACCTCGAAAGCGGCGAGTCCGCCGGAGTGCGTGCTGACGAGGTCTGGTACCTGGCGTCCGTGATCAAGGTGCCGGTTGCCGTCGCGGTCCTCGAGGCCGTGGATCAGGGCGACCTGGCACTGGATTCCCGCATCGAACTGGAGGCGGCCGACTTTGTCGACGGCGCGGGTGAGATCAACTGGCACTCACCCGGTGATAAGGTCAGCGTCGACCGCCTGATGGAGCAGATGCTGATCCACAG
>JBNJDI010000113.1:0-6338 GCA_051744725.1 Pseudomonadota bacterium | reverse complement strand
TATGGGTGAGCTGCGCAGCCACAGCACACCGGAGTACGCCATGTTCTCTGTTGCGTTGCGGGAGCTTCTGGATCTGGCACAGACCACTGTGCATGTGGGTGTCAGCGGCTGACCGGGTGCTGAGGTTTCTGCGCAAGCGCAACCTTATTGCGGCCATTGTCCTTGGCCGCATAGAGCGCATTGTCGGCCAGTGACAGCCACTGGTGGTGATCGGCGAGGGTTGCCGTTACCTGGGCAATCCCAATGCTGACCGTGCATTGAAGAATGCCAGCGTCGGTGGTCACCTCCATCGTACTGATCGACTGGCGCAGCCGTTCGCCCAGTATCCCACCGCCTCCGATATCCGTCTCTGGGAGGATCACGGCGAATTCCTCGCCCCCGTAACGACCCGCAATGTCCGTCTGCCTCAGGCGTTCCGAGATCATCCCCGACACTGCGCGGATCACATCATCACCGGCCTGGTGCCCCCAGGTATCATTGACGGCCTTGAAATGATCAATGTCGAGCATCAGCAGTGTTCCGGTGCTGTGGTAGCGGCGGAATCGTTCGAACTCACTGGCCAGGAGTGATTCCCATGCCCGGCGGTTGAGCAGGCCGGTGAGGCCATCGGTCTGACTCTGCTGTTCCAGGCGTGCGTTGGTGCGCTCCATCCTCAGCCGTGCAGTGGCGCTGTCCGTTACGTCATAAACCAGCAGGCAGACATGGTCCACGTCCCCCGAAGCGCTGGTGAGGGGGCTGAAGGTGATGTTCTGGTACATGTAGGGCGCGGTGCCCGTGATCGGACGTGCGTTGCGGAACGGGAACGGGTGGGGCCGCTGTTCCCAGGTCGTGAAGGTGCGCATGTTCAGGGTCAGCGTTGTTTCCACCTTGCGCCGGAGCCAGCCCTGGGGGATATCCGGAAAAACCCCGAACAGTGAGCGGCCCTGGACACGGGTGGAACTAAGCCCGCTGTGATTTTCCATAAAGCCGTTCCAGAGTTGAATCGCGAATTCGCGATCCAGAACAACCAGCCCGACCTCAATGGTCTGGAGCATGTCCATGATCCAGTGGAATTCATGCAGCTCATTCCCCGGTTCTGTCATGCTGGAATCCCGGTGCTGGCATCTGAAAGCCAGGCGAGAGCCTCGCGCAGCGGAGCAACGGACTCCTCACTGAAAAGCAGGAGCAGATCACATTCGATGTCGTGGGACTCGATGGTGTAGGTGAGTTCGATTGTCAGGATCTGCTGCCAGGCATACTGACTACCGTCGAGAAGGTCGCTGATGTCCAGGTGCGTGCCCAGAACAACCGGGTGGCTGAGTCCGAACCGCCTGTCCATCTGCTGCCCGAAGCCACGCAGGAATGAACCGACCATGATGCTGGAGAGGTCCATGAGGGGTTCGATGTCCTGGTTGGCGCTGTCCTCCTCCGGGGGGCCGAGCAGGTGAGATAGTGTCTCCATGCGGGCATTGTTGAGAAGCAACAGGGCCTCTCCCGCGATGCCGGCGCCACTGAATCCCTGGCATACACCTGACCAGCTGGAGGTGGAATCCGTGATGTTCAGGGCCATTCGCAGCTCGGATGCTGCCAGCATGTTGACGCGCGGCACGGGAAGCTTGATGAAAACATCCAGCAGCCGCGCCAGAAGGTCGCCCGCCTGGCCCATGGCTATATTGGCGGTCTCCTGAAGCGCGTCCTGCCAGGGAACCTTCTGGTCGGAGACGGCGGCAGCGGTGACCCTGCCGGAGTCGGATCCGGTGGGGCTGTAAAGCCCGTAATCTTTCAGAGTCTGCGCGAGAATCTGGGGGTCGATGGGTTTGCGGATGAAGTTGAGGGCACCCAGTCTGCGGACCCGCGCGTAAGCCTCGGGCTGGATGTCCCCGGAAACCACGAGGACAAGAGCGGGCAGCTCTTCCCGATGCACACACTCCAGCACCACGTAGCCATCGGACCCGGGCATGTTGAGGTCCAGGAAGACTACGGATCCCTCGCCGTTGCGGATGGCTTCCAGGCAAGCATCACCGTCCTCGACAAAGGTCAGTGTGGTATCCCAGTCTGCGGGCAGCGCCCGGGCCATCTGTTTGCGGGCCATGGAGGAGTCGTCGCAGATGATCACACCTGTGGACATCGGGGCTCCGGGAAGTTGGGTGAGAAGGTGCCAAGGCCGCTTCACTATTGCATCCCTGAAAGGTAGCAGGTGCAGCGGATTTTTCCCGCGTTACCGGGGCGGGGAAGTCAGCAGGCCGTGTCCGTGATAGTATAGACGAACGTGATGGCGCTGGAGAGCCGCAGATGGCGGATGCCGACAGGTGTTCACTGCTCCGGGAAAAACTGACCCTTGCGGGCCAGCTGGTTCGGCTTTCGGAGGAGTCCGGCCACCCGAACACGGTGGTGACGGGAGAGGCTCTGGTTCAGGGAACCGTGGCCCTGCTTGCCGAGGCCAGGTGCATTCTCCTGGAGCTGGTTGCTGAAAGTGTCAGTGATAACGCGGGGGATGTCGATTCCCTGGAGACCCTGCGTGCGTGCGTTGGCGAGCAGCCCGGTGAGGTTCAGGTGCTGTCAGCTGCTGCTGCGGACGGCGACAGCTGGTGGTCGCGACTGGAAGTGCTGCTGGCGCGTCAGCAGGAGCCCGGCAGGCGTGCATCACGGCCGCGTGACGAAACGCTGATCGCTGTTGCAGCGGCAGGACCGGATTGTTCTCCCGATGCCCTTCGATCACTGATCAGTGATTTCAGGGATTATTTTGAGACGTTCGTGGAACGTCATGACCAATGGTAAAAGGCGTTGTCTATGCCCACATCCTTTCTGGAAATCATTCAGCTGCCCACTGGTGAGTACGCCCTGCGCCGGGCGGATGATGAAAGTACCCCCCTGGTGCGGATCCGCTTCTCAGACGAAGCCAAGGAAATGCTTCAGGACAACGACCTGAACGTGGCCAAGGCCATGATCACCGCCGGGCTCGAGGCAGCGGGTTCCACCACCGATGACATCGGTGACATGGACATGGAAGAGGAAGACACCATGCCTCCCGCCTACAATCAAACCGTTCACTGAGAACGGGTCTGTCTCTGCCGCAGTATGACCCCGTGGCTGTGGCCGCTTACGGAGGCGCTCTCCAGGCGGCCATAGCTGTGGCGGCTCAGCCCCGAGGTCCAGAGCACCACCGCATGGCAGGTTCCCGCTGACAGCGCTTTCTCCGCCAGGGTTTCGGCGCTGTGCTGGGCCGAAGAACGCAGGATCAGCAGCTGGTGCTGGATGATGCCGTGATGCTGCTGCCACTTGCCAACCAGCCCTGCCGGCGGATCGATCCAGGCCAGCCAGCGTTCTTCCTGGTTGAGCTGGGTCAGCATCGGCAGCAGCAGCTGGAAGTTCTCGATCTGCTCCTCCGGCAGGATGATCTCCGTTACGTTCGCCTCCGGAGCTGGACTGTCGCCGCTGTTCCCTGTATCCGCGGATGCTGCGGGGGCAGGGGTGTCCTGCTGTTCCTGTGGGGTGAGATCCAGTTGTTCCATGATGGGGCTCCTGTCATCTTCTGTGGGGTGGGTCAGTGCAGATCACCGCGGCGGATGACGCCCACGCCCAGCCCTTCGATATCCAGTGGTGTGTCAGTTAGGTCCACCTGGATGGGGTCGAACTCATCATTCTCGGCAATCAGCCAGACGGTACTGCCCTCCCGGCGGAAGCGTTTGACAGTGACCTCGTCCTCCAGCCGTGCCACCACGATCTGACCGTTGTGGACGTCCGTGGTCCGGTGAACCGCCAGCAGGTCGCCGTCGAGGATGCCCACGTTCTCCATGCTGGTTCCTCGCACCCGGAGGAAATAGTCCGCTGCCGGATTGAAGAAGCCGGGTTCCAGGGCGCAGTGATCCTCGATGTTCTCTTCGGCGAGGATGGGGTTACCGGCGGCAACCTGGCCGACGATGGGGATGCCCGGGCTTTCCTCGACTTCCGGGAGCCGGATACCGCGGCTGGCCCCCTTGACCATCTCGATGGCGCCCTTGCGGGCCAGGGCACGCAGGTGCTCCTCGGCGGCGTTGGCGGATTTGAACCCCAGGGTACTGGCGATTTCAGCGCGCGTGGGCGGGTAGCCCGTGGAGTGCACGTGCTCGCGGATGAGGTCGAGGATCTGTTGCTGTCTTGGCGTCAGGTTCATAGTCAGGGTCACTGTGTTTCCGTACAGGTACTGTCAATGTATACAGTTTGCGTGGCCCTGTAAAGGGGCACTGTCTAGTTCCTCGAAAACCGTTTAAACCTGATCATTTGGAGGGTAATCCGATGATCAGGCACAGCCATTCTTCACTTTCCATCGGTACTTTCGCGTCGGCCGTTGGCGTTTCCGTGGTCACGGTTCGGCGTTGGTGCCGCGCCGGCAAGGTTCGAGAGGCGTTTCGTACGCCCGGCGATCATCGGCGATTCTCTGCCCATCAGGTGCGCAAACTGCTGGGATTGTCTGAGTCACGTTCCCGGGGCGGCTATGCGCGGGTCTCATCGCACGACCAGAAATCGGATCTGGTGTCCCAGGCCAACCGGTTGGCGGGTGTGTGCGATGTCGTGATCGAGGACCTGGGCTCCGGGCTGAACTGCAAAAGCCGGGATTGCGCAGGCTGCTGACGGCCATACTCAATCGCGAGGTGTCGACGCTGTACGTAACGCACAAAGACCGGCTGGTGCGCTTCGGGTACGAGCTTATTTTCCAGGCGTGTCGGTGGGCAGGCACCGATGGGGTCATCCTGGATGATGAGCAGGGTGTGAGCTTCGAGCAGGAACTGACGCAGGATGTGCTGACGCTGATGACGGTGTTCTCAGCGCGGCTTTACGGTAGACGCTCCCACCAGAACCGAAAACGGGTGGCTTAATACTGGTTGCATATACAGTTTTGTGCGTTATGCTCTGAGTATGAACATTGCCTTCAAGACCCAGCTACGGCCCAACAACCGGCAGAGAACCTACTTTGCCAAAGCCGGCGGAACCGCCCGGTTCTGCTGGAACTGGGCTCTGGCTGAGTGGAACCGGCAATACGAGTTGCACAGGGACGGGCAAGGTGATCGGCCTTCGGGCATGGCCCTGAAGCGCCAGTTTAACGCGCTCAAAAAGAGCGAGTTCCCGTGGGTCTATGAAGTCACCAAGTACGCTTCCCAGCAGCCGTTCATCGCCCTGCAGCGCGCCTTCTCCGATTGGATGAAGGACCTCAAATCCTCCAAGCCCGCGCATCTGAAAAAGCGCCGGCCGCGGTTCAAGAAAAAGGGCAAGGCCACCGACTCGTTCTACGTCGGCGGCGATCAGGTGAAGGTGGACGGTCACTGGCTCAAGGTTCCCAATCTGGGCTGGGTGCGCATGGCCGAGCCTCTGACCTACGGCGGCCACATCAACGGCATGACCATCTCGCGCCAGGCGGACAAGTGGTTTGTGGCGTTCTCACTCACTGTCGATCTCTGCCCGCTGCCAAGCGAAAGCCAAGCACGCTGCGGTGTGGATCTCGGCATCAAGACCCTGGCCACGATCTCGCGGGGCCCGGTCACCGAGTGGGACTCGCCCAAACCCCTTCAAAACGCGCTCAGAAAACTGGCGCGCTACCAGCGCCGGCTGGCGAAGAAGGTCAAAGGCAGCAATGGCTACCGGAAACTCAAAATGCGCATTGCACGGTTGCACAAGCGTATTGCAGACATCCGGGCCAACACGTTGCACCAGTTGACCGCCTATCTGAGCACCCACTTCAGTGAGGTGGTCATCGAGGACCTGAACGTCAAAGGCATGATGGCCAATGGGCGCCTGGCGCGCCAAATCGCCGATGTCGGCGCGTTCGAGTTCCGCCGCCAGATGGCCTACAAGATGGACTGGCGTGGTGGTGTGCTGACGGTGGCCGACCGGTGGTATCCGTCGAGCAAGCTCTGCTCACATTGCGGCGCCCACAAAAGCGATCTGACGCTGGCGGATCGGGTGTATCACTGCCAGGAATGTGGTCACCGCCAGTGCCGTGACGCCAACGCCAGCATCAATCTGGAGCACTATACGGCTCGTTCAGCCGGAATACACGCTGCTGGAGATAACGGCTCTGCCCGGCCGGCGTAAGCCACCCGGGCAACCAGTATCGACGAATGCAGAAGTAAGCACTGGACCTGGTGATCAGGTTTGGATAGGTCTTTCAGAACGGTCAGCCGATGGTGAATCCGGCGGGCGGTTCGCTGTTGGCTGGGTGGGTTTCCACTCGGCTTACGGATGCCGCGGGCGGGCCTTGATGGAGCCAGTCCAGGAGCTGGTTCACGGCCCTTTCCTCCCCACAGGCGAGCACTTCGACGCTGCCATCGGGCTGGTTGCGGGCATAGCCGGTAATACCCAGCCGCTGCGCCTGGATGCGGGTG
>JBNJDI010000112.1:0-6339 GCA_051744725.1 Pseudomonadota bacterium | reverse complement strand
TCCGCGGCGAGCCGTTGCTCGATGTACCGGCGCAGCTGTGGCGCCAGATCCGGCAGTGACAGCGCGCGGGTGTAGGCGGACCTGGCCTGCTCATCCCGCCCGCGGCTTTCCATGGCAATGCCCAGGCCGGCCCACCAGCGGGCATTGCCGTCATCGGTCTCAATCAATGCCGCCCATTGCTCGGCGGCCGCCTGATGGTCTCCGGTCCGCTGATAGAGC
This sequence comes from Pseudomonadota bacterium, assembly GCA_051744725.1. Lineage (GTDB taxonomy): Bacteria > Pseudomonadota > Gammaproteobacteria > Pseudomonadales > Oleiphilaceae > Halospina. The sequence continues at coordinate 6,120 of JBNJDI010000112.1, read as the reverse complement.
GCCGCCATCATGGTGTGATAGGCCGGCATGGTACCCGGCCCGGGCGGCTCTGACTCCAGCCACTGCAGGGCACTGGCCCGGCCTTCCTGCTCCAGCGCCACCCGCGCCCTGAGCAGCCGCAGTTCCGGATAAAGCGCAACGCCCTGCTCCGGCAACCACTGAAGCGCGGCTCCCGGCTCCCCGCGCTCCAGGGCATGACGGGCCATGACCGCCCGGGAACGGGGCGCGTCCGAATCCAGCAGTGTCCGCTGGCCCAGGCGCTCCGCGGCCTGTGCAACACGCCCATCCGCCAGCAGCGCCTCCAGCTCCCGGGAGAGGCGACGGTCGTTCTCTGCGGGCGTCCGTTCGCGCACGCTGGAACTGGAAGAGGCCGGCTCAGGTTCGGACTCACTGGCAGCGTCCTCAGTGGAAGCAGTCTCTTCCGTCTCCGTACCGGATTCCTGCCCACTGTTTCCTGTGTCCGAATCGGTTTCCGGCTCACTTTCCGTTTCCACGACCTTCTCAGCTTCGGAGTCTGTCTCAGACTCCGTTTCCGCCCCATCCTCAGTATCGGATTCCGTATCCCCGGCAGGCTCCACCTTGCTGACAGTCTCAGGCGGGTCGCTGGCGTCGTCTTCTGGCTCGGTGGTCGCTGAGCGCTCAGAGGTTTTGCGCTCCACGGTTCCGGAGTCCGCGCTTTCCTGGCCTTTCTCCGGGGTCAGTGTCGCGGTACGGAGCACAGGGGTTGGCTCATCGTTCATGGCTGGAACAGCCCCCTCCCCCTCGGATCGCGGCTCCTCCAAGCCCAGCCACCAGAAGCCGGCCACAGCCAGTATCGCCAGCAGCAGCGCGGAGCCGCCCAGTATCCAGCGCCAGTGGGACGGCGTCCGGTGGCTGGCCGCGCTCAGCCCCGCCGGGATCGAGTCCCTGTTGCTGCCATCCGCGCCTTCGCGTTTCTCCAGATCCCGCAGGGCGTCATTGAGCAGGCTCATATCAGCCCTCCCAGCAACCCCGGGCGGCGCACAACACTGTCCGTATCCCGGATGGCCTGGCGCACGTGGCGGCTGGTCACTTCACGATCACCCCGTCCATAAGCGGCAATCAATGCTTTGTGGGCAAGGATATTGATCAGCCTGGGGGTTCCCCCCGAGGCACGGCTGATCAAACGTACCGCTCTGGGCTGGAAAAGCCGTCCACCATTCCATCCAGCCCTGGCGAGCCTGTGCTGCAGATAGTCCGCAACCGTCTCCGGAGACAGCGTCTCCAGTCGGTGCTGAAAGGTGATGCGCTGGCTCAGCTGGCGCAGATCCGGCCGGGCCAGCAGTTCATCCAGCTCCGGCTGCCCGAAAAGTACCACCTGAAGGAGCTTACGGCTCTCGGTTTCCAGATTGGTGAGCAGACGCAGCGTTTCCAGGGTTTCCACAGGCATGGATTGGGCTTCATCGATCACCAGAACCGCGGCTCCGGAGGAAGCAGCATTATCAATCAGGTATTGCTGCAGCGCTGAAAGGGCCCTGTGGGTATTACTGGGATCATCCAGCGTCACCCCAAGCTCATCCGCAATGGCCTCAAAAAGTTCTGTTGGCCCAAGCTGAGGGTTGGGAATGTAAGCCGTTGTGAGCTTTCCTTCCAGCGCATTGAGCAGCAGGCGGCACAGCAGTGTCTTGCCGGTGCCCACTTCGCCGGAGACCTTGATGAAGCCTTCCTTCTGGCGCAGGGCCACCAGCAGCAGTTCCAGCGCCTGCCCGTGGCTGGGCGCACGCAGGAAGTAGCGCGTATTGGGCGTCAGTGAAAAGGGGGCATCCCGAAGGCCGAAAAATGCCTCGTACATGCTACCTCTCTTGTGTCGCGCCCGCTGCCGGCTCTGGCTTCGGGGATTCGTTGGATTCCATGATCCGGCGCAGATCACGGGTGCGCTGCCGGCTGTCCTCCACGTCCTCGCTGTAGCGGTCGGCATTGGCGATCATCGGCTTGAGCAGGATCACCAGCTCGCTCTTACGCGACTCATAGTCACGCTGTTTGAAGAGCTCCCCGATCACGGGAATCTCACTGAAGAAGGGCACCGCTGACGTGGTTTCTTCGGTCCGGTCCTGGATCAGCCCCCCGATCACAACGATCTGGCCGCTGCGCGCCCGCACCACGCTGTCAGTCTCACGTACCGTGCTCAGGGCCAATGGCAGCGTGACATCCTCGTCACCAATGGTGATCAGCTTGTCCTGATCCTCCACTTCGCTCACGGAGGGATGGACATGCAGAGTCACCATATCGTTGTCACTGATCTGGGGCGTGACGTCCAGCGATATCCCCGAGAAAAATGGGGTCAGGTCCACGGAGGTGGACCTGGATGTGCCGGTGCCGCCTGCGGACGTATCGTCATCAAAATCAAGATCGGTTACGAAGAACTCATCGCTGCCAACCTTGATGACTGCTTTTTCATTGTTGACGGTCGAGATCCGTGGGCTGGAAAGCACCTGGACGTTGCCCTGACTGCCCAGAAGCTCAATCAGGGTGTTGAAGCCATTGACGTCCAGTGCCGTGGACAGCACACCACCGCCCTGATTGCCGGTACCAATGCTGCTGAGACTGCCCTCAACCGTTCCGCTTCCCACCTCATCGACGGCGTTCCAGTTGATGCCCTGCTGGTATCCCTCGTTCAGCTCAACCTCAAGAATGCGGGCCTCAAGAATGACCTGGCGCTTGGAGATCAGCTGCATCCGGCGCAGGTAGTCCTCCACAGTCCTGAGCTCATCCTGGCGGGCATGCACCACCACCACACCGGACCCTGGGTTGGTGATAACCCGCTGGCCGCTTTCCTCACCCACCATAAGGTTCAGGGATTCCCTGAGATCCGCCCAGAACTGCGATTCGGAAGTCGTGGTGATGCGGGTACCCACCACCGTCCCCTCACTGGTATTGCCGTTGTCATCATTCGAGCCTGAGCCGGAATTGCCATTGCCGGTATTGGTAACCTGGCCGGAACGCACCTGGGTCTCTGAGTTGCCGCTGCGCTCAATATCCAGGTAGTCGACCTGGAAAACGCGGGTCCTGAGCCCGGCCGGGCGGACGCGATAGATGCGGCCCTCAAGGGAGATCTCATAACCATAGAGGTCCGAGACCGCGTCCATGACCTCCTCAAGGGTTACCTGGGTCAGGTCCAGAGTAATGGAGCCTTCCACGGCCGGGTCTACCACCACGTTGTAGGGGGTGCCTTCAACCAGGCTCCGGAAAAAGGTGGGTGCCGCCAGCCCCTGGGCATTCACGTTGAATCGCTCTTCCCCACCGGAGCCGCTGCTGTTTTCGCCGGAGAAGTCCGGCATCAGAGCGCCCGTCACCTCATCAGGTGCCTGGGCAGCGTCAGTATCGCCGCTCTCGGATTCGGCTTTTTCCAGCTCTTCTTCAATCCGCTCCGTGGTTTCCGTGGAGCTTGTCTTCTGGGTCTGCATCAGCGGATTCCCGGCACAGCCGGCCAGAACCAGGCTGAGCACAGCCGGAATCACAAATGGGACGGAACGCTCTCGCATAACGGTTAACCTACTGCTAGCGCCGGATCGACGGCGCGCTGTCGAGTTCAAGAGTATACTGCTGCCCGTCAATCTCAATCAGCACACGATCCATACCGATTCGGACAAGGGTGGCATCCCTAAGTTGACCGCCTTTCGCCAGGCTGATCCCGTTGATGACCGCACGCCGGCGCTGATCTCCCACCAGGATTGAATCCAGCTGGAAGCGTCGCACCGGCGAAACACTGCTTTCCTCGGTCGATACCGAGGACGGGCGCGTGGGATCCGGCAATGATGCCTCGCTGCTGGCCACGCAGGTCAGCGGCGCGACGATGAGAAAGCCGGCGATGATGCCACTCACAAGCCGCTCAGACACCCAGCCACTCCCTGTGCAGACTCAGTGTGTGAAGCCGGATCCGGACCTGGGCATCAGGCCAGTCCTGTGTTTCATAATCCAGTGACCGCCACCCCAGGCGTTCATCCAGGCCTTCCAGATCGCGGAGATACGCCAGCACGTCGTGGAAACCACCGCTGACGGTGACTTCCACCGGATGGGCGTAGAGGCTGGCCTCCTTTTCACTGGCCTCCTCTTCACTGCCCTCGCCCTCATCCTGCCCATCCACAGCAACCGGCTCAGGCGCCCGATGGGAGACACTTTCCAGTGCCACCCCGTCATGACGGGCAAGCATACGGCGCAACAGTGCCACCATTTCCGGCGGGCTGACCAGGCCGGTTGTCAGCTCCTCAAGCTGCTGGTCGTAACGCTCAACGCGCTTCTGGAGCTGGCTGATACGTTCACGCAGCGGTTCATTGGGATCCTTATCCAGTTCCTGCAGGAGCGTCTTCTCCTGGGACGCAAGGCCGTCCAGCGATTCCCGCGTGCTTGCAATGCGCTCCGCCACCTGGCTCTGTGCCTGCAGAACCGGTGTCACCAGCAGCTGCCAGGCCCCCAGGGCAACCAGTGCCGCCGCGGCCACCAGCATCAGAACCCGTTCACGGCGTTGCCGCGCCAGGAAGGCATCCGCGAGCGTCTGCCAGCGCTGCTGGAGGCGGTCCTTCATTCGTCTTCCTCCGCCGATTCGCGGGTTGAGGCCACATCAAAGCGCAACGGCCCACTGTCCTCCGGGCGCTCAATGCCGAAGCGGGCAAACCGGCGCCCTTCGAACACGGATTCCTTCTGCAGCCGCTGCAGATATTCCGGCACATCCTGGCCATCCCGCGTACGACCTGACAGGCCCAGGCGATCACGCAGCAGATCCACCCGGATCCGTGTGAGCCAGAGCCCATCGAGGGTCTGGCGTGCCAACCCCTCCAGATAGGGCGAGAACCCCTCGCTGCTGGCCCTTGCCACCGAATCGGCGCGCTCCACCAGGCGGCGGCGATCCCGGACCCGCTGTTCCAGGCGTGTGACCTGCTCTTCCAGGGCGGGATCCTTCTCGCGCGCTTCCACCTGCTCCTGGAGCGTCTCCACCGACTGCTGCTTTTCCGCCTCGCGGGTTTCAATCTCTGCCAGACGGGCTTCGGCCCCGGCCAGCTGGTACCGCAGGACGCCCCCGATAGCGGCAACCACCACCAGCACAACCGCGACCAGGCTGAGCATCCGACCCAGGGTCAGCCACTCACGCGAGGGCCGGAAGGCCTCTGTATACAGGTTGACGGACTGCTTCATGCCGCCCCCTCGTCACCCGCCAGCAGTGTCGCCACCGCAAGGCCGGCTCCGGGCGCGGGCGTCACGCCTGAGAGCAGGGTGCTCCAGTCCAGATCCACGACGTCGGCAGTCACTTCGGAATTGAGCATTCCAGCCAGAGGCAGGGCTTCGGGATGGCCACCAAGCTGGACCCGTGCGGGGGGAATCTGCCGCAGCTGACTTTCGTAGTAGTCCAGCGACCGCTGGATCTCCAGCGCCAGGTCCTGGACCGTCTGCTCCTGGGTTGTGGCATCCCGCAGCTGCGCCTGGGATACGTCCAGGCGCCGCGCCATATAGAGCACCTCGCCCCGGCAGAAGATCACGTGGCCGCTCTGCCGGCCCAGATGCACCAGGGCCGCGCCCCGCCCCTCCGGGTCGGCACGGGCCAACAGGTTGCGCAGCGCGAGTTCCGCGATATCGATGCATTCAAGCTCGAGACCCGCCTCATGGACGCTGTCCACAATGGTTCGGATCCGCTCCTGATGGGCACAGACGGCATTGATCAGTGCCCCGCGGTCCCGTGAGGCATCCTCGGGAAACGGAAAGGTATCAATAACGGCTTCACTGGCGGGGTAATCGAGCAGATCCCCCAGTTTCCAGCGCACGGCGTCGGCCAACTCGCCGGCTTCCACATTGGGACGTTCGGCCTGGAAGATCTGATACTGATCCTGCCCCAGGACGACCCTGACCCGGGCGCCCCCCATTCCCTGCTCATCAACCAGGGATGCCAGTGTCTGCTCAGCTCCGGCGGAACCACTCTGAACCGAACCATCTGAGTTCATGCAGGCCCAGTGAATCGCATCATCCGCCAGCTCCAGCCCCAGGCGGAGGGAAGGGTGACGTTTCGCGAACAGATTTCGGAAGGATCGGAATGCCAGCAAGTTGACCGTCTGCGCTGCTCGTGAAATTCCGTACGGCACTCTCACAGCAAACAGCGAGAGTACCGCAACGTAT